>JAHEEM010000109.1 GCA_024640695.1 Rhodospirillaceae bacterium | reverse complement strand
ATACTGATCCTCTTCCTGTTCATCATTATCATGGAAGACACGGGTTACCTCGCGCGCGCTGCTTTCCTCGTCGATCGAGCCATGCGTTCAGTCGGGCTCTCGGGCCAGTCAGTAATTCCACTGTTATCGAGCTTTGCTTGTGCCGTGCCGGCGATCATGGCCACGCGCGTCATACCAAACCGGCGTGACCGGATCGCGACCATACTTGCAGCGCCGTTCATGACCTGCTCGGCACGACTACCCATCTATGCATTGCTCATTGCGGCATTCGTGCCCAGCCGCAGCGTCGGTCCGCTGAATCTGCAGGGGCTGGTGCTGTTTGGTCTGTATATGCTTGGTATCGTCGGCGGGCTGACGACGGCATTGATCTTGCGCAGGACCGCTCTGCGAGGGCCAAAGCCGACGTTTATCCTGGCGCTGCCGGAATTCCACATACCCAATCCGCGCACGGTTCTGATCAAGCTACTCGATCGCGCGCGAGTCTTTTTGCGCCGCGCTGGCACGGTGATTTTCGCCGTCGCCGTCGTCGTCTGGTCGCTGGCCTACTTTCCGCAATCCGAGCAGCTCCAGACGCAGCGGCAGGCCGACGTCGCCGCGGCACAAACGACGCTGGCCGGCGAACCGCTGGCTGCAGCGCTGACCGCAATCGATAACGCGTCAGCGGCCGCACATCTGGAACAAAGCTGGCTCGGCCGCGCCGGCCGATTCGTCGAGCCCGTATTCACACCACTGGGCTGGGACTGGCGCGTATCCGCCGCCGTGATTGCCGGATTCCCGGCGCGTGAGGTCGTGGTGGCCGTGCTCGGTACGATCTACGCCGTTGGCGCGGAGGCTGACGAGGCCACGCTGGCCGAGCGTCTCGGCGCCGCGCGCTGGCCCGACGGTAGATCCGTATTCACGCTGCCTATGGTGCTTGGTCTGCTGGTGTTCTACGCGTGGTGCCTGCAGTGCGCCGCGACTCTCGCGATCATCAAGCGTGAAACCAATACCTGGCGATGGCCGATATTTGCGTGGTGTTATATGACGACGGCGGGCTACCTTGGCGCGCTCCTCATCTATCAGTTGGGTAGCGCCTGAGCTCTACGACGTTTGCGTCATGCGCGAGGTGCCATTGGCGCGCCCAGGCGACGAACGCGTCTGCCGCGATCGGCCGACTGATGTAATACCCCTGGGCATACTCGCAGCCGAGCTCTATCAAACGCTCCAACAGATCTGCGGATTCGACACCCTCACCGACGACCCGCAGACCGAGACTGTGCGCAAGATCGATGGTTGCGCGCACGATCACATCGTCCTTCTGGGAACTCATGTTCATCACGAACGATTTGTCGATCTTAAGCTCGTTTAACGGCAACCGTCGCAGCTGCGTCAAAGACGAGTGCCCGGTACCGAAGTCATCCAATGCGGTACCGAAACCGAGGTCCCGGATACATCCGAGCACCGACAGCGACAGCGACACGTTGTGCATGATGGCGCTCTCCGTCACCTCGAGCGTCAAATCATCGGGCCGGAGACCATACTCCTTGACGATCTCTAGCAAATTGTAGGGTAGGTACTGGTTGACGAGATCATGCACGGATAAATTGATCGCGATCGAAACCTCCAGACCCTCGTCGCGCCAGATGCGACACTGGCGAATCGCCTCTCTGGTCACCCAGCGGGTCAGGTGCGCGACGCTGCCGGCACGCTCGAGCAACTCGACGAAGTCGCCCGGCGCCAATAGCCCGAGCTCGGGATGCGCCCAGCGGACTAACGCCTCGGCGCCGACAACCCGATTGTTCGCGCAGCTGATCTTCGGCTGAACGAACAGGCGCAACTCGTTCTGGCTCAATGCGCGTGGGAAATCGCCGATGATCCGGATCTGGCGACGATGCTGGTGCTCGTCTCCCGGCGCGAACACGGCCATGGCTTCGTGCGCCGCTGACGCATTTGCTCTCGCGACCGTCGCCCGTCGCAGCAGACCGATTCCGCTGCGGCTATGGGCAGGAAACAAAGCGATGCCGGCCGTAGCGTGGAGGGAAAGGTTCGCGCCAGATAGAGTCACACCGGCATGAAGCAGATGACTGAGATGCTGGACCCATCGACCGGCGACCGCCACGTCATTGCCCGGTAACGCGAGGATAAACTCATTGCCGCTCAGGTGGCCCAGCAGTTGTTGGTCGCGTAGGTTTCGGGTCAAGATGTCCGCGACGAGCTTCAAAACTTGGTCGCTCGCGTCGTGACCGAGCGATGAGGCGATCTGATCAAACCGATCCAGGCAGAAGCTGATCACGGTCGTCGCATCGCCCGCCGCGAGCGTGGGCTCGAGGAGCTCCAAGAACCGATCCCGGCTCGGCAGCCCCGTCAGCGAGTCGTGATACGCCTGATGGACGATGCGCGCCTCGCGCTCCGCAACGGCTTGCTGCATGGCATTGAAGCTGTGCGCCAACTCGCCGAGCTCGTGCGACTTCGGCACCTCGATGCGCTCCGTATACACACCTTCCCGCAGCTGCCGGGTCGCCGACACCAATCGGCTCACCGGCTCGGTAACCGACCGGGCTAGCCAGTACGCGCCTGCGACCGCCAATATCAACGATATCAGCGTTACCAGCAGGAGGATCGCTCGAATACTCCGGTAGCGCACCATCGCCTCGTCGAGCGACAGCTGCAATGCAACCTGAACCTCTCGCGAGGCTCCTGGGAAGGGCCGCATCACTGTAACGTAGTCCTTGCCCATAACCCCGAGGGTGGCACTGTCGATCGAGCCGGGTTGAAAGGTCGCTAGGGCCATCGCGAGACCGGGGCGCCCAGCAGGCGGCAGCGTCGATCCGATGAGCCCGACTTCCATACCACGCGCTCGATCCACGAAGCTGACCTCCAGGCCGGTCAAGACCTCGATTCGCGCCGCGAGCTGAGCTCCTATCTGGAATCCCATGGTCACCCATGCAATCGGCAGGGGCGCGCGCAGCGGCACGGCGAGAATTTGATACGGAACATCGTCGACGTAGATGACCGCGTCGACCGCGTTGGCTTCGGCTGATCCCGTGATGGCAGCCTTCAGCTCATCGAGCTCCGCGCTGCCAGGCATTCCATCGGTGCTGGCGAGCACATTGCCGTCCAGATCGAGCAGCATCGCGATATCTGCGTCAATCCTAGCGCTGTGATTAGCGAGAGCTGAGCGAATGGTCTGGATATCCGCACCGGCTGTCGCCTGTTTGAATCCGAAGTCGGATACCAACACATCGACGATCGTCCGCAATTGTTCGGTCCGGCTGCGCATGAATTCCTCGAAGACGGCCCCGCCAATCGTCGTCGTCTGGTGGGCCCGTTGCTCTACATCGGCTTTGACGGCGTTGAGGACAGGGAGCAGCGTCAGCAACTGCACCGAGGTCACGAGCGTCGCTGCGAGAATCAGTACGCGTTGTCTGAACGAGCTGCGCGGCACAGACTGCTCCAAGAAGTTAGAAATTATTAGCGGTTTGTAGATTAAGCCACTGATCCTAATTGGTAATTTTCCCTATTAATGTGCGCTGAATCACGGCTGACCCAAGCAACCGAGCCTAAGATCGCTCCGTAACCCTGCGATCGGACAGAGTGCTGGATGAACCATCACGACACACCCAGTCGTTCGGCAGTCACCGGCGTGCTCTGGACCGCGGGCCTGTTGGCCTGCCTGGCCTCGGTCGCTTCCGCGGCCACGCTAACAGTGGATGTCTTCGATAGAGACGGCCTGCCCGTCGCCGGCGTCGTAGTCTATGCAACCCCGCTCGGCGGTGACTCGCCCAAGCGAGATACTGACGCGCCTCCCGTCATGGATCAGCGCGGGGAGCAATTCACACCGCACGTCCTCGTCGTTCAAACCGGCACGGCGGTACTGTTTCCCAATCACGATGTGGTCAGCCACCACGTGTATTCGTTCTCGCGACCGAAGCCTTTCGAACTGCCCCTCTACAAAGGCATGGCCTACCCGCCAATCGTGTTCGATCAGCCTGGCATCGTCGACCTCGGCTGCAATATCCACGACAGCATGGAAGCTCACGTCGTTGTCATTGATACCCCGTACTTTGCAGTGACGTCCGCCAACGGCAGTGCTGAGCTGCCCGATCTACCCGCGGATGAATATGCGGTCGAAGTTTATACGCCGCGGCTACGAGCGAGCCTCTTGCCACCACCCACCGACATCACTGTGCATGGCGAGGCGGGTGCCGATATCCAAATCCATCTCGAGAAACGTCTCGGTCCGCCCCACGCCGACACCAGCGAGAGCCTCACGTGGTCGCATTACTGAAAGCTCATCAGACGGCCGCTCTGGGGCTCCTCGCCGCCATCAGTACGGTATCGGCGCAGCAGCGGCCGGGCGAATCACCGCATCGTTGGCTGGTGCAGAACAACGTGAGCTATACGGCCGTCGATACGGGTGACCAGAGCTGGCTCAACGGCGGCTTGGGCAAGCTTAGGCGCGACGAATCAGATTCGACCTTTGCCGTGCAAAGGCTCCTGTTCGAGTACCGCAAGGCCGTCACGCCAACTCTGTTCGCGCAGCTTGGTGCCGACTATCTGCACGACGGGTCTAGTGGGCTCGATTTGACCGAGGCCTTCCTCGAGTGGCGGCCGGTACCCCGCTCACCGACCCGGCACCGGTTCAAGCTCGGCGCGTTCTATCCACGCTTGTCTCTGGAAAACACGGACGCAGGCTGGGAGACGCCGTTCTCGATAAGCTCCTCTGCCATCAATAGCTGGATTGCCGAAGAGGTCAAGCTGCTCGGCGCCGAATGGTCACTGCAGCGGCGTCTCGGCGGCGCGGGATCCCCGCACGAGCTCGGCGTCTTCGCGGCCGCGTTCTACGGTAACGACCCGACAGGCACGCTGCTGGCCTGGAAGGGCTGGGGCATACACGATCGTCAGACACGCTGGCACGAGCAGCTGCCGTTACCGCCGTTGCCCCAGCTGCAGCCTGGCACGCGCCTGCGGGAAAAACAGGCGCCCTATGCGGAGCCCTTCCTCGAAATCGATCACGCGCCAGGCTATTACGCGGGCGTCGAGTGGCGCTACGCCCAGCGCGTGTCGATTCAGGCGGCGCATTACGACAACCGAGCTGATCTTCTACTGGCAACAGACGGTCAATATGCCTGGGAGACCTACTTCGATCACCTGGCTGTGCAGATCAGCCTGCCCTGGGATATCGGCCTCATGGCGCAATGGATGAGTGGTTACACGGCGATGGGGCCGGTGATCAATCGCTACGGCACTCGCCCAGTGGAGAACGAGTTCCAAGCGAGTTATCTGATGCTCACACGGATGCACAACGGGCATCGAGTCTCTCTGCGATTCGACCAGTTCGCGGTTGAAGATCTGGATCTGCTGCCCGATGACGATAACAGCGAGTCCGGCCACGCCATCACGCTCGCCTACAACCGCGAGCTGTCACCGACCCTCAGACTGGCGGTCGAATGGCTGCGGGTCGAAAGCGACCGTCCGGCACGCGCGTATCTCGGCCTTGATCCGGACAGCATCGAGACTACGCTGCAAGTACAGCTGCGCTGGCGCCTGACCAGTCGATCGAACTGAGCGCTCGGCCTCCTCGCCAAAAGATTTCGGAGCTTCGGCCGCACAAGCCCAGGTGCGTTGCGAGTTGCAGCCCTGGGCTGGATTCACGCGCCCCTCGCGCCTAGACTATGCGTCCGGTCCGGGAGGGGGATCCCGATGAGTGATTTGGAAGCCAAACGTCGCTATTGGCAGGCCAATCTGCGCTTGGTCGCAGCTTGCCTCATCGTGTGGTTCGTCGTGTCCTTCGGCTTCGGCATCGTGCTTGCCGGCCCGTTGGACCAGGTGTCGATATTCGGCATCAAGCTCGGCTTCTGGTTTGCACAGCAGGGCTCGATCTTCTGCTTCATCGCCATCATCTTCTTCTATGCGTGGCGCATGAACCGTCTCGACCGCGAGCACGACGTAGACGAGGAATAGGCAGGCTCATGAGCCTAAAGCTGCTTACCTATCTCGTCGTCGGCGCGAGCTTTGTCGTCTACATCGCTATCGCGATCTGGTCCAAAGCAAAAGACACCGGTGATTTCTATGTCGCCGGAAAGCACGTGCACCCGATCGCCAACGGCATGGCGACAGCCGCGGATTGGATGTCCGCGGCATCGTTCATCTCGATGGCGGGCCTGATCTCGTTTCTCGGCTACGACGGCTCGGTATATCTCATGGGCTGGACAGGCGGGTATGTGCTCCTCGCACTCCTGCTCGCACCGTATCTTCGCAAGTTCGGCAAGTTCACAGTGCCCGAGTTCATAGGCGAACGCTACGATTCCCGTGCGGCACGCATCGTCGCCGTAGTTTGCCTGGTCTTTATCTCGTTTACGTACGTCGCAGGCCAGATGCGCGGTGTCGGCATCGTCTTTTCGCGGTTTCTCGAGGTGCCGATCGGCGTTGGCCTGATCGTGGGTATGGGGATCGTGTTCGTCTATGCGGTGCTCGGCGGGATGAAAGGCGTAACCTATACGCAGATCGCGCAGTACTGTGTGCTGATCTTCGCCTACACGGTGCCGGCGGTGTTCATCGCGCTGCAGATCACGGGCGTCGCGATACCTCAGATCGCCTTCGGCAGCACGGTGCGGGGTGATTCGCTATACCTGTTGCAGAAACTCGATCAGGTGGTAACGGCGCTGGGTTTTCCAGCGTATACGAGCGGCACCAAGAGTACGATCGATGTATTCTGCATTACGGCAGCGCTGATGATTGGCACAGCCGGGCTGCCGCATGTAATCGTCCGGTTCTTCACCGTTCCGCGCGTGCGCGACGCGCGCTATTCCGCAGGCTGGGCGCTGATGTTCATCGGCCTGCTGTATCTTACGGCGCCCGCGGTCGGCTCCATGGCGCGGCTCAACCTCACGGAGACTATTCAGACCGGCGAGGTCGGAGATCCGCAGGGCAATCTTGCCTATACCGACAGACCCAGCTGGTTCCGCACCTGGGAAGCCACGGGGCTTCTGCAGTTTCAGGACCACAACGGCGATGGTCGGATCCAGTACTACAATGATCAGAATCCCGCCTTCGCCCAGCGCGCCAGCGGCTTCGGCTGGCGCGGCAACGAGCTCAGAGTCGATCCCGACATCATGGTGCTCGCCAACCCCGAGATCGCCCGACTACCGCAGTGGGTTATCGCACTCGTAGCGGCCGGCGGAGTCGCCGCAGCGCTGTCGACCGCCGCCGGACTGTTGCTCGTGATCTCCGCTGCCGTCTCGCACGACCTGCTCAAGGGTATCTTTGCCCCTGGGATCAGTGAGCGCCGCGAGCTCATGGCGGGTCGAATCTCGGCAGGTTTCGCGATCCTGATCGCGGGCCTGCTCGGCTACTACCCGCCAGCGTTCGTGGCCCAGGTGGTTGCGTTTGCCTTCGGCTTGGCGGCAGCCTCGCTGTTTCCCGCAATCCTGCTCGGAATTTTCTCCAAGCGCGTCAACAAGCAAGGTGCGATTGCCGGGATGCTCGTGGGCCTGGCATTCACGTACGGCTACATCGAGTACTTCAAGGGGCTGTTTCTGCAGTGGGCCGGCGCGCCGTGGGGCGAGAACGTCGCCACGAGCTGGCTGATGGGAATTTCCCCCGAGGGCATCGGCACGATCGGCATGTGCCTGAACCTCGCTGTCGCCCTTACGGTAAGCCGCATGACGCCACCGCCGTCTGCGGAAGTGCAGGACCTGGTCGATCGTATACGCTACCCGCGCCTGGCCAGCTGAGCATCCAACTCACCCACGTCTGCCGACCAGCGCTGCCCGCCGATGATGCGCAGGATGCCAGCGCTCGGCGCCTGGCAAGCAATCCACAATTTCTGTGGATAACTCTGTGGACAATTGGCTGGAGTTTTCCTTCACAGGCTTGCCGCAGCTCGCGTGATGTCAAATTGATCAAAAAACCGTCAAATTTTGATAACGCTTTAATTACATATGGTTAGACGCGAATCTGGCAGCACAATCGCAGGAACTGCGCCCAACCCATCATATTTTGGTCGCCGACGACGCGGACAGCGCTAGCCTGTGTATCGCTGCGACTAAGACCGGCCGTGCCGCAGCTCGAGCGCCGTGGCCTGAACGTCGGATGAGGGCTGGTAGCAGACCGAGAAGTCACCCGTGGCGATGCGGAAATCGCGCTCCGGGTCATCGCTGTCGAGCTCGAAGGCATTGAAACCAGCGCGATACATGAAGTGCAGCTGCTCGAGCAGCACGTCCCCGACTGCACGGATCTCCCCGCCGTAACCAAAACGATCGCGGAGCAGGCGGGCATAGGAGTAGGCGCGGCCGTCGCGAAACGCAGGGAAATCGAGCGCAATGACTGCGAAATGCCCGAGATCCTCGGCGATCAACTCAGGCGGCTCGTCACTTCTGAGAAGAATCCCGAGCCGGCCCGCACGCTGCGTCAACACCTCGCGCTCGGCCTGCCAGCGAGCGAATGGCACGATGACGTCCCCATCGTCCGGGATGCTAGCGTCGCTGCCGAGCACTACAAACGAATCCGGGCTCACGACACCATCTTTTATCAGCGCCTTCATGCGACCGCCCTCGCGCCGGTCGCCCCATAAACGGCTTGCTTGAACGGGTCGATACCGACGCGCCGGTAGGTATCAAGGAAACGCTCGTCCGGTTCGCGGAGGTCGAGATAGGTGGCGACGATTGCGTCGACAGCACCCGGAACCTCGGCCTGCGGAAGCGCGCGACCGAGCCTGTCACCCAAAGCGGCGGACTCGTCCGAGGCGCCGCCGAGAGTAAGCTGGAAGTACTCCTGACCGCGCTTGTCGACGCCAAGAATGCCGATATTGCCGACATGATGGTGGCCGCAGGCGTTCATGCAGCCGGAAATGTTAAGCGTCAGATCTCCAATGACAGCAAGCTTATCGACGTCGACGAAATGCCGGCTCAGGTCCTGCGCGACGGGAATCGAACGAGCGTTCGCAAGACTACAATAGTCAAGCCCCGGGCAGCATATGATGTCGGTCAGACGCCCAACATTGGGCGTGGCCAGGTCGAGGGCAACGAGCGCCTGCCACAACTCGAACAGCGCGCCCTGCTCGACGTCGGTGAGCACCAGATTCTGGCGGTGCGTGACCCGCAACTCGCCGAAACTGTAACGGTCAGCCAAGTCGGCGACCGCATCCATCCGATCTGCATCAAGGTCGCCCGGGGGCCTGCCAGTGGGCTTCAGCGACAGGTTGACGATGCTGTAGCCGGCAACCTTGTGCTCGACGATGTTGCTTGCGAGCCAGCGGCCGAAGTCAGGGTTAGCCCGCCCGAGCGCCTCGAGCTGCTCGCCGGCGTCGGACAGCGCTCGGTAGTCTGGGGGCGCGAAATAGGCGTCGATGCGGTCGATCTCGGCCTGGGGCGCCTTGAGCCGGCTATCGCGGATAAGGTCCCACTCGGCGTCGACGAGCGCTCGATATTTGTCGATGCCCATCTGATTGACGATGATCTTGATACGCGCCTTGTGAATGTTGTCGCGCCGGCCGTGCATGTTGTAGACCCGCAGTATCGCCTCCACGTAGGAAAGCAGATGCTCAGGCTCCAGCCAGCCACGAATCGTATGGGCAACGAACGGCGTTCGCCCCTGTCCGCCGCCGACGAGCACCTCGAAACCTGGCTCTCCGCTGTCGTTGAGATGCATGCGCAGGCCGATATCGTGCAACGCAACTGCCGCACGATCGTGCGGAGAGCCCGTGACAGCAATCTTGAACTTCCGCGGCAGGTACGAGAACTCCGGGTGCAGAAATGAATACTGCCTCAGCAACTCGCAGTAGACGCGGGGATCTGCAAGCTCGTCCTTGGCTCTGCCTGCATACTGGTCTGCCGTGATGTTGCGCACGCAGTTACCCGATGACTGGATTGCGGTGACTTCGGCCTTGGCGAGTTCGGCCAAGACGTCTGGGGCTTCCTCGAGCTTGATCCAGTTGTACTGGATGTTCTGCCGAGTCGTGAAATGACCGAAACCTCTGTCGTACTTCCTGGCGACATGCGCGAAGGTGCGCAGCTGCTCAGACGACAGGGTCCCATACGGCACATTCACGCGTAACATGTAGGCGTGGAGCTGCATATAGAGGCCGTTCAGGAGCCTGAGGGGCTTGAACTGGTCCTCGCTGAGCTCGCCGCTGAGACGCCGCGCAACTTGCCGCCGAAACTGCTCGACGCGCTCGTTGACGAGCCGATGATCGAACTCGTCGTATTGATACATAGACGCTAACTCCCTTTGCTGTCGGCTGTGGCCGCAATTGACGGTCCGAATGCGCGGATGGCCTCACGCAGCAGCTTGGGACGGCGCTGCCCGCTGTCTACCGTGACGTCAATCGCGTACGGGTCGACGACCCGGCAGTCATCGACAGAGCGCTGCGCAACCTCCAGCAGCCCAGCGGTCGTTTCGGCCGATTCGGCGATCAGCCCGTCGTGGATCGACTCGACCCAGCGCACGCCGTCGGCCAAAAACACGACTCTGCCGTCAGTGAGCCGGCTTGCAACGATCATCTGCATCACGAGAGCCCCAGGGTAGGCCCGAGGCCATGCCTCTAGACCGTGAAACCGTTAGGCGAGCCGTCACGGTCGAACTTAGGAGAGCTAGGATACACACGGGGCCCTGCGTTGTTATGCCAATCCAGCACAACAATATGCGCAAAACCTATGGCGCCTGCGTCAATCCCGGGCCAAGCTGCTGCCCCCCCCTCCGTCCCAGGGCCCGGCCGCCGAGCGGGCGACAGCGTCGTGCCGGGCTCGCT
>JAHEEM010000010.1 GCA_024640695.1 Rhodospirillaceae bacterium | reverse complement strand
TGTCGCTGTTGCGAAGGCAGACCACGAGCTGGGCCTCGTGCGCACCACCGGTAAAGTCGCCGAGCTCGAGGAAAAGCTGGCGCTGCACCCGCTGAGCGGCCGCGTGGGCATCGCCCATACCCGCTGGGCCACGCATGGCGGGGTTACCGAAGCGAACGCCCACCCGCATGTGTCGCGCAATCGCGTCGCGGTTATCCACAACGGCATTATCGAGAACTATCAAGAGATCAAAGATGAGCTCATCGCCGACGGCTATGAGTTCGCCTCGGAAACCGATACGGAGGTTGTCGCACACCTGATCCATCGGTATCTACAGCAAGGGCACGGACTCGTCGAGGCCTCGCGGCAAGCCGTGCGGCGATTCACTGGTGCTTATGCGCTGGTCGTCTTTGACGTCGAGCAGCCGGAGCGTATCGTCGCGAGCCGGATCGCAAGTCCGCTCGTGATAGGGCTCGGCATCGGCGAGAACTTTGTCGCCAGCGGCGTGCCGGCGCTGTTGCCGGTCACGCAACGTTTCGTCTATCTCGAGGAAGGCGATTTAGCGGACATCACTCGCGACAAGGTCACGATCTACGATGCGTCCGGCAAGGAGGTCGACAGACTCCCTCACGAGGCCCAGTACGCCACCGACGCCGTCGACAAGGGCCCCTACAAACATTTCATGCTCAAGGAGATTTTCGACCAGCCAGCGGCGATCACGGACACACTATACGGGCGCATCGCCAACGGGCGCGTCGTGCCGGAATCGCTGGGCCCCGCGGCCGCCGGGTTGCTGGCCAAGGTGCAGCAGGTGCATATCGTTGCCTGCGGCACGAGCTATCACGCCGGCATGGTGGGCAGGTACTGGCTGGAGTCCATCGCCGGTATCCCATGCCAGGTCGAGATTGCGAGCGAGTACCGTTACCGCCAGGTCGTCGTGCCGCCCGGCACGCTGTTCGTCACGCTCTCACAATCCGGCGAGACGGCCGACACGCTCGAGGCTCTGCGCATGGCGAAGCGGTCCGGTTATATGGGCACGCTGACCATTTGCAATAGCGCGCACAGCTCGATGGTCCGGGACTCGGATCTGGTAATGATGACGAATGCGGGACCCGAGATCGGGGTCGCGAGCACCAAGGCCTTCACCACCCAGCTGCTATCGATGCTGCTCGTGACCTTGATGCTCGCGCGCTTCCGCGGCCTCAGCGCGGTACGCGAAGCAGAGTTCGTCAGAACGTTCCTGCGCACCGCGCCGATCGTCGAGCAGACACTTACGATGAGCGAGCATCTGAAACTGCTTGCCGAGGACTTCGCGGAAAAGCATCACACGCTTTTTCTTGGCCGTGGCCCGATGTGGCCGATCGCGATGGAAGGCGCGTTGAAGCTCAAGGAGATTTCCTACATTCACGCAGAGGCCTATGCAGCCGGAGAGCTCAAGCACGGCCCGCTCGCGCTCATCGATGAGGACATGCCCGTCGTCGTCGTCGCGCCCAACAACGAGCTGCTGGATAAGCTCAAGTCGAATATGCAGGTCGTGCGCGCGCGCGGCGGCCAGCTCTATGTGTTCGCCGACGCCGCAACAGGTATCCAGGCCGAGGAGGGCATCACGGTGATCCCGATGCCGCACGCCGACCGGCTCGTCGCGCCGATCGTCTACACAGTTCCGCTCCAGCTGCTTGCCTATCACGTCGCGGTGCTAAAAGGCACGGACGTCGATCAGCCGCGTAACCTCGCCAAGTCCGTCACGGTCGAGTAGAAGAATCGAACCTCGGCAGACGTCTTAGGCCGCGACGGTGCGCAGCCTGGCTCAGTAGCCGTAGGCGGGCAATAACCCGCGGTCGCCTTTGACGGCGATCTTCTGTGCATCAGCCAAAGACCGGATGCGGCCCAGCGCGAGTGCTGTCATGCGCGCTTCGCCATGAGGATCCGGGATGAAACAGGGCGGGCGCCGTCGCAGGTCCTGCCAGTTCTGCGTCGAGAGAATCTGTTCCAGGTAGGCGAGATTCTTTTGCACGAAGATGACGTACGGATTCTCGCCCGCAAAAAAGACCTCGAGGTAGCGATATGAGCGATTGAAGCTGTGTTCGAGCCTGTCACGAGCAGATCGCTCATAGAAATTCAGCGTCTTCGACAGCAGGTCCCTGCCGGAGCGATAGCGGACGACGGTCCCGTCAGGTCCTTCCTCAATCGCGATCCCGGCTATAACGAACTCGGCGAAGAGACGGTCGCGGCATTTCTCCAGATAGCAGCGATCGGCCATCTGCGCGATCAAATCTGCTGTGCCAAGGAGATGTCCGATCGTGCTGTCCTTGGGATTTTCCAGCTCGATGCTGTCCAGATTCAGCTCGTAGCCCGTGAAATGCACGATCTGGGTTGCTACTGCAACGTAATGCTCCAGGCCGATGGTCGGTAGGTATGCGCGCAGAAAGCCGGCGCTTCGAGAGACGTGCGTCAGCGTGAGCTCGGCGCCGTTCTTGCAGTGACGGTCCAGCTTCTTGTGCCGCAGATAACCCGCGTCGTGATACAGGGCCGTGATCAAGCCGAGACTAGCCCGCTCCGCGCCGAGACGGTCCTCTGGCGCTACGGAGCGCTCGTAACCGGCAATCAGGCGCGCGAGCGCCAGCGTCATGTCCAGCGTGTGCTGCATGTCGTGATAGGCGGTATCTACGCCGTGGTAATTTGGATCGCGGCCCTGGAAGAACTGCTCGAAATCTAGAAAAGCCAGACAGACTCGGTCGAATGATGCGCGTGGATAGAGTCCAGAGAAGATCTCGCCGACAGCGAGTCTTACGGCAGATTGGGAGCTGACCTGAACCCGATCCGTGACGTCGTAGTCGTTGCGCCTTTCCTGATAACGATCGTCGTTCATTGTGGGCATCGGCTCCCCGGGAGGGCTGAGTGTATGCTCAAAGTGCTCAACCCCCAATATCGAACTCCGCATAAACGGGCGCGTGATCAGACGGGCGCTCGAGCTTGCGTGGCGCGGCGTCGATATCAGACCGGACGCAGCTGTCGCTCAGCGCGCGCGATGCAAGGATCAGATCGATGCGCAGGCCGATATTGCGCCTGAATGCAGCAGCGCGGTAGTCCCACCAGCTAAACGCCTTTTCGGGCTGATCGAATAAGCGATAGGTGTCGGTGAATCCGAGCTCGAGAATCTGCTCCAGCGCCGCGCGTTCCGGCGGGCTGCAGAGCACCTTTCCCGCCCATGCATCGGGATCGTGCACGTCGCGATTCTCCGGCGCGATATTGAAATCGCCCATGACCACCACCCGCTCGTCCTCCGCGAGCTCGCCGCGAAGCTGCCCGCGCAATGCTTCGAGCCAGTCGAGCTTGTAGCGATATTTGTCCGAGTCGACGCTCTGCCCGTTGGGTACATAAACATTGAGCACCCGCAGCGGACCGACGCGCGCACCGAGCACGCGGCGCTGTTCATCTTCGAATCCCCCGAGCCCAGTAATGACGTCTTCCAGAGGCCATCGACTAATCATCGCCACGCCGTTATAGGTCCGCTGTCCGCTATACGCGCAGTGATAACCGAGTGCCTCGAACGGGGCGACCGGAAAGTTCTCGTCGGTCAACTTTGTTTCTTGCAGGCCCAGGACGTCCGGCTTGGCATCTGCGATCCAAGCCAGAACATGCTCGAGCCGAACACGCAGACTGTTGACGTTCCAACTCGCGACC
This sequence comes from Rhodospirillaceae bacterium, assembly GCA_024640695.1. GTDB lineage: Bacteria > Pseudomonadota > Gammaproteobacteria > Steroidobacterales > Rariloculaceae > JAHEEM01. Next base: position 34,320 of record JAHEEM010000010.1, on the reverse strand, counting down.
TTCATGTCGTTCTGTGTTCGCTTGCGATTCCCGACTGACGCAGGAGTGGCTCGAGACTTGGCTTGCGGCCACGAAACTCTGTAAAGGCCTCGAGCGAATCGCGGCTGCCGCCGCTGGCGAGGATGCAGCGCCGAAATCGCTCGGCGGTATCCGAGTCGAAACCACCTTGCTCGTCGAAGGCTCCGTAGGCATCGGCGGCGAGCACTTCCGCCCACTTATAGCTGTAATAGCCGGCGGCATAGCCGCCGCCGAAAATATGCGAGAACGTATTGGGAAACCGGTTGTAAGCTGGCACCTTCAATACGGCGACTTCATCGCGGACCTCATTTAATAGTTCGGCGACCCTGGGACCGATCTGCGGGTCGTATTCCGCGTGCAGGCGAAAATCGAACAGCGCAAACTCAAGCTGGCGCACCATGCTCAAACCCGCATGAAAGCTGCGAGACGCCTTCAGCGTTGCGAGCTTTTCTGCCGGCAAGATCTCTCCGGTCTCATAATGGGATGAAATCCACGGCAGGGCTGCGGGCAGCCATGCGTAATTCTCGAAGAACTGGCTCGGCAGCTCGACGGCATCCCAGGGCACGCCATGAATGCCGGCAATCGACGGATAATCGATTTCGGTCAGCAAATGGTGCAGCGCATGCCCGAACTCGTGAAACAGTGTGATGACCTCCTCGTGGGTCAGCAAGCAGGGCTGCTGATCGCTGGGGGAGTTGAAGTTGCAGACTAGGTGCGCCAGCGGCGTCTGGTCGAGATTCGGAATGTGCGCGCGCGACCGCGCACCGTCCATCCAAGCGCCGCCGCGCTTGTTGGGACGCGCGTAGAAATCGGCAAAAATTCCGCCGATCCTCTGGCCGGCCTCGCCGAGGAGCTCGAAGGACTGAACATCGGGGTGCCAGAGACCGCGCGATTCGCCTCGCCGGATCTCGATTCCAAACAGCGTGTGGACAACGCGAAAAAGCCCCTCGAGCACCTGCGGCAGCGGGAAGTATGGCCGCAGTGTCTCCGCCGACAGATCAAGCTGCGCTCGCTTCAAGCGCTCGGAGTAGAAAGCGACATCCCAGGCGTTGAGCGTGCGCCCCGCAAAGGCCTCGAGCTCCTCGAACTCGCGCTGCGCTATCGGCCTGCTCTTGATGGCCAGATCGCGCAAGAACCCGATGACCTCCTCGGGCGACCCGGCCATTTTGGTAGCCAGGGAGAGCTCGGCAAAGCTGTCGAACCCAAGCAAGCGCGCAGACTCGTGGCGCAACGCCAGAATTCGCTCTATGAGCGCGGCGTTGTCCCAGCGGCCGGCGTGCGGTCCCTGGTCCGAGCCGCGGGTAAACCAGGCTTCGTAGAACCGTGCGCGCAGCGCCTGCGATTCGGCTTGCGCCATCACTGTGGTGTAAGTCGGCGGGTCAAGCAGGAGCAGATAGCCGTCCAGTTCTGCGGTCTTCGCTGACTTGCGGGCGCGCTCGACGAATGCGGTGGGCAGGCCAGCTAGGGCAGCCTCGCTGGTTTCATGATGTCTGAATGCGTCGGTAGCATCCAACAGATTCTGCTCGAACTTGGCCTGCGTGGCCGCAAGCTCCTTACTGACGGCGCTGAGGCGCTCTCGCCGCTGTTTATCGAGCGCGACGCCCGCGAGTCGAAAGTCCCTGAGCGCATTCTCGACGAGCCGCCGCTTTGCGCCGTCGTTGATCTCGCTGCCGCGCTGCAGCTGATCGAAACCGGCGTAGAGCTTCGTGTTCTGGCCGAAGTCGATCCAGAATTCGGTGACCAAGGGCAAACAAGCGTTGTAGGCATCACGAAACTCCGGCGTCGAGCGAACGGAGTTCAGGTGCACCACGGGACCCCAGACGCGCTGCACGGCGTCTTGAATACGTTCGAGCTCGAGCGCCCACTCGAAGCCTGGCTGCTCGGCCCGCTCGATCCGCTCTAGCTCCTCGCGTTGCGCCGTTAACGTCGTCCTTACCGCTGGCTCGACGTGCTCGGGTCGTATCGCGCCGAAGTTAGGCAGTCCGGAAGCCGCGAGTAGCGGATTGTCTATGTCGGTGGCCGGCATGTGTCCCTTCATCACTTGACGATGCTCGAGATCGCAGACGCCCGGCAGGCTCGCCTGCTGGTGCGTGCGTCTGGTAGCTCCTGCGAGAAGACGGGCAATCTAGCACGAAGCCTATGAGGATGCCGACGGCTGCGGAACGGCTCCCGCCGGTGGGGCTGACAGGCAAGCCGTCGCAGGCGGGATTCCTGCTAAAGTGCGCGTTTCCCGAGCCTCGGAGTTCATCAGTGCGGGCATTCGACTTCATCGTGATCGGCGGCGGCAGCGGCGGTCTGGCAGCCGCTCAACGTGCCGCCCAGCATGGCGCACGCGCACTCTTGTTCGAGCCGGGCCGCTTGGGCGGAACATGCGTCAACGTCGGTTGCGTCCCGAAGAAAGTCATGTGGACCGCGGCGCAGCTCTCACACGCGCTTCGCGACGCACGCGACTACGGCTTCGACCTGACCGTAGGCGGTCACGACTGGGCGAAGCTCAAGACCGCGCGCGACGATTATGTGGCCCGCCTTAATGGCATCTACGCGCGCAATCTGGAGCGGCGCGCTGTCGAGTTGGTGCGCCGGCGCGCGAAGCTCGAAGGTCCGGGCGAGGTCGTCGATGATTCCGGCGAGAAGTACCGCGCCGAGCACATCCTGATTGCGACTGGCGGATACCCGCGCATACCCTCGTTGCCCGGAGCGGAGCTCGGCATGACCTCCGATGGATTCTTTGAGCTCGAGCAGTGTCCGCGTCGCGTCGCCGTCGTGGGCAGCGGCTATATCGCAGTCGAGCTCGCAGGAGTGTTGCAGAGTCTCGGCGCGCAGGTGAGACAGTTCGTCCGCTACGATTCCGTGCTGCGCTCGTTCGACTCGATGCTAAGCAGTAAGCTGATGGAAGCGCTCGCCGCCCTGGGCGTTGAGGTCGTGACAGGTACTGTGCCCAGCGGCGTGAAGCAAACCAAGGGGCTGTGCTTTGTCGACGGCGCCGGCCGAGAGTTCGACGGTTTCGACTGCTTGATCTGGGCAATTGGACGTGACCCGAATACGTCCGGCCTTGGGCTCGACGAGAACGGTGTCGAGCGCGACGGCGGCGGTTATATCAGCGTGGATAAGTATCAGTCTACGAGTGCGCCGAATGTGTATGCCGTCGGTGACGTCACCGGCCAGGCACAGCTGACCCCAGTGGCAATCGCCGCCGGCCGGCGGCTAGCCGACAGGGTGTTCGGCGGGCAGCCCGGCCGCCACCTCGGCTACGACAACATCCCCACGGTCGTATTCTCGCATCCACCAATCGGAACCGTGGGTTTGTCCGAGCAGGAGGCGCGGGCGCGCTACCCTGACGAAGCCATTAAGGTTTACGCGTCGGAATTCGTGCCGATGTACCACGCCCTGACCGAGCACCGGCCAAAGACCGCCATGAAGCTCATCACGCTAGGTCACGAGGAGCGCGTTATCGGGTGTCATATCATCGGCCCGGGTGCAGATGAGATGTTGCAGGGATTTGCGGTCGCGGTATCGATGGGTGCCCGCAAGTCGGATCTCGACGACACGGTCGCGATACATCCCACGAGCGCCGAAGAGCTGGTCACCATGCGCTAGCCGAGGGAGCCGCGTGAGCGGCTCGGTCTGCTCTGGACCGTGAGCTAGCGTCGCAGCTGCGCCAGTATCGGCTGCGTATCGGGACGAACGCCGCGCCAGATCCAGAACGATTCTGCCGCCTGCTCGACAAGCATGCCCCACCCTTGTGCGGCCTTCAGGGCGTGGTGCGCGCGCGCCCACTGCACGAATGGCGTGTCCTTGAGGCTGTAGGCGAGGTCATAGCAGACACTGTCGGAACCGATGCAGGACGGTGGGAACGGAGGCTGCTCTCCGCGGAGCCCCGCCGAGGTGGCGTTCACGATCACGTCGAAGGGCTTGTGCCCTTGGAGTGCTTCGAAGCTGGAGGCCTCCAGATCCGGGGGCGAGCCGAGCTCGGTGAGCATCGCCTCGGCCCGCTCGATCGTTCGATTCGCCAGAACGAGGACAGCAGGTTCGGCGGCGAGCAGCGGCGGCAGAATCCCGCGCGCGGCACCGCCGGCGCCGAGAACCAGGACGCTGCGTCCCTCGATCGGCTGCTCGAGATTCTCCGTCAGATCTCGTATGAAACCGATGCCGTCCGTGTTGTCGCCGCGCAGCCGCCCATCCGCGCGAAAGCTGATCGTATTGACGGCGCCGGCCTGCGCGGCCTCGGTGCCAAGTTCCTCACACAGAGCGAACGCGGCCCGTTTGTGCGGTACCGTGATGTTGAGCCCCTTACCGCCGGCAGCCCTGAAGCCGCGGACTGCGATCTCGAAGCCTTCGCGCGGCGCATCGATAGCCTCGTATGTGATGTTCTCGCCGGTCTGGCGCGCAAACAGCTGATGTATGACGGGCGAGCGGCTATGGTCAATCGGGTGCCCGATTACGGCATAGCGATCCGGTTTGTCTGGGGTCGCGCTCATGGCTTGCCTTGGCCTTAACATGATCTAACTCGCAAGCTAGTTTACAGTAGGTTCCCGCGCATGCCTGCGCCGTAACAAAATCTCCTAATCCCCGGTCCAATTTCGTGTCGAAAGCCAGTGCGAATGATGCTCTAACGCTACACTTCGAGCGTTTGGTGGCGCCGTGGCGGGACGACCTGTACCGCTACGCGTTCTGGTTGTGCAGGGATCCGCATCTGGCCGACGATGTGGTTCAGGAGGCCATGCTTCGAGCTTACCGGTCCCTCGACGGACTCAAGGACGAGACGCTCGTAAAGCCATGGCTATTGACGATCGTGCGCCGCGAGCATGCCCGTGTCTATGAGCGCAAGCGGCTCGAGACCCGGGATATCGACGACCTCAGCGCCGCGGACGCGGCGCTGTTGGCGACGAGCGATGACCCGGACGTCGACGACATGCGTCGGGCGATTTTCGAGCTCGCCGACGACTATCGGGAACCGCTGGTGTTGCAGGTCCTAATGGGCATGAGCACGGCGGAGATTGCGGTGGCATTAGGGCTCAATCAGGGCGCCGTATTGACGAGATTGCACCGGGCGCGCAAGAAGCTCGTAGAGCGTTTCAGCGCGGAGCTCGGGATTGTCGAGGAGTGAGCTGTTATGGATTGCCTAGAATTTAGAGAGCAGCTTGGTGCGGATCCGGCTCGGCTGGACGCAGCGGTCACTGCGCATGAGCAGGCTTGCCCGGCTTGCGCGGCGTATGCGCGGCGGCTGCGTAAATCGGAGGCTGTAATTGCCGAGGCCCTGCGCTTCGACGTCGCGGGCATCAGGGCAGGGCGCCCGCGGCCTGCCGCACACCGACCCGCGGCGCGGCGCTGGGCAGCGGCCGCATCCGTCGCGGCCGCTGCCGCGGCTATCTGGCTTGGGCTGCAGTTCCTGCCCAGCGATAATCCCGCGCGCCTAGCCGCCGCGGTGCAGAACCACTGGCAGCATGAGCCCGAGTCATGGGTACGGACCGATTTGCCGGTCGCCGCCTCGGTGCTCGAAGCGGCGCTCGGCGGCGACGCGCGCGTGGCTCTGGAGCAGCTCAGCATCGTCAGCTATGCGCGATCCTGTCTGATCAACGGGCGTTGGGTACCGCACCTCGTCGTTCAGGGAGACGCCGGTCCCGTGATGCTGCTGCTGATGTCGAGAGAGGCGCTTGCGGGACAGATGCCGCTCGATCTTCCCGAGGAAGGCCTGCGCGGTATGATTGTGCCGCTGGACGAGGGCAGTGTGGCGATCATTGGCAATGACGCGGAGTCCTTCGAGAAGCTGCAGCGGGACGTGGCAGCAGCGGTCGAGTGGGCGATATAGCGGATACTGTCCTGAGGCGGGCTGCGAGACTAGATGTCGATCGCGCCGGAGGATTCGCTGATATCGCGTCGCACGCCCGGAGGACGCCGCCGATCGCGCCTGAGAGACAGACCATGAGCCTGACCCGCTGCCCCTGGAGCCTCGGCGTCGATGACGCCTACCAGCGTTACCACGACGAGGAGTGGGGCGTGCCCGTTCACGAAGACTCGACGCACTTCGAGTTTCTTGTGCTCGAGAGCGCGCAGGCAGGCTTGAGCTGGTCGACAGTGCTGCGCAAGCGGGCTGGATATCGACGGGCCTTCGCCAACTTCGATCCTAAGCGCGTCGCGCGGTTCAACAGCCGATCGGTCGAACGTCTCGTGCTGGACGCCGGCATCATCAGAAATCGCCAGAAGATCGTCGCGACGATAAACAACGCGCGCCGGTTTCTCGAGGTGCAAGCGGAATTCGACAGCTTTGATGCCTACGTCTGGAGCTTTGTTGACGGCCAGCCGATCGTGAACTGCTGGAAAGAGCAATCATTCATGCCGGCAACCAGTCCCGAGTCGGATGCGTTAAGCAAGGATATGAAACGTAGAGGCTTCGGCTTCATCGGTTCGACGATCATCTACGCGCACATGCAGGCGACTGGGCTCGTCAACGACCATCTCGTCGGGTGTTTCAGACACACCGCCTGTGCACGCCTGGGGTAGCGGCTCACATCGCCCATTACCGCGCGGCGCCGTTCTGGACACGCCGGGGCACGCATTCCAAGCGCAAGCTGCTGCAGCTACGCTTGCGCGCGGCGCGAGCCAGCGCGAGCTCGTCGTCAGGGCGAGTCGATGCGCAGGAGCGTCAGACCGTAGCGCCCCCTGGGTGTGGCGTGTGAAATCGCGCCAAGGTAGCGCGTGGCGGGATCCAGCGGTCCCCAGCCGATCTGGAGGTCGGTGCGGTCGCCGTCGCTGACGATAGTTGGATAATTCACGTTGAGGTTTCCGGCGACGTCGGCGTCTCCGAATGACCACGCGAACAGGCGATAGCTGGCACCCGCGCCGCCGGTGATCTCGTCGGTTTCGAAGCCATGCACGAGCACCGCGTACACGCCTGGTGTCGGCGCGACAAGATTGATCTCCTCTTCCGACGTGAAGCTGCCACTCTCACCGACCTGCGAGCATACGTTGTTCGGGCAATAGAACAGGTAGAGATCGAGATCGTCGTTGCCATCGGTCTGCGAGTCGAAGAGCGCGAACCGGGCGTAGAGCTGACCTGGCGGCAGGTCGATCAGATGTGCATTGACGCCGTTGTCGAAGCGAAAAGAGAACTCGTTCGTGGGGTCGTCTTGGACTACGCATGGCACGCTCGCGCCAGCCTGATCGAGGCAGAAGTCATCGAGCGATGCTCGCAGGCCGTGCACCTGCGCTTGGTAGGCGCCCGAGTAGCCGAACGCAACCGGTATCGTTGCAGCTCCACTCGGAGCTCGAAAGCTCAGCTCCTGCGGCGCCCGCAGAGTAACCGGACGAGCTGCGATCGGGCTGGCAACATCGTGGACACCGTCGGACCAGGTCACTCGTCCGAACGACCACGTGTCCAGCGGCGCGCTGCTGCGCCGGAAGCTGACGCTGAACTCTGCCGTTTGCCCGGTCTCCAGGTTCAGCGTTGTCGGCTGCACGAGCAACTCGAGTCCGAGCGGCGCATCGACGTCGACCGAATATGTGCCTCCAGGGCCGAGATTGGTCACTCGGCGGAGCACGGAGTCGCCGCTCACGAGCTCGCTGATGCCGATCGACGGCACATTGACGTCGCGCGCCTGCGATGACAATCCCGCTGCTGCGAGTATTCCGCAGTCCGTTGCGTTGAACGGTGAAGGATCGAGGCCGCAAAGATAAGCCGCGTGGTCGAGATAGCCGTTCTCGAACACAAGCCCGGGGTCGATGGCCCGGTTCGGGTCGATGTGGCCCGCGCCTGCGTCGAAAGGGGTCGCCGAGGTGGTCCCGTCCTCGCGGCTCACGCCGAGCTGTGCGCTCGTCGTTAGCGCCGACTTGAGCTGCGCGGGTGTCCAGTCTGGGTTAGCCTCTTTGAGCAGCGCCGCCACGCCGGCGGTTTCCGGCGCTGACATCGACGTGCCGCTCAAGTACTGATAAAACTCGCCTCTGAGTCCGTTGGCGACGTCCGGCGTGTGGCCGGCGAATATTTTTACGCCGGGGGCAGTCACATCGGGCTTGAGAAAATCGGGCTCCGGCCGCGACGGGCCGCGCGAGGAAAAGTCGCCAAGCACCTTGCCGGCATCTGATTGAGTCAAGAACACACCCTTGGCGAGCTGCACCCGTATGACAGTCTCGGCGAGCAGCTCATCGACAAGCTCCTGGCCGTCCGCCGTCGAGATCATCACCGCGGGTATATTAACGCTGCCGAAGTTGCCGTTCATGACTATAGGCGTGCCGGAATCGTTGTAGACGACCGCGCCGATAGCGCCGGCACCGGCGACGCGTGCCAGCTTGACCTCGAACGTACAGCCACCGCGCTCGAGCAGCGCGATGCGCCCTTCGAGCATGCCGGCGTTCTGCAGAGGCTCGCAGCCGTCGCGGATCGAGCCGGCAAGACCGTCGGCAAGAAATTCCTGGCCATCGTCGACCGCGCGCAGCTCTCCCTCGAGCGGATCGCGGTCGCGCAATTGTGGCGTGAAGCTCGCTTCCTTCATCTCGAGTCGGCGAGCGAGCCGTTCCGGCTCCGTGATAGCGATCGCCTCCTCGACGCGGTTCCCGGTCTGCGTTGATGCGGCTACCGTGAGCACCCAGGGGGCAGCCGCAGGCGAGCCGATCGTCGCGCTGCCAGGGCCATCGTTGCCTGCAGCAACGACGCTGAGGACGCCGGCATCGAGAGCGTTGAGCAAAGCAAGATTGTCGGGAGCGTCGAGCCCGGCATCGAGATTTCCGATCGAGTAATTGATAATGTCCGCGCCGTCGGCAACCGCGTCATCGATTGCGCGGATGAGGTCTGAAGTGGTGCAGCTTGCACGCACTGCGCCAGGCTTGAGCCAGCAGGCCTTATAAGCAGCGATTCGGGCCCGCGGTGCGATACCCGCGACTCTCCCGACGCGCGTGCCGAACAGGTCTGCGGCAACGGGGTTGCCGGCAATCGTCGTTGCGATATGCGTTCCGTGCCCGTCGGCATCGCGCGGTGACACGAACTCACCAGGGTCGAGCTCATTGCGCGCAAGGAAGCCATCGATGTAGTAGCGAGCACCGACCAGCTTGTTATTGCAGTCGGCCGCGCTGAACCGGACGCCCTCTTGGCAGATACCTTTGAAGCTCGCCGATGGCTGATACGTCAGCAGCACGGGCGGATTACGCCTCACGGCACTGCACAGAAAAATACCTAACCACGAAGCCGTAGCCCATTGCGACTGGCACTGATCGGGAATCTGTTTCTCGATATCCTCCAGCGAGGGGTGTCCGGGCGCGATGCCGCTGTCGATTACCGCGACAATGATGTCCTCGCCACGCAGCTTGAGATCCGCGCGCAGCCCGCCGGTCTGATCCTCCAGACCGAGGAAAACTGCGCTGTTGTTGGTCTGGACGTGCTGCTCGGTATCGATCCAGATACGGATCACGCCGCCGGTGCGGCGCAGCCGCGACACCTGAGTGGCCGACAGGCGCGCGGCAAAGCCGTTGAATGCGTACCGGTAGCTGTGCAGTTTGGCCCCCCCGGCGCCCGCTTCCGCCAACAGGCGATCGTGGTTGTTCTCGAGAGACTTGACGTAGCTTGCGACCGCGCCTGAGTCGGCCTGGATCTTCGAGTTGGCTGCGGGGCGCGTTGCAGCCAGGCCGGCACGGCCGCCGCGATAGTTGATGGCTGCCGGCTCACCGAGCTGAACAATATAAATGTCACTGCCGCTCTTTGCGGGACGCGCGGGCGTGGCCAGACGCAGCGGCGTTGATGGCGCTGCATGATCGAGCGTGTGGCCGAGATCCGGCCACGCAGCCAGCATCAGTGCGATAAGCGTCAAGCCGAGCGATGCCGGAGATCGTGTCATACCCCTGCCGATACGGTCGATCAGCGTTTGCTGATAATTCTTTATGTTATGCGGACTTGCTGTGACGGTACCATAACAACCGCCCGCGCCCAACGGGTCCGAGTAACGCGGCCTAGGCGCCGCGCAGGTAGGCTCCCGTGGCCGCGTCGCGGATGGCTGTCGGCCCGTCGAGGCCACCCAGCTGGCCGGCCAAGACATAATCGAGCTCGGTGCCTAGCGCGTGCCGAACGGCGATCGGTGAGAGTAGCGGCGCGTGGCGGCTGAGGTTGGCGCTCGTTGATACGAGGGCGCAGCCTGCGCGCAGACACAAAGCGCGAGCCAGGGCGTGATCAGTAACGCGCACTGCGATCGTGCCCCGACCGCCCGTGATGAGCTTAGACACGCTAGGCCGGGCCTTGAGTACCCAAGTGACCGGGCCTGGCCAACTTGCGGCGATCTCCGGATACAGCCCGCCGGCGGGCAGCACAACCAGTGGCTGGAGCTGCTCGATACTCGCAGCGATCACGGCGAGCCCCTTACGCCAGGAGCGGCGCTTGATCTGGAGGATGCGTCTGATCGCGCGCTCTTCGGTCGGCAGGCACCCTACGCCGTAGACGCCCTCGGTCGGATAGGCGACCACTCCGCCAGCTGCAATCAGTCGGGCGGCTATCTCCAGCCGCGGCGAGTAGCGGGGCCCCTCGGTGGGCAGGCTGGTCATTCGAGTCGAATTAGGTGCCGGCCATGCTAGCTCGGAACCTGTCGAGCGTCGGTGCCAGCTTTCGCACGGGCCTTTTTCTTTGCTTTTTTCTTGGTCGTGGGCTTTTTCTTGGTCGTGGGTTTCTTTTTGGCTGTTTTTTTCTTGCCGCTCTGGCGTGTACGCCGCTCTGGAGCGGCGGCAATGAGCTCCTGGCATTCCTCGAGCGTCAAACTCGAAGGCTCGCGGTCCTTGGGAATCTTGGCGTTCTTCTTACCGTTCGTAACGTAGGGCCCGTAGCGGCCGTTGAGCACCTGAATCTCCACTTCCGGAAAATCGCTGATGATGCGATTCGCATCGGCAATTTTTTTCTCCTCGATGAGCTCCAGGGCGCGCGCTAGGTCTATCGTGTAGGGATCGTCGCCGCTAATCGAGACGAACTTGCTACCGTAGCGCACATAGGGACCGAAGCGGCCGATGCTCGCGGAAACGAGCTCCCCGTCCGGGGTCTCGCCGAGCTTGCGTGGAAGCTTGAATAGATCCAGCGCCTCCTCGAACGCGATCTCGTCCATTTTCTGACCGGGCCGCAAGCCGGCAAACAGCGGCTTGTCCTCGTCGTCCTTGGTGCCTATCTGCACGAAGGCTCCATAGCGGCCCATGCGGACGCTGAGCGGCCGACCGCTCTTCGGATCATCGCCGAGGATGCGAGCCTGCGAGGCCTGCTCGCGAGTGACCGAGGTCTCGGTATGCTCTACCAGCGCGTGAAAGTCCTTCCAGAAGTTGCGCAGCAACGGAATCCAGTCACCCTCGCCACGCGACACAGCGTCAAGCTCGTCCTCGAGCTGTGCCGTGAACTCGTAATCCACGTATTGTGCGAAGTACTCGGTCAGGAACCGATTCACGACTTTACCGACGTCGGTCGGAATGAAGCGACGATTTTCCATCTCCACATACTCGCGATTACGTAACGTGGAGATGATCGATGCGTAGGTTGAAGGGCGGCCGATGCCGAATTCCTCTAGGACCTTGACGAGCGTCGCCTCGGAGTAACGCGGCGGCGGTTCGGTGAAGTGCTGCTCGCTCTTAAGATCGGTCAGCTTCAGCTCGTCGCCTTCCTCCAGCGGCGGCAGAATTTTGTCACGCTCGTCCTGCAGGCTATCGTCGAGCCCTTCTTGATAAACGCTCATGAATCCCGGTTTGACGAGTACCGACCCAGTCGCCCGGAAGGAGATATCCGCATCGGCCGATTTGCCCGCAGCCACATCGACTCGCACCGTGTCGAACACGGCCGGACTCATCTGCGACGCGACGGTTCTGCGCCAGATCAACTCGTAGAGCTTGTACTGGTCGCTGCTCAGGTGTCGCTTGAGCTCGTCGGGAACGCGCAACGCAGCCGTCGGACGAATCGCTTCGTGCGCTTCCTGGGCGTTTTTTGCCTTGGTTGTGTACTGTCGCGCTGCTTCCGGCAGATTATCCTCGCCGTAACGCGTTGTGATCACTTGGCGAATCTCTTCGAGCGCTTCGGCGGCCACGGTGACCGAGTCGGTACGCATATAGGTTATGAGTCCAACGGCGCCATCGCCGATATCGATACCTTCGTAGAGCTTCTGGGCCACCATCATTGTCTTCTGGGCGCCGAAGCCAAGCTTGCGAGAGGCCTCCTGTTGCAACGTCGACGTCGTAAACGGCGCGGACGGATTGCGTCGGCGCTGCTTCTTTTCGATCTGTGCGACCGTGAGCACCCCACCAGCCATTGCGTGGATCGCCGACTCGGCCTCACGGACGGCCGCTTCGTTCGTGAACGTGAACTGCTCGACTTTCTCGCCGCTATAGGCGAATAGGCGCGTGCCTATCTCATCCTCGCCGTGCTTAGCGAGCGCGCCGATCGACCAGTACTCGCGCGGTTTGAACGCGACGATCTCGTCCTCGCGCTCACAGATGAGGCGTAGAGCAGGGCTTTGCACTCGCCCTGCCGATAGGCCGCGGCGAACTTTTTTCCACAGTAGTGGCGATAGATTAAAGCCCACGAGATAGTCGAGAGCACGACGCGCCTGCTGCGCGTTCACAAGGTCCGCCGAGAGTTCTCGTGGCGAGTCGATCGCTTCTTGGATCGCGCGACGTGTGATCTCGTGAAACACTACCCGCGACACCGTCTTATTCTCAAGCAGGCCGCGTTCGTGCAGGACTTCGTATATATGCCAGGAGATCGCTTCTCCTTCGCGATCTGGGTCCGTCGCGAGGTAGAGATGCTCCGCGTGCTTGACTTCCTTGGCGATACGCTCGAGATGCTTCTCATTCTTCTCGATGAGCTGGTACTTCATTGCGAAGTCATGCTCCGTATCGACCGCTCCCCCTTTCGGCACGAGATCGCGCACATGCCCGTAGGAGGCCAGAACGTGGAAGTCCTTGCCGAGGTACTTTTCGATGGTCCGCGCCTTCGCTGGAGATTCGACGATGACGAGATTCGTGGCCATGATTAGATGATTAGCTTAGGTGTCCGCTGTTGGTCAGCGTGACACGGGCGTTGTTACGGCTTGGATCCATGATTCTGTATGTTCGCGCGAATATACACGGTAGCGCAGCGGCCGCCAGGAAAGATCAGCGTGCTGATACGCGAACGGATGCTTCAGTGCACCCAGCCGGGATCGTCCGCGAAAACAAGATCCTCCATGCGTGCGTAGGCTTGTTCCTGGCCAGGCTGGCTGAACAGAACCATCATAACGACCCACTTGATCTGCTCTATATCGATGTCGCTGCCATCCAGAGCCATGAGTCGATCGATGACTACCTCGCGCTGCGTCGCCGACAGAATGCCAATCTGCTCCAAGTGCAGCATATAGCCACGGCACTGGGGATCCAGGCGCTCCTGCTCGAGCCGGTCGTAAAGTCGGATGGTCGCATTGCGAGGAGCCGGTGCATCGGCTGCGAGCTCGGCTAGGTTCAGCCCGTCGAGCCAATCCAAGGCGCGGTCGATCTCGCGGTCGCGGAATCCGGCGCGCTCCAGCTCCTCCCGGAGCTCTTTGCGATCCGGCTCGGGCTCGTCCTCGCTATCGACGAAGCACTCAAAGAGATACATGAGCACGTCGAGCACGGTTTCCTTCATGAATCCCTCTGTGACAGGCGAGCATATCGGCCACCTGGCAGTGCCTCGACGAGCCCTTCGAATTCCAGGACAAGGAGCATGGAGGAAAGCTCCTCCGTCGTCAATCCGGTGCGATGGGCCAGCGTGGCAATGCCAGTGTGCTCGAAACCCAGCGCTTCGATCAGCGTCGCATAAGCGGGTTGTTCTGTTAAAGAGGCGACTAGCGATTCGGATTCGCGTGGCTCGCGCTCCGCGATGGTGTCGATCGCGAGTAGTGGTGCGAGCTCGACAAGTATGTCGGCGGCGTCGTCGACGAGCTTGGCTCCTTGGCGAATGAGGCGATGACATCCTTTCGCCAGCGGGTTGTGAATCGATCCCGGAATCGCGAACACTTCACGTCCATATTCCGCGGCGCGCCGGGCTGTGATCAACGATCCGCTTTGACGCGCTGCCTCCACGACAAGCGTGCCGGCGCACAATCCAGCGATGATTCGATTGCGCTGAGGAAAATGTCCTGCACGCGGCGCCGTGCCCGGCGGAAACTCCGACACGATCAGCCCGCCGTTGACGATGCGGCGCGCAAGTCCAGCGTTGCCCGCCGGGTATATCGTGTCGAGCCCGGAGCCGAGCACCGCTATTGTTCCTGCGCCACCTGCCAATGCCCCAATGTGACTGGCCGTATCGATGCCGCTCGCCAGCCCGCTCGTGATAGTCAGGCCGCGCTCGGAAAGATAACGCGCAAATAGCTCGGCTGTGTCACGGCCGCCGCGAGTCGGGTTGCGGCTACCGACGATTGCAAGCTGTGGTGCGTTCAGATACGCAAGATCAGATCCCTCGACCCAGAGAGCGAGTGGTGGGTCAGGCAGCGTGCGCAGCAGCGGCGGATAGGCGTCGTGATCGAGCCCGAGGAGCGCGCGATTTGGCTGCGCGAGCCACGCGCGCCACTTATCCAAACGCGTCGAGTCCGGTTCGAGGAGGCTATCGATGGCCTGCCGGCTAACGCCGGCAGCCGCGAGCGCGCCGTGCGACAGGGATACCACCGCGGCGGCGCTGCCATGCGATTGGAGAAGCTCGAGCCAGCGCTGGCTTCCGGGGTTTGCGGCAAGCAGCAGCCGCAGCCATGGCTCAACCTCCATGGCGCGGACACTGGGTGAAGATTATGCAGTCATGCCCAAGCCGCAGACGCGGCTTGGTGAAGTTTCGATCAGGGGTTGCGTACCTTATCCAGGACCCGGATCTCGCTGGTGGCCTCCATGACCAAGGCATAACTCATCCGGTCGAAGATTCGGAACACCATCATCGTACCAGCGGGCTTGTCCGGCAAGCGGACTTTTTCACCGAAGAGTCGCGATCCGCCAACTTTGTCGGTGACGATAGGGCCGGCCCGGAAAGCTCGCAGCACGTGGCCCGGCTCGAGGCCGTGGCGGGCGCCGCGATTGATGACCACGACATGATACTGGCCGATCAACGAGACGCCGTCGACGACCGAGATGATGCTGCCGTCAACCTGCTGCTCGGGGGCGCGCGGAAAATAGTTAGCCGAAGTCTGGGTATCTTCCGTGAGCAAGTAGTCACCGACCAGCGCTTCGCGTGCGCTCTCGGTCAACAACAGCGTCGACGGATCCCCACTCTGGCTGACGCGCCCTTCGCCAACATAGATGCCCTGATAACCGATGACTTCGTCGTCATCCGGATCTACGAGAGGGTCACCGAGATGCACCAGCGAGAAGACGGTGCCGGCCGGCGCCGTTGTGCCGCGAACGTAGACGTCCTCACCGACGCTGCCGATCAGGCCTTCGTCCTGGGCAAAAACATAGGGCAGCGTCTCGATCTGGCTACTCTCGATGATAGTAGGACGCGACACGAACGCGCGCAGCGTCTCGAACGGAATTGTTGGAATTGCGTCCTCGAGCGGTTCGGCGCGAACGCGCGGCGACAGCCGCGTGACGCCCGCTGTGCCGCGCTCGATCTGGATCACAGGCTGCCCGTTGATGTACGCGAGCGACAGTACGTCGCCCGGGTAGATCAAATGCGGATTGGCGACCTGCGGATTGATCTGCCAGATCTCCGGCCAGAACCACGGATCTTGCAGGAACATGCTGGCGATATCCCACAGCGTATCCCCGGGGACGACCACATAGCGGTCGGGATGCCTAGGGTTCACGAGGACGGGCGGGGGAGTGACCTGGCCGACCGCCCGGGTCACGGCTGGGTTGGAAGCTTGCTGAGTCGCCGCGGGTCGCAGGTCCCCGACGGGCTGTGAAATTGCCGTCGAGGGCTGCTCCAAGCGGCTCTGGCTCGTGCTGCAGGCGGCGACCATCCCTAGGAGCGATGTGGCTAGCCCGGCGAGGATGACGGGACGCAGGGTTGGCAGGTACGCGTAGAACATGTCTCAAAGCTCCCTTACTTAGGGGTCAAAGGTATCCCAAAACCACCTTCAGAGTCCGGCTGGTATAATCCCCCGTGCGCCAAGGGTACTCGGAATACCCACCATCTCGCTTCTGAAGGCGCACGACTATTCCTGTAAACTCAGATAGTTAACTTAACTTCGACGCGTTATACACGAAACCCCCGGCTAACTACAATGGCGCACCTCGCAATTCTCGAGTACCCGGATCCGCGGCTGCGCATTCGCGCTAAACCGGTCACGGAATTTGATGCTGCGCTGGCACAGCTCGTCGCGGACATGCTCGAGACAATGTACGCGGCGCCAGGGATAGGACTCGCCGCAACCCAGGTCAACGTCCACAGAAGATTGCTTGTCGCCGATGTGTCCGAGGAGCGCAATGAGCCGATCTGTCTGATCAACCCGGAAATATTGACTGCCGAGGGTACGGTTAGCTACGAGGAAGGCTGTCTATCGGTCCCCGACGTCTTCGAGAGTGTCGACCGCGCCGAGCGCATCAAGGTCCGCGCCCATAACGAGCGCGGCGAGTCCATCGAGGTCGAGGCCGAAGGCCTTCTCGCAATCTGCATCCAGCACGAAATGGATCATCTAGAGGGCAAGCTGTTCGTCGATTACCTGTCGGCGCTCAAACGCGATCGTTTGAAAAAGAAGGCGCTCAAGAGAGCCAAGAAGGGTTCGGGTGATGGCGAGTCCGACACCGTGAGCCCGGCGGTCCCGATTATCTGAGTTGATCCGAAGCTCGCTCGAGAATAGATCATTTATGAGTCGCGCTGTCTTTAACCGCCACCCGCAACGCCTTTCCGCCGACGCCGGGCCCGGCCGGTAGGTGCCCGTGACTCGGGCAGCAGCGATTGTTTTTGCGGGCACGCCGCAGTTTGCCGTCCCGGCGTTGCAGGCCTTGCTCGACGCCGGTTACGACGTCCCGATCGTGCTGACTCAACCGGACCGCGGGGCCGGCCGCGGCCGCCGTGTCGCCACGAGCCCCGTGAAGCAACTTGCCCAAGCGCACGGGTTGCGCGTGCATCAACCGGCAAAACTGCCGCCCAGCCCCGAGCCGCCTGGCGACTGGGATGCCCGACCCGACCTCCTTGTGGTGGCGGCCTATGGTCTACTCTTGCCGCAGTGGCTGCTCGATTGGCCGCGCATCGCCGCCGTCAATATCCACGCTTCGTTATTGCCACGCTGGCGCGGTGCTGCGCCAATCCAGCATGCGATCTTGGCCGGGGATGCGCAGACCGGTATCAGCATCATGAAGATGGCGGTCAGGCTGGATGCCGGCCCGGTCTATGCAGAGGAGCCAGCCACTATCGGCGCGGAGGAAACTGCGGCGGAGCTTCACGATCGGCTGTCCGTGCTCGGCGCGCAAGCGCTGCTGGCAAGTCTGCCGAGAATTCTCGATGGCACGCTAGAGCCTAAGCCGCAGGATGCGGCGGCGGTGACGTACGCGCCCAAAATCACCAAGCAGCAGGCTCGCCTGGATTGGCGCAGCGCCGCCGTCGCGCTGGCCAGGCAGGTGCGCGCCTTCGATCCATGGCCCGTCGCCGAAGGCGTTCTCGACGACGGCCGTATCCTGAGATTCTGGAGCGCAAAGGCGCTGGATGACTCGGCCTCCGGCGAGCCGGGGGCGATTGTCTCTGCCGATCCCGCGGGCATCGTCGTTGCGACCGGAGATGGCAGGCTGCGCATCGATGTGCTTCAGCCGCCAGGCTCGCGGCCCATGTCGGCACGAGCCTATCTCAACGCCCACTCGCTCGCCGGACATCGATTTGTCAGCTAGAGCGGACCGCGGTGCGCAAGTGCGGGGACTCGCCGCCACGGTCAACGCTGCCGTCGTCGCGCGCGGCGAGTCGCTCGATCGGGCCCTGGAGGACGTATCTCTCGAGGATCCCCGCGATGCTGCGCTACTGCGCGCGATCGCCTTCGGCTCGCTGCGTTGGCACCATCGGCTGCAATGGCAAGCTGAGCAGCTGTTGAGCCGGCCGCTCAAACGCACAGACACCGAGCTTGCCGCTCTGCTGCGCGTCGGATTGTTCCAACTGCAGTGGCTGCGAATCCCCGATCACGCCGCAGTCGCGGCAACCGTGGAGGCTAGCACGCTGATCGGCGCGAGCCGCGGCAAGGGTCTCGTCAATGCGGTGCTGCGGCGATTCCTGCGCGAGCGCGAAGGACTCCAGACGCGAATGCAGCAAAATCGCCAGGCAGTTTCGAGCCATCCGCGCTGGCTGCTCGATCTCCTTGAGCGCGACTGGCCCGCACAGGCGGGTGAGATCGTGGCCGCGAACAATCGACCGCCGCCGATGTGGCTCAGAGTCAACGTCCGGCGTACCAGCCGGGCTGATTACTTACAGCAGCTGGCGGCAGAGGGGATCGCGGCCGAAGCAGCCGGTGGCGATGCGGGCGCCGTGGTGCTCGCGGAGCCGCGGCCGACCGCGAGCCTTCCCGGCTATGAGGAAGGCATCGTTTCCGTTCAAGATGGCGCTGCGCAGCTCGCCGCGGCCTTGCTCGCGCCGCAGCCTGGAGAGCGTGTGCTCGACGCCTGCGCGGCGCCGGGCGGGAAGGCCGCGCATCTACTCGAAGCCTGCCCCGGGATCGCCGAGCTCGTCGCGCTGGACCGGGACCGGCAGCGTCTTAGCGTAGTAGCCAAGAACTTCTTGCGCCTCGGGCTCGCCGCAACGACGCAGGTTGGCGATGCGGGCGAGCCAGCCGGTTGGTGGGATGGTCGGCCCTTCGAGCGCATTCTTCTTGATGCGCCTTGCAGTGCACTGGGGGTCATTCGCCGCCACCCAGATATCAAGGTCCTGCGCAGGCCTAAGGACATTCCCAATATTGCCAAGCAGCAGGCGAGGCTGTTGCGGGCCCTATGGCCGCTGCTCGCGCCGGGGGGTCGGTTGCTGTATGCGACATGTACCGTTGCCAAGGAAGAGAATGAAGTCCAGATTGCAGGGTTTATAGCGGGTACAGAAGATGTCGAGCCGGACTCGGCGGGTCCGGAGATCGGCCGGCAGATCCTGCCCGGGGAGGCGAATATGGATGGGTTTTATTATGCTTGCCTCCACAAACGCTAATTAATTGCGAGTTTCCGTGTACCCCTCCGCCACCCTGCACGAGTTCGAGCGCCAGCGCAGCCCTGTGGTGTTGTTGCTAGCCCTCATATGCTGCTGGTTGGGCTTGGCCGCGGGGCCGGCGGCAGCACAGGAGGAGGACCCCGGACGCTTCGAGGTTCGCTCCGCCGCCGTTGAGCTCGAAGACGGCGTCTACTACCTCGACGCCTGGCTCGAGTATCGGCTCTCCACGGAGGCGCGCGAGGCACTTGACGCGGGCGTTGCGCTGCGGATCGAAGTCGAGGTGGAGTTTCTGCGCAGTCGACGCTTCTGGTTCGACGGTTCCGAGGCCGGGCTGCATCAAACCTACGAGCTTCAGTACCACGCGCTCAGTGAGCGCTACCTTGTTCTCAACAGCAATAGTGGGGAGCAAAGCTCATTCGCAAATTTGTTCTCGGCGCTGAATTTTCTGGGTCGCGTAACGCATTTGCCGCTCATCGACGCGGCGTTGCTAGTGCCGGGTGAATCTTACGAGATCCGTGTCCGCACAGTCCTGAGCACAGAGGACTTTCCAGGGCCGCTGCAGCTGTTAGCGTTCTGGCGCCGTGATTGGTCCCTGCGCAGCGAGTGGTATGCATGGCCGCTGGGCGACTAAAGCGCGCCGCCTATACGGCGGCGCTAATCTTTGGAACGCTCCTGTGGCTCTCCGCGCTACTGCTGTTCTCACAAGTGGCGCAGAACTCCGACGACTTCGGCCGGCTGCAAGCATGGATTCTGCTGATCAACGCTATTGGCATCGGCGTCCTGCTGTTGCTGATCGTGGGCAATTTCATACGCCTCGTGCGGGACTATCGGCGCCACGTGCCGGGCTCGCGTCTGAAGGTACGCATGATGACCTTGTTAGTTGTGCTCACGGTCACGCCGGTGCTCATTGTCTATACGTTCGCGGTGCAATTCATCAACCGCGGCATCGATAGTTGGTTCGATGTCGACGTCGCGCAGGGCCTCGACAACGCGCTGGAGCTAAGCCGCACGGCCCTGGACCTGCAGATGGTCGAGCATCTGGCCGAGCTGCGCGACATGGCACAGCGGCTTTCCGCCAGCCAACGAGCCGACACGGTCGGTGAGCTAGGCGCGTTGCGCCGCGAGACTGGCGCACTCGAGCTGAGTATCTTCGGAGCGAACAAGCAGATTCTTGCGACGAGTTCCTTGAGTCCGGAGGCTGCCGTTCCGGCATATCCGACCGACGAGCTCGTTTTCCAGCTGCGCCAGGACGAAACTCAGGCCTGCTGTGTGACGCTCGAGCCGCAACCCGAGGGCGGATACGAAATTCTAGCCGCGGTCAACCTGGCCTCTCGAGCGCAGAGCGCGGAGACGCGGATATTGCGAGGCCGCTTCAGCGTCGAGCCGCGAATCAGCGAACTTGCCGATCTCGTCGAGGCCAGTGTCAGCCAGTATGGGGAACTCGCCTACCTGCGCAATGCGCTCAAATACAGCTTCACGCTGACTCTGAGTCTAGTGCTGCTCATTACTTTGCTCGCGGCGGTTTACGCCGCGTTCTTTTCCGCTCGCCGCCTCGTCGTGCCGATACAGCAGCTCATGGCCGGGACTCGCGCGGTAGCGCGTGGAGATTTCGAGACGCAGCTGCCGCTGCCGGCACGGGACGAAATCGGTTTCCTCGTGAACTCCTTCAACGACATGACTCATCGGCTCTTCGATGCCCGCGAGGAGACTCGCCAGAGCCAGCAGGCGGTCGAGAGCGAGCGTCGCAAGCTCGAGCTAATACTCGCACGCCTATCGACCGGTGTGGTATCGCTTGAGCCCAATCTGCGGATCAGGACCGCCAATCAGGCCGCGGGCGCGATTCTTGGCGTTGAGCTTGGCGCACACATCGGCGAGTCACTGCTCGATCTTGCGACGACACGACCGCTGCTGTCGCAGTTCCTCGCAGTCGCGCGATCTCACCTCGATGAGGGTGACTACGAGTGGCGTGAGCAGATCGTGCTGCGCGGTGAGGTGGGGCGCCGCGTGCTGATGTGCGCGTGCACGGCTTTGTCGACCGAGGATGAAGATCTCGGCGGCTATGTCATCGTCTTTGACGACATCACGGCGCTGCTGCAGGCGCAACGAGATGCGGCCTGGGGTGAGGTCGCCAGGCGCCTCGCACACGAGATCAAGAACCCGCTGACACCGATCCAATTGTCCGCCGAGCGGCTGCGTCGCCGCTATCTGCCCGCACAGCTTGAGGACCCCGCACTGTTCGATCGGGCTACCCACACGATCATCCAGCAGGTGGAGGCTATGAAGGAGATGGTCAATGCCTTCAGCGACTATGCGCGCACGCCCGATATGGACATCACCCGCTTCGATCTCAACGAGCTCATCCGTGAGGTGGCGGAGCTGTACCTGCACCGCGAGCTGCCTCTCTCGCTGACCTTGGATCTAGACTCTAGTCTGCCACTCGCCGAAGCTGATGCCGGGCGCATTCGGCAAGTGCTGCATAACTTGATCCGCAATGCGCTCGAAGCGATGGAGCGGCAGAAGGACGAGCGGCTGGAGATATCGACGCGATACCTGAGCGCGGGCCAGACGCCGGTCGTGGAGATCCGAGTGGCAGATAACGGCCCCGGCTTCTCGGCCGATATTGTCGATCAGATCTTCGATCCCTACGTGACGAGCAAGCCCAAGGGAACTGGTTTGGGGCTTGCGATCGTGAAGAAACTCATCGAGGAGCACGGTGGGCAGATCAGCGCGCAGAATGGGGAGCGGGGTGGGGCTGTGATCAGTATACTGTTACCGATTTCAGGAAAGGTCGGCGACACGCTGCTCGAGCTCGTGGGTCGTCCGGACAAGCGGAGGCAGCACGCGTGAAGACTGCTCGTATCTTGATCGTCGACGACGAGTCGAACATTCGGGAGCTTCTCGAGGAGATCCTCTCCGAGGAGGGCTACGAGGTCGTTACGGCAGAGAATGCCGAGGCGGCTCGGGCGATCTATGAGTCCCAGCACCTCGACTTGGTTCTGTTAGACATCTGGATGCCGGATACCGACGGCATCACGCTGCTGCGTGAGTGGTCCGCGGCCGGCGAACTCGTCTCGGTGGTCATGATGTCCGGCCACGGCACTGTGGATACCGCTGTGGAAGCGACGCGCCTGGGCGCGATCGACTTCATGGAGAAGCCAGTCTCGCTGGCCAAGCTTCTGCAGACCGTGGAGAAGGCGTTGGCACAGCAACAGGCAGGCGAGCAGCGCCGCAAGCTGCTGCCGCCGATGGTCACGCCCGTTGGCAAGAGCGATACGATCAAGAGCCTGCGCGATCAAGTCGCCAAGATCGCCCAGCATGACATGCACGTCTTAATTACGGGCGAGCAAGGCAGCGGGCGGGAAGTCTTTGCGCGCTATCTCGCCAGCTTGAGCAGCCGTTCGCAAGATCCTTTCGTTGAGGTCACGGGCAGCTCCCTCGATGCAGCCGACGGGCGGCGGCGCCTCCTCGGCGATGTCGATAAGCCCGGTGCCATCGAGCAGGCTCAGGGCGGCACACTGTTCCTCAATGACATCGACGAAAGCTCTCCCGAGATTCAGAATCTACTGTTGACCACCCTGGAGGACGGGCAGTACCGGCTGGAGGGCAGCCATGCCGATCGAAAGCTCAACGTGCGAATCATCAGCAGCGCTCCACCGGTATTCGACCAAGGCAGTCAGGATTTCCGGCGCGTCCTGCTTGCCCATCTGGGCGCCGTCGTCATCAGGATTCCGCCGCTGCGTGAGTATGCCGAGGACGTGCCGGAGCTGCTGCGTTATCAAGTCGAGACGCTCGTGGACTCTGAAAATCTGCCGTTGAGGCGCTTCAGCGTCGCGGCGCAGAATCGGCTGCGCAACTATCCATGGCCCGGTAACGTCGCTGAGCTCAGGAAGATGGTCCGCCGGCTCCTGATGCTCGGCTCGGATGAGGAGATCGGCCTGGACGAGGTTGAGGCAGAGCTGTCGACGGAGGCGCCAAGCAGGGACCTGCTCGTGCAGCAAGATCTGCTCGCAATGCCGCTGCGCGAGGCTCGCCAGCACTTCGAGCGCGCTTATCTGCAGCAACAGCTGCTGCTGTGCGGAGGTAAGGTCGGCCAGCTTGCGAAGCGCGTCGGCATGGAGCGTACCCACCTTTATCGCAAGTTGCGCTCGCTCGGCGTCGACTTTCGTCAGGTTATGGCCGAGGACTGAGTGCGCTCCGACTTACTGCGCTAGAGCGCGCAGCCCCGGGACGAACGAGCCGTCGTCAGAAAACTCGAACAGCTCCGCTCCGAACGTTTCTTCGGTCAACTCGCGGATAAGCCCGTAAACGGTTTGTTTCGCGTCCCAGGCAGGACCGTTCGGTCGGATCTGAATCGCTGAGTGAATCCGACCCGCGCGGAAGCGGCCGTCAGGCAACAGCTCGGTTACGAGTATCGGCGCGAGGCCGGCATTGCCGGCGACGCTCACGCCGTAATACGTTGCGAAGTTGCCGAGGCTATAGGCAATCAAGCGGTCGCGATAGAGCTCTATCGCGCGAGGAACGTGTGGCCCGTGCCCGATCACGAGGTCCGCACCGGCGTCGATGACCGCGTGTGCAAAGCGAACGACCTCGCCACGCGTTTCGCCGAAGTAGAACTCCTCCTCGAAAGGCAGCCGCATCGCGTCGCGGCCCTCTGCGCCGCCGTGGAAGGAGACGATCACAATGTCGTGACTCACGGCCAGTGCCGCAACCTCCTCGACAGCGGTCGGAATATCATTGAGCAGATAGGACTCCAGCGTCGGCGAGAAAGCAATGAAGGCGAAGCGGAGCTGCGCCTGTACCCAGGTCGCGATATCTCCGCGGCGGCCCGAATGCTTCAAGCCATACTCGTCCAGAATCCCCATCGTCGCTGTGCGACCGTCCTCGCCGAAATCTCTGGCGTGGTTGTTGGCGAGACTCATGATGTCGTAACCGGCATCGCGCAGATAGCCCGCATAGCGGGGCGGTGAGCGAAACAGGAAGCAAGCTTGCGGGTTCTCGCAAGATTTCGCCGGCTCGATGCCCTCTAGGATGACGCCTTCCAGATTGCCGATTGCGATATCGGCTGCCTGCAGCACTGGACTTATTGCTCGCAGAAATCCAATGCCGTCATCGTCGGGGAGACGGTTCTCGGGGTAGTCCGTGCCAAGCATGATGTCGCCTGTCGCGGCTACGCTGATGACCGCTGGTTGGGGAGCCGCGGCCATAGGTATCGCCCACATCATCAGCAAGCACGCCGAACGCCGCGTCATAAGGACTAGTTCGTGACGCGCAGCAGCATGATGTCGATGTTCGCATCCCACAGGCGCCGACGTATCTGATTGAGCTCCTCGAGGTCGTCGATCGGGCCAACTCTGACGCGGTGAAAGGTGTGATCGTCGATCTGGACTCTTTGAACCTTGGACTCGATGCCGAGCAGCGCGAGGTTGGCTTGCATCCGGTCGGCATCCGCGAGCGCGGTGAACGACCCGGCCTGCAGAACATACTTGCCTGCCTCCTCGACGGCCGCAGCGCGTCGGGCTGGGCTCACGCTCTGCTCTGATTCGGGGATCACGACTTCGAACTGCGGCAGCATGTCGTAGAAATCGAAGCGCGTTGCGGGATGCGGCTCGGTCGCGCCGGGGGCCGCGCGCGGCGTCGGGGTCGCCGGAGGCGCGGGCTCGGATCGCGGCTGGTCTGCCGTCGCGACGGCAGGAACAGGCGCGCGCTCGTCGCTGAAGTAGATCGCTGCGGCAACGACCAGGCCGATGCTTAGGCCGAAAAGCATCCAGAGCCAGCCGCGCGAGCCTTGCGTGGTTGTTCTGGATCTCGATCGTTTACGCGATGTCGGCATCTGTGGCGGTGGCCTCACATGGTATCGGGCGCGGCGACGCCGAGCAGGGTCAGACCGTTGCGGATGACCTGCTGTGTCGCCCGCGCGAGCCCAACGCGCGCGTTGCGAAGCTCCGCGTCATCGGCGAGTACACGGTGGGCGTTGTAGCATGCGTGGAAGGCGGCAGCCGTCTCCCGAAGATAATGGGCGATCTGCTGCGGCGCGCGATTCACGGCCGCCAGATGCAGCTGCTCGGGATAACGGCTCAACGCGACCATGAGCCCGTGCTCCTCGGGTTCCGTCAGGCGGGCCAGATTCAGGGATTGCGGTCCGGCTGGCGCTGAGCCTTCGTCGTCCATCCGCTTCAACACGCTGGCGACTCTCGCATGTGCATACTGGATATAGTAGACGGGATTGTCGTTGGATTGGGATTTGGCTAGCTCTAGGTCGAAATCGAGATGCTGGTCGTTCGACCGTAATACGTAGAAGAACCGCGCCGCATCGTTGCCGACCTCCTCGCGCAGCTGTCGTAAGGTCACGTACTCACCGGACCGCGTCGACATTTGCATCTTCTGCTCGCCGCGAAAGAGCGTTACGAACTGCACCAGCCGAACCTCGAGAAGCTCCGGTGCCGCGCCCATGGCCTCGAGGCCGGCGCGGACGCGTGCGACGTAGCCGTGATGATCGGCACCGAGTACATCGAGCAGTTGGGTGAACCCGCGCTCTCGCTTTTCGAAGTGATAAGCGATGTCCGATGCGAAGTAAGTCGTTACGCCATTCTCGCGCACGACGACGCGGTCTTTTTCGTCGCCGAGATCGCTGGCACGAAACCACTTCGCACCCTCCAGCGTGTACAGCATGCCGTTCGACTCGAGAATATCGAGTGTTCGCTTAATCGCGCCGCCAACAACGAGGCCGCGCTCCGAGTACCAGTTCTGCGGCACGACGCCGAATTCCTCGAGATCATTCTTGATGTCCGTGAGGACGCTGTCGAGCGCAGCGTCGAAGACGACCCTGAATCCTTGCTCTCCGAGGATCGACTTGATCTCCGCGATCGTCATGTCGAGGCGCTGCTCGGGCTCGCTGCCGGCGCTCTCGAAAACTCGCCGCAGCTCAGTCATGTCTCCGTCGAGCCTTTCGCCGTGGGCGTGCGCCAAGCCCTCGGCGATCTCGACGACGTAGGCGCCCTGGTAGCAGTTCGCAGGAAAAGCCAGCTCGTGGCCGAGGTTCTGGGCGTACCGGAGCCAGACGCTGGCGGCGAGGATGTCCATCTGCCGCCCGGCATCGTTGACGTAGTACTCCTCGTGCACCTCGTGCCCGGTTGCGCGCAGCATGCTCGCGAGCGTCGCGCCGTAGGCGGCGTGCCGCCCGTGGCCCACGTGCAGGGGCCCAGTCGGATTTGCGGAGACGTATTCGACGATGATCCGTTGCCCAGCGCCGAGCTCGGAGCAGCCATAGCTCGGACCATCCTCGAGTATGAGCCGGATCTCCTCTTGGTAGGCTTCGGGCACGAGCTTGAAGTTGATGAAGCCCGCGCCGGCGACTTCGGACGCGGCTACGAGCGGCGATACGGGCAAAGCCGCAATGATGTCGCCGGCGAGCTCCCGCGGTCTCAGCGACAGCTTCTTGGCCAGCCGCAGCGCGACATTGCTCGTGAAGTCGCCATGCTGCGGGTCGCGCGTGCGCTCGATTTGCGGGTCGAGGTCGCCGGGCTCGAAGGGCCCTCGGTCCGCCGTGACGGCCGCCAGCGCCTGCTTGAGCAAAAAGTCGAGTTGCGCGCGCACGTTCGTTCGAACTCTGAAGTGAAAGCGCGATTCTACCTGAAGGTGGCCCGGTCGAACCGCGATCGTCGAACTTCTGCTGGTCCTGCGGCGCGACCGCCGCGCTGAGTCGCGCGCGTCGCCTCAGAGCTCGGCCGGGTCGACGTCGATGGCCCAGCGCACTTTGCGCGCTTCGGGCCAGCGCCGGATTTCGGCCAACAGCTCCTCGACAAGCTCGTGCAAAGGGCCCCGCCGCACGCATTGCAGTAACACTTGTGCCCGAAATCTGCCGCCGCGACGCTCCATGACCGCCGCCGCAGGACCATGCACTGCGACGTGCGACCTGCGCTCGCGGGCCGTGCGTGCGAGACGCCGCAGAAAGTCAAAGACGGGCTCACGCGCCGACGCCTGCGCCCGCCACATGATGAGGTAGCTGAACGGCGGCCACTCGGTGGCTTGCCGCTCTGCGAGCGCGAGCTCCGCGAAGCGCGCGTAGTCCTGCTCGCGGAGGCATTCGAACAGCGGATGCGCCGGGTAATGGCTCTGTATGAGCACCTCGCCGGGCCGGTCGGCGCGTCCCGCGCGCCCTGCCACTTGAACGATCGTTTGCGCGAGCCTCTCGTCGCTGCGGAAATCGGTCCCGAAAAGGCCTTGGTCAGCATTGAGCACGCCGACCAGGGTGACGTTCGGAAAGTCGTGACCCTTGGCGAGCATCTGGGTGCCGACGAGAATCTGGGTCTTGCCCTGCGCAACCTCGCCCAAGACCTGCTCGAGGCTGCCGCGCCTGCTCGTCGCGTCGCGATCGAGACGGGCGATGCGGGCTTCGGGAAAGAGCGTCCTTAGCTCTTCGCCAACACGCTGTGTTCCGGCACCGACCGCAATGCGTTCCCCGCCGCAGTGCTCGCAGGCCCACGCTAGCGCGCGCTCGGCGCCGCAGTGATGACAGCGCAGACGGCCGCCGGCGGCATGTATTGTCATGCGCGAGTCGCAGCGCGTGCATTCCTCGGCGATAGCGCATTGCGGACAGAACAGCGCCGGCGCAAAACCGCGGCGGTTCAGAAATAGCATGATCTGATTGCCGGCCCGCAGATGGCCCTCGATGGCCGTGAGCAACGGGGCCGACAGCCCGTTGCGCACTGCGTGACGGTTCAGGTCGATGACTCGTAAACGCGGCGTTCCGGCGGCGCCGATGCGCTGCGGCAGACGCAGCAGGTGGTAGCGCCCCTGACGCGCGTTGTAGAGACTTTCGAACGCGGGCGTTGCCGAGCCTAGAACGACGGGAATGTCGAGCTGCTGGGCGCGGTAGACGGCAAGGTCGCGCGCCGAATAGCGAAATCCTTCAGCCTGTTTGAACGAAGCGTCGTGCTCCTCATCGACGACGACGAGGCCAGCCTGGCGTAACGGCGCGAATACCGCCGAGCGCGTGCCCACGATCAGCGCCGCTTTACCGCTGCGGCACGCCTGCCACGCTGCGAGCCGATCCCGTTCCGTGAGCGCCGAGTGCATGACCGCGAGCCGCGGTCCGAAGCGCGCCTCGAGTCGGCTGACGAGCTGCGGTGTGAGGCTGATCTCGGGCACCAGCAGCAGTGTCTGCCGCTCGGCGAGCATCTGCTCGGCGATGAGCCGCATATAGATCTCGGTCTTGCCGCTGCCCGTGACGCCATGCAGCAGGAAAGCATGGAAATTCGGGCCAGCCGCGTCGATAGCCTCCAGCGTTGCCCGCTGATCGGCGGTGAGCGCGGGCCCACCCGCGGGCAGCGCGGCCTGTGGGGCAGGCGTGCTGCTCTCCTCGCGCGCGTCGCGCGCGAGCCAGCCCTTATCGGCAAGCCTGCCGAGCTCGGCGCGCGTATAGCCCAGCGCCTGCAGCGCGGCTTCAGTAACAGCAGCGTGGCCTGCGAGCAGCTCGAGCAAGGCGGCCTGGCGCCGGGCTCGCCGCATCAGCGCGGGGGTGTCGACGGCTCGGCCCTCGGTGGTCAGCTGCCAGTAAATTTCCGGCTCTGGCGCGGCGCTCTGGCCGCGTCGCAGCAACACGGGTAAGGCCGCGTTGATCACCTCGCCAATCGGGTGATGATAATAGCCGGCGCACCATCTCAGCGAGGCGAGCAAGGCAGCATCGATGATGGGTCTTGAATCGACCGGGGCGGTGACAGCCTTGAGCCGCTCGCGGTCCACGGAGCCCGTCCCCGGGTGTTCGATTACGACGCCGATGTGAGACTTGCCGGCGACCGGAACCCGCACTCGACAGCCGGGCGCCGGTGGGGGCGCTGTGTCGCGCCAGAGATAGTCGAGGCCGCTCTCGATCGGCAGCGGTACGGCTACGCGTACGATGATGTCAGCATTGGTCATAATGTGATTCCGAAGGACTTCAGGCGCTGATTCAAAGTTTCGTCGTCAACCTAGCCGCGCGACCCGCGTTATCTTGAGCGATGACGGTAGGATGCGTCGAGTGAGCGTGGCAGCGGATCAATAGGAAGCTTAGGCTGGCTGGGATCGCGGCGGGGCTGGTCGGCTTCGCGCAGCTTGCAGCGGCGCAGGGAGCTCCAGCAAAAAGTCCGCGACTTGACCCCCGAGCAGCGCCGCTCGCTGCTAGATCGGCGCGCTCGCGGAGGCGACCGTGTCGGGCCCGCCCGGGACCGCTAGCCCAGCCTTTTTACGCCAATCAGCGCACGCTCGTCTGGATCGGGCTGCTTTTGGGGCCGAGCGGGCATGCGCGAATTTGCGTATCGGAGGGGAACGCGCTCGCCGATTTGTTTACAATCGCGCCTGCAATCAATGAGGGTCCGGCGGCGCGCGCCTGTTCGCGGCCGGGCACCGCCAAGGAGAATCACGAGATGTGTTCGCCCCAGCAGGTTGTTGGCGCGCGGTGTCTCGCAGGAGTAGCGCTATGAGAATCGGTATCCCCAAGGAAATTTTTCCCGAGGAGCGCCGCGTTGCGGCCACCCCCGAAGTTGCGGCACAGCTCAAGGGGCTCGGCTTCGACGTTGCCGTCGAATCTGACGCCGGTGTGGCGGCTAGCTTTTCCGATGACGCTTACCGGCAGGCGGGCATCGACGTCGTCGCGGATGCTGCGGCGGTTTGGAGTCAGAGCGACATTATCCTGAAGGTCAGGGCACCGGTTGAGGGTGGATCGAACGACGAACTCGGGCGTCTGCGCGAGGGCCAGGTGCTGATCTCATTCCTGTGGCCAGGCCAGAATCCGGAGCTGCTCAAGAAGCTCGCCGAGCGCGGCGTGACCACGCTTGCGATGGACAGCATCCCGCGCATCTCGCGCGCGCAGAAGATGGACGCCCTGAGCTCCATGGCGAACATTGCCGGTTACCGTGCCGTCGTCGAGGCGGCGCAGCACTTCGGGCGATTTTTTACGGGGCAGATCACAGCGGCCGGAAAGATTCCGCCCGCGAAAGTGCTCGTCATCGGCGCTGGTGTCGCGGGACTTGCGGCGATCGGCGCGGCAAAGAGCATGGGCGCCATCGTCAGGGCATTCGATACTCGACCCGAGGTCAAAGAGCAGGTCGAGAGTATGGACGGCGAGTTCCTCGAGCTTGATTACGAGGAGGAAGGTTCAGGCGAAGGCGGTTACGCCAAGGTCATGAGCGCTGCCTTCATCAAGGCCGAGATGGAGCTGTTCGCACAGCAGGCAGCGGACGTCGACATCATCATCACGACCGCGCTGATACCCGGCAAGCCCGCACCGAAGCTCATCACTGCCGAGATGGTCAAGTCGATGAAGGCGGGGGGCGTCGTCGTCGACCTCGCCGCCGAGCAGGGCGGTAACTGCGAGCTTACGCAGCCGCATAAGGTCGTCAAGGAGCATGGCATTACGCTCATCGGCTACACCGATCTGCCTAGCAGACTCTCTGCGCAGTCCAGTCAGCTCTACGGCACGAACCTACGTCATCTTCTGACCGACATGTGTCCGAACAAGGACGGGCAGCTCGTCGTAGACATGGAAGACGAGGTCATACGCGGCGCTACCGTCGCTAAAGATAAGGAGATCACCTGGCCGCCTCCGCCGCCAAAGCTCAGCGCTGCGCCACCGAAGCCCGCCGCGCCGGCCGCGCCACCGCCGCCGAAGCCGAAGGCGCCGGCATGGGTCGGGCCGCTGGTCACCTTCGGCGTGGGTGCACTCGTGCTGCTCGGGCTCGGTGCGGTGGCGCCGCCGTCGTTCATGGCGCACTTTACCGTCTTCGTGCTGGCCTGCTTCGTGGGCTACATGGTGATCTGGAACGTCAAGCCCGCACTGCACACGCCGCTCATGAGCGTCACGAACGCGATCAGCAGCATCATTATCATCGGCGCCTTGCTGCAAGTCAGCTCGCAGGAACCTTTGATCATGTGGATAGCCGGCATCACGTTGTTAATCACGAGCATCAACATCGCCGGCGGCTTTGCGGTCACGCGACGCATGCTCCAGATGTTCCAGAGGTAGGAGAGGATCATGTCGCAAGGAATCGTCAGCGTCTCCTACATCGGAGCCACCATCCTCTTCATTCTCGCGCTCGGGGGCTTGAGCAACCCTGAGACGGCCAGAAGAGGCAACCTCTATGGCATCGTCGGCATGGGCATCGCGTTGCTGGCGACCATCTTCGGTGTCGTCACGGCCAACTATGGTTTGCTCCTGGGTGGGCTCGCTATCGGCGGGATCATCGGTTTCGTCCTCGCGCGGCGGGTGCAGATGACGCAAATGCCCGAGCTCGTCGCGATCCTGCATAGCCTCGTAGGGCTCGCTGCGGTGCTGGTCGGGTTTGCGAACTTCATGGACCCGACCGTGCAGCTGGTTGGCGTCGATCTCGTCATCCACGATATCGAGACCTATATTGGTATCTTGATCGGCGCCGTGACCTTCTCCGGCTCGATCATTGCCTTCGGCAAGCTCAGCGGAAAGATCGGCGGTAAGCCGCTGATACTCCCGGCGCGGCACTGGTTCAATCTCATTCTCGTGCTGGCGATGATCTGGCTCGCCACGCAGTTCGTCGAGGGGTCGGAAGTGGGCGAAGGCCTGACGCCGCTGCTGATCATGACCGGAATTGCGCTCGTGCTCGGAATTCACATGGTGATGGCGATCGGCGGCGCCGACATGCCGGTCGTGGTGTCGATGCTGAACAGCTATTCGGGCTGGGCCGCGTCGGCGACAGGCTTCATGCTCAGCAATGATCTCTTGATCGTTACGGGTGCACTGGTCGGCAGCAGCGGCGCGATCTTGAGTTACATCATGTGCCGCGCGATGAACCGCAAGTTCCTGGCCGTCATCGCCGGCGGTTTCGGCACGTCCGGCGGCACGACGGTCAGCGGTGAGGATCAAGGCGAGGTCGTGCCGATCAACGCCGCGGAGGTCGCTGGGCTGCTCGCTGATGCGAAGGAGGTCATGATCGTGCCGGGCTATGGCATGGCGGTCGCCCAAGCGCAGCACATCGTGTACGAGATCACGCGGGTTTTGCGCGACAAGGGTGTCAATGTCCGGTTCGGCATCCACCCCGTTGCCGGCCGAATGCCGGGCCATATGAACGTGTTGCTCGCCGAGGCTCGCGTGCCTTACGACATCGTGTTCGAGATGGATGAAATCAACGAAGACTTCCCGGATGTGGACGTCTCCGTGATCATCGGTGCGAACGACATCGTCAACCCGTCCGCTCAGGATGAGCCCAACAGTCCGATCGCCGGTATGCCCGTGCTCGAGGTCTGGAAGGGCCGTACGACGATCGTTCTCAAGCGCAGTATGGCGACCGGTTACGCTGGTGTGCAGAACCCGCTGTTCTTCAAGGAGAACACGCGCATGCTCTTCGGCGATGCGCGTGAGAGCCTCGACGCAGTCTTGAAGAACCTCTAAACGGGTCGGTTCTTTAGGTCGACACGCTTGCCGCCACTCGCTGGCCGGTGGCGCTGCTGCGCCCGTTGCATATTGCCGCCGTCTCAGTGACACTTGGTTGCGCCGAACTCGAAGTCGGCGTTTACAGCATGCAGCAATATTCCATCAGCCAGGAGGTATTGCGGACCGACGTCGCGGGCATGCCCTTGGAGTGGATCGATTACCGCGACGCGGTGCGGCTTTACCACACCGATCAGGTCGCGTACGCATGTGGATCTAGCATCTACAGCGTCCGCGGAGGGATCAACTCGCGCACGGGCCTGCGCAGCGTCGTCGACGTCAGCTCGATCATCGCGACGGTCGGCAATACGCAGAGTCTCGAGCGAAATCACGAAAACTACTCTCCGCCGCTCAACAACCAAACGCTGTTTCGGCGCGATGGCAACCTGTGTATGTACTGCGCGCAGCTTTATCGCACATCCGAACTCACGCGCGACCACATTACGCCGATCAGCCTGGGCGGGCGCGATGTGTGGACGAATGTCGTCGCCGCCTGCCGGCGCTGCAACAACCATAAAGGCGGTAAGACACCCGAGCAGGCCCGCATGGAGCTCGTCGCGGTGCCGTTTACGCCTACCTACGCCGAATACATCTACTTGAAGGGGCGCCGCGTGCTCACCGACCAGATGGCGTATCTGCTGACCCATTTCCCACGCAGCTCGCCGCTGCATGCGCGTTTGAGCTCGGCGATTGCCGAGCGATAAGCACCTGTCGCTGCCGCAGTAACCGCACCGCGCGGCTGAGTTAATAATGCGCATGCACGCGTGGTACGACGACCATCCGGGGCAGTCTGAGCTTGAGCCAAAGCGTTTGTGCTGCGGTACACCTGGGCCCCAGTGAGTTCTGCTCGACCGAAGCGCAGTTCGACAGTGATCGTGGACATCGAGAACTTAAGCCAGGCGCTCGAGCGTCAAGCGGGGATCACCCTGTCGGATGGGCCGGTGGAGTCGGTCGGCGGCGGCTCGATCAACCGTGCCTACCGCGTGCCCAGCGCCGCCGGACCGGTGTTCGTAAAGATCAACGCCTCATCTGCTCTGAGCATGCTCGAGGCCGAGGCGGCAGGGCTCGTGGCTCTGCAAGGCGCGAACGCCGTCCGGGTGCCGGCCGTGCTTGCGACAGGCCTGGCCGGTGACGTTGCCTACCTGGCGCTCGAGTGGATCGGGCTGGGTGCCAAGCACCCCACGGCAGAGCGCGAACTCGGCCGTCGCCTGGCGCAGCAGCATCGGGTGACATCGACGAGCTTCGGCTGGGATCGCGATAACACCATCGGCTCCACGCCGCAGGTCAACGTGCCTTCGGAGCACTGGCTCGGCTTCTTCCGGGAGCAGCGTCTGCGCTACCAGCTCGACCTCGCCGCGCGCCACGGACTGCCGGCGCCGGTTGTCGCGCAAGCTACGACAGCGCTCGCGCGTCTGGATGAAATTCTCGGCGATCACCGGCCCCGGCCCTCGTTGCTGCATGGAGATCTCTGGGGCGGCAACTGGGGTGCGGATGCGGCGGGCATGCCAGTGATCTTCGATCCTGCGGTCTACTACGGCGACCGGGAAACGGATCTTGCGATGACGTATCTGTTCGGCGGATTTGGCCGTGCGTTCTACGCCGCATACGCTGCCGAGTGGCCGCTGCCGGCCGGCGCTGAGCGCCGCGTCGATGTCTACAACCTCTACCACCTGTTGAATCATTTCAACCTATTCGGCGCCGGTTACCTTCAAGCGGTCCGCGCGGCGATCGACAAGCTCGGGCGCGCAGTTGAAGTGCGGCGATGAGCGGGCTCGCCGAAGGCCTGAGCTCAGTCTGCTGCCGCTGGTTCCTCGAGCAG
>JAHEEM010000108.1 GCA_024640695.1 Rhodospirillaceae bacterium | reverse complement strand
CCCAGATCGGCTTGTCGAGCTCGTGCATGCGCTCGAACACGGGGCGGAACTCCGGCGCGTCGAGCGGCCGCCCGCCGACGTTGGTGTAGACCTGGATACCAGCGGCGCCGAGCTCACCGACTGCCCGGTCCACCTCTGCGACGGCGCCGTCCAGATCGTGCATCGCAATCGTCGCCGTGAAGCCGGGAAAGCGGTCCGGATAGCGGTCGCAGAGCTCGGCCATCGAGTCATTGCCGATCTGGGATAGCTTGCGCGCCACTTCGGCGTCGCCCGCGAGCTCCAACGGCGGCGATGCGAGCGACAGGATTTGCTGATATCCGTCGAATTGATCCATGACTCGGAACCGCACATCGAGATCGATGATCATGGGCACGGCTTCGCTGCGCCGTGTGATGTCGGTCATCGGGCCCATGACGTCTTTGAGCGCCTCGTAGAATGGTGTCGGCCAGATATGGTTGTACGCGTCTAGTTTTCTCATACAGTGTTGTCGCTAAGTGAGGTCTTAAAGTGGATAACAGCATGCGCCCGACGCTACGTTGTTGGCTCCAGCTTGCCGGTCGTCTGAGTGATTGTTCTGGTTAGGGCAGGTCCTATATCACGCCGCCGCAGCATCTGCCCGCTGTTGGGCGGCGAGTTCGTCACGGGCGAGCCACTTGCGTGCGAAGTACATGAAGCCGAGCGCGGTCACTTTCATAATTGCGGCGTACACGACGGCAACGACGAAGTAATCCTCGTTCTGTAGCACCGTCAGCACGACGAGTGAGGCGAGCGTGATGTTTTGCACGCCGACCTCATAGGTGATTGAAATTCTCTGCGGTACTGGCAACCGAAATAGCCAGCCGAGACCAAATCCCATCGTCATCGAGAAGATGTTCAGCGACAGCGCGACGGCCGCGGTCTGGAAGAAGTACTGCTTCATCACGTCGATCGCGAGCACGGATCCGGTAACGATGAGCACAAGCAGAAACAGAAACGTCGCGGTTCGTAGCGCCTCGATAAACTGCTTGGCTTTGTCTGACCAGATATGCCGGATGACCATGCCGATCGCGACAGGGATCACGGTGAGCTTCGCGAGCAGGTACATGATTTCGCCGATTGGCAACTGCGGCGCGGTGCCTGCCTCGAGAAAGTAGTCGAGCGCAAGGTAAGTGATGAAAGGCACGCTGAAGACCGTGATGAAGCTGGTGACGGCCGTCAATGTCACCGACAGGGCAACGTCGCCGCGGCTGGCGAACGTGTACGCATTTGAAGTCACGCCACCGGGACACGCGGCCAGCACGATCGCCCCGACCGCAATCGCAGGCGTCGGCGCGAGCAGGAGACTCAGTACGAAAGCAAGGATCGGCAGTAGAATGAGTTGCCCCATCAAGCCAACGGACACGGCCTTGGGCATCACGAAGATGTTCTTGATGTCGCCTGGTGTCAGCGCGAGGCCGAGGCCGAGCATCACGATCCAGAGCCCGACCGGGATGACCTGCGTGTAGAAAAAACTGACTAGGTCCACGGCGTGTTCCACTCTGGCGGCAGATTTACTGTGACGACTTTAATTGAATCGTGAGCCCCGACCGATGCAAAACCTGCCTATCCCGATGCAAAAAGATTGTGGCCAGCACGGCAATACCGTTCTAAGTTATTGATATTAAATTGGAAGATCTGACTGACCACGTTGCCGCGCGTGCTCAGGTGACGAGTCGCAGATTGCCGGTCTCGCGGTTCGCCACGCCGGCGGATTGGAGTTCCTTGGCGACGTCTGCGACGGCAAGGTATAGCGCGTTGGCTGGCGGTGACAGCGTCACGCCAGCGCGTTTCGTCAGGTGCAGGTGAAAGGGGGCATGCCGCTGTGCCTGGGCAAGGCCGGTCACGGGTATCGCGCTCAGCAGACCGTGCTGCACGAGGTCGTGCCAGCACTGCAGTCGCGTCGAGAGGGCGACGCAGTCGCTCTCGAGCAGACTGCCGCGAAAGATGGCGAGAGACGCGGTTTCGATAAAGGGCTTTGGCTCTATGAATCCGTGTATTCCGAGCTGTGCCCTAAACCACTTGCGCAGCTGGAAGTGCGGCGGCGGCAGGATCCAATCGAGCCGGAGAAGCTCGCCGAGGTTTACGCCCGTGGAGCTTGCCAGTGGGTGCTGCGCTCTGGCTGCGATCACGACCTCGTCCTGGGCGAGCGCGATGGCGTCATGCTCCGCAGACTCGACCTCTTCAGCGCGCAGCGTGCCGACGATGAAGTCGATGTCCCCACAGCTCAAAGCGGATTTGAGGTCGGCATAATTACCCCAGTAGACACTCGCGACGACTTCTGGGTGCTGCTGATGGAGGCGGTCGATCGCTCTGGGCACCACCACCGATCGTGCAGTCGACATCACGCCGATGCGCGCCGGGCCGGCAATTCGGCCGTCGATCCCGGCAAGCTCATCGAGCCCCGCGCGGATCTCCCAGAGCGCACGCTTGACGTGCTTGGCTAAAGTTTCCGCTGTGGGTGTCGGCCGCACGGCACCGCGAGGCTCGCGCTCGAACAATCGCGCGCCCATCTGCTGTTCGAGCTCATGGATCGACTTTCGCGCGGTCGAAAGCGCGATACCGAGTGAGCTGGCCGCGCGGCGAACGTCGCGTTGGTCGCAGACCGCTAGAAAGGCGAACAGCGTTGCGTTGCTGACCTCCAGCCGCAGGAAGTTGTGCGCATCAGGAACCGTCCGCTCGCCGCTAGCGGGTGCTGTCTGCAGCGCGACTTCGGCTCGTGCCAAGTGATCCATGGCCGAGCGCATGCGCCGAAATAGTATCGACCCAGCGGGTGTCGGGCTCATACCGGTGACGGTGCGCTCGAAAAGCTGCACGCCGAGGAAGTCCTCGAGGCCGACGATGCTGCGGGTCACGGCCGATTGCGAGCGCCTCAGCGCATCGGCGGCGTGCGTCAGGTGGCGCATATCGCTGACCACGAGTGCTCGGCGCAGGGCGCGCACGGGGGGGAACTTACGTTGGTCTGCTTGCATGCTGTCGTCGCTCGCCGCAGGGTCCGCCTGCGTCGCATCGATTCTAGCTTAAGCGCAAGGCCCGAGACATGCAGCGCCTAAAGCGCCGGGTGGCCGGGCTGAAAGGCCCTCGAGGATTTGTCTAGAAGCTGTGGTAACGTAACCGCACAAGCGTGCTAGCAATGCCAATAAGAAAGGGGGCGGTATGTCCACGCGACGCTTTATTTCCGGATGGGACGATTTTCAACCCTCGGCCGCCAATGGGCTCTTCGACCGGCGGGCGTTTTTCAAGGGCGGCGCCGCGCTGGCCGCGACAATGACCGGCTATACGCTCAGCGAATCAGCAGCGGCGCAGCAGCTCACTGACGCGCAGTGGAGTCTCGGTCCCGGTAGCCCGGTCAGCGGCTACGACACGCCCTCCCGATTCGAGGCAGGTGTGGCACGTTCCCTCAGCAATCCCAACGCCGAGCCGCGCACGCAGCACGGTCGCACGCCGCATCATTTGCTCAACGGCACATTCACGCCGAACGGCCTGCACTTTGTTATTTCGCATACCGGCCATCCTGATATCGACCCGTCCCAGCACCGGCTCGTTATTCATGGCCTCGTCGAGCGCCCATTGGTCTTTACGCTCGATGCGCTGATGCGTTATCCGCTCGTCTCTCGTATGACGTTTCTAGAGTGCGGCGGCAACAGCGCGCCGCTGTGGTCGCCCGAGCCGGTCGCCGCCGGAGTGCAGGCGATCCATGGCCTGGTGTCGTGTGCAGAGTGGACCGGTGTCATGCTATCGACCTTGCTAGAGGAGACCGGCATCGACCCGCGCGCGAAATGGTTCATCGCCGAGGGGGCCGATGCATCGGCACTACACCGCAGCGTGCCGGTCGCGAAAGCGCTCGACGACGCGATGATCGCGCTGTATCAGAATGGCGAACGGCTCATGCCCGGCAACGGCTATCCGATGCGGCTGTTCCTGCCCGGTTGGGAAGGCAACATGAACGTCAAATGGCTGCGGCGCATCGAGCTTACCGAAGAGCCGGCGTTGGGTTTCTACGAGGCCAGAACCTACACGCCGATACTGCCGAGCGGCAAGGCCTACAACTTCTATTTTCTTCAGGAGGTGAAGTCGTTCATCACCCATCCGTCTCCTGGGCTTGAGCTCAGCGGTGCTGGGCTGTATGAGATTTCAGGTCTGGCGTATTCGGCCAACGGTCGTATCTCTAAGGTCATGGTATCCGCGGACGGTGGCAGCAGCTGGGCCGAAGCAGCGCTGCAGGAGCCCGTGCTGTCGAAGGCGTTCACCCGGTTCCGCGCGCCGTGGCGCTGGGACGGTGGGCCCGCCGTTCTGCAGAGTCGGGCATGGGACGAGGCCGGCAACGTCCAGCCGACGCGCACGGAGCTCGTCGCGCGCCGGGGCGAGGCCCGCAGAGTGCCGAATGTGCTCGGTTTCCCAAGCCAGCATTACAACGGTCCGACGAGTTGGCAGGTGAACCGCGGCGGGGAGGTGACGCATGTCTATGCGTAAGCTGAGCTTCACGGCTACCGCTCTAGCGCTGGGCCTCGTGGCATCGTCGGCATTGGCAGAGGGTCCTGGTCTTGGCGTGCCGATTTCCGAGGCCGACATCGCCGCGTGGGACATTACGGTGTTCCCGAGCGGCGCAAATCTTCCGCCGGGCTCAGGCACGGCCGCGCAGGGCGCGCCGATCTATGCCGAGAAGTGCGCGCTCTGTCATGGCATCAATGCCGAGGGCGGCATAGCAGCCAGACTCGTTGGCGGGGAGCCGCTGACGACCGGTATCGACGTGGGTAAGACCATCGCAAACTTCTGGGCCAGCGCGACGACTTTGTTCGATTTCACACGCCGACAGATGCCGTGGCAGGCGCCGCGCACGCTGACCGATGATGAAGCTTACGCGCTGACGGCATACGTGCTTGCACTCAACGGCATCATCGACGAGGACGAGGAGATGAACGCTCAGAGCTTGCCGGCTGTGCAGATGCCGAACCGGGACGGCTTCATGCCGCGTTTCCCTGAGCTCATGCCTTGAGCAAAGTGCTCGGCGCCGGCTCCCGTTGACTGGGATCTGGATCCCCATCGATCTCTGACAAGTTTCGGTTGCTTACCGTAGTGAACCGGGGCGGTGATACACTCGGGTGCAGCAACAAATCAGCCAGGCGGTACCGCCCGATTCCGTCGCGGAGCGACCTGGCAGCTCATCAGTCGTCCTTAGTTCATCGGGCGGCGCCAGGATCGGGGGACAGTCCAATGAATCGAATTGACTCACAGTTTCGGATAGGCAAGTTAGGCGCGGCACTCTTGGTGCTGGGCTGGCTTGTCGCCGGGTGTACCGAGCCATCGGCGCCGGAGCCGGCCGCCGAGATGCCCGCTGCCCCGCCGGCGGCTACATCTTCTGCGACGGCCTACGAGGGCGCCCGACTCATCGTGGGCAACGGCCAGGTCATCGACACTGCCACTATCGTCGTCGATAACGGCCTGATCACCGCGGTCGGCGCTGCCAGCAGCGTTGCCGTTCCCGGTGGGGCGGCGCGCGTTGATCTTTCGGGTCGGACGATCATGCCGGCGATCCTCGACGCGCATGTGCATACGAGCACGGAGCTCGACGGGCTGATCGTTGACCTCAGGCGGCGCGGAGTTCTTGGCGTCAGCGGTGTTCTGAGCATGGGCCGCGATGCTGACGATGCTTTGCTGGCGCTGCGCGGGCACGAGGCGGCGGGCTCGGCGCGCTTTTTTACGGCAGGCCGCGGCATTACCCGGCCGGAGCCGGGGCGTTTCGACGAGCCGCATTGGATCTCGACAGAGGAGGAGGGCCGCGAGGCCGTGCGTGCGGAAGCCGCACGTAACGTCGACGTCATCAAGGTCTGGGTCGACGATCGAGACGGTCAGTACGAGAAGCTCACGCCCGACCTCTACGGCGCAATCATCGATGAGGCGCATCGACTCGGGCAGCGCGTTGCGGCTCACATCTTTACGCTCGCCGATGCCAAGGGGCTCGTGGGCGCAGGTATCGATATTTTTGCACATGGCGTGCGCGACCGGGACATCGACGATGAGTTCGTCGAGCTCGTGCGCGTGCGCCCCGATTTGATCATGATTCCGAATCTGCCTGAGCGCGGCGTGCCGACAGACTTGGATTGGCTCGCGGGTGTGATGCCGGCCGACGAGCTGGCGGAACTGCGCGCTGCTAACACGATGCGCCCCGAGGCACAGGAGGCCTATGGCATCCAGGCGCGCAATCTCGCACGGCTTGATCAAGCCGGCTTGAAGATCGCGATGGGCACGGATGGCAACGTTTATTGGGGTGCACATATCGAGATGGAGGATATGGTCGCCGCTGGCATGTCGCCCGCCGACGTCATTGTTGCCTCGACGGCCAACTCGGCCGAGGCCATGGGTATTGCCGACGCGGGCACGCTCGAAGCTGGCAAGCGCGCCGACTTCATCGTGCTCGAGGCAAATCCGATCGACGATATTACAAACACGCGTCGCATCGTTGACGTGTACATGCAGGGCGCGCGCGTCGATCGGTCGCTCTAAGGGAGGCGGTTAAGCGACCATGCCGGCTACATCGGTGCCGGTAACAAGGTTGCCGCAATGCGCCTTTCGGCGCTGTCGTCGCGACGGCTCCCGTAGTGGCTGGAAGACGTTTGTCGTGCCAGCGCTACTAGAAGCGGAAGGTGTAGCTGTACTTCAGCGTCAGATCGGCGGTCGCCGACTTGAAAGTATTATCGCGATCAATGTCCTGCAAGCCGTGATTCAAGACGACAAAAGCCTCACGGCCAGCCTGTGGAACCCAGTGGAGGCGGCTGTTGATGCCTATCGTTTCGGATAGATTGTCATACTGCAGCAGCGTGACCCAGGAGACGGTCGAAGAGAACACGATATCCGTTCGTAGCTGCACCAGACG
Source organism: Rhodospirillaceae bacterium (assembly GCA_024640695.1). Lineage (GTDB taxonomy): Bacteria > Pseudomonadota > Gammaproteobacteria > Steroidobacterales > Rariloculaceae > JAHEEM01. Next base: position 3,862 of record JAHEEM010000108.1, on the reverse strand, counting down.
CGCAATAAAGTCGCCCTGTGGGAGCTCGACATCGTTGACCTCGAAGCCTAGCCGCGTCGTGAGGTGCATAGAGGGCCTCCAGCCCATTGATCCGGAGACGGTCTTGCGTGTGCCGCCGTAGAAATCGCCGTCACGCAGCGCGAACTCTCCGAAAACCTTGCGCAGCGGCCCGCCTTCAAGAGAAATTTGCGTTTCGCCGAAGCTGTAGCTTCCGACCGGAACGACTATCTGATTGACGCCGTCATCCCAGATAGTGAACGGTTCGGTCAGCACTTCCTTCGTCTGGTAGTGATAGAGTTTGTATTCGTCACGACGGTTGCTGCTCAGCTCAGCAAGCCGCCAGGTGAGTGTCTCGGATTGAAGCCCACCGTCCAAGGAATCAAAGCGCTGCGCGTCGATTCCACTGAAGATAGAGCGAGCGTAGGGGAGGCGAAAGCGCCACATGTAGCCGATCTCGGCGGTGTAGTCTCGGACGTGCTTACGATTCACATAGCCTAGTGCGGGATTGAAGTTGGATTGCAGTTCCTTGACGCCGACGCCTCCGCGCCAGCCGACCGAGTTCGGAGAACGAAGTCGGAGCCCCCAGGCGCCGTCATTGCCTTTAACCCCTTCGGTCTGGCTGCGCTGTGCCCAGGCTTCACCCTCTAGCGTCCGGCCGCCCGGCAGACGCGTGTTGAGATAGCGGAAGTCGATGCCAACAACACTGTTGTCGAGGTTCGAGCGAGGATCGCCGTTGGTAGCGATGATTCCGACACTCGATTCGGTGAGCACATTCGCGGCGAGCCGGCCAACGAACAGGTCGCTGGCCTCGACGTCCCCGAACTGATCTTGCCGTATGGTGAGTGCGCCAAGATCCCATCGGCCGATTCGCCCGCTGATCTTTCCTCCATATTCGAGGTCGACCGGCGCGCCCGAGGCACTGAGCCCGATCCGCCGGGAAAAAAACGGTGAGCCGTTCTCAAGCGACGGTCTAGAAAAAGTGACGCCGGCGCCGCCGCCACCTTGGATTCTGCCCAGTCGCCCGAACTGGAAAATATCGAATTCTCTTAGAAAGAAGTCCCGCTTCTCCGGAAAAAACAGGTTGAACCGGGTCAGATTAACCTGTCGGTCGTCGACCTCGGTCGAAGAAAAGTCCGTGTTGATGGTCAACGACGCGTTCATTGACGGCGTAAGCTTGTAGTAGACGTCTAGCGACGGTTCGTTCGTGGAGTCCGTGCTCCCGGGGTCGAAGCTCTTGTGCTGGTTCACGCTGAGAGACGGTACGATGTCTAGGCCGACACCGAGATTCATGTTCTCGAGGCCGATGACTTTGCCCGCATTGGCGGGATTCTGAGTACGGTTGTAAGACACCCAGCCCGTTCGCTGATCGGCATAGCCGATATCACGGCGAAAATTCAGGCCCCACGTGTCGCCGGTTGGATCGAAGGAGATTGTCTTGAATGGAATCGCAAACTCCGCGGTCCATCCGTCGGCGTCTTTAGTAACCTCCGCCTCCCAGATTCCATTCCACTCCCAGAGCTCGCGCGTCACATCTTGGTAGAGAGCCTCCATACGCACGCCGTTGCTGTTGGCCTGGAAGCGGTATCCGTTGCGCTGGTCGTTGAACGTATCGATCATGATTGAGAATAGGTCATCGCCCCAATAGGTCTCTCCCTGCCGCAACCGCGTAGCAAGCATCGGTACTTGATCGTGGTGCATTCTTGCGCCCACGTAGAGATGGTCATCGTCGTAAAGCAGATAGATTTCCGTCTGCTCACTAGGCGACTCGTATTCATTCGGCAGGATCTGGTGCATATCGTCGATGACGGCGGCCTGCGACCACACGGCGTCGTCGAGCTTCCCGTCCAGGACCGGTGCCGACTCGCTTCGGACGATGTGGATGGTCTTTGCTGCTATGTCCTCGCGCGCGGCTTCCTGTGCGTTGGCGGCGCCCGTCCAGGTCAGGATCGGGAGGGCCAATGCGGACAGCGAAACTAGTTCCTGCAAAGCTTTACGAGGGTTAGAGCTCACCAAACAATCCTTGTTAATTGCACGCCGGGCAGCATTCTGCCGCAATCCGTCGCCAGATCAACAATAAACTCTGGCCTCGGAATTTTGTGCGATCAGCGCGGTCGAAACGTTTGCTTCGAGTCGGAAGCCGCGTCTTGGTTCAATCTGTCTTTTTGCTGCGGTCGGCTGTGGGGCAATCGGCCAATGACTCGCGGTGGGGCACCTTCCCCTCGGGGGGGGCTTTCGGTGTGTGTAGTGCGCGAGAAGGCCGAGTCTCTCTTGAGATGAGCGCCATTTGATCTCGACACCCGGGCAGCGTCGCGCCTCTGTGAAGTCGATCGCTCGCGGCAACGGGGGGTATCATAGGTTTCTGATCGATCAAGTCATAGGCATGTTGTGTGTCGGATCGGTTCACGGCGATCGGCGGGCGTTCAATGTGCTGATCAATGCGGCGGGTCCGGTGATTATTGATCCGCCACAAGTGGCGAACGCGGCGGGTGGGAATAATGGGTTAGCCATGCGGGAGTGCGGCATCCGGAACATCACCGAAACATCGGGGCGCTTCGGCCCCGATCTTCTGGCGAGCAAGTTCGCGATGGAAATGTGGTCGCTGTTTAAGCAAGGCGAGATCAAACTCGGTCGTAAACTGGTCGGTGTCTCTATTGAGGACGAAATCATCGCCAACGTGGACGATGTTACGCAAGCGATCGAGGGTGCCCGCGAAGAGGCGATCCGCCGACAACTCGGTCGCGACGTGGCGCAAGCAGCGGGCAGAAATTGACGAGCGCCCGTATACGTACGCGCGCACTCAAGCCATATGCGAATATGCATGAGGCAGAGGAGATCGAGCTCATCGCAAGACGCTGGGTTGAAAAAGTCGTCATCGGTCTGAATCTCTGTCCATTCGCGAAAGCGGTGCACGCCAAGAAGCAAATTCGCTACGTCGTGACCAGGGCGGTTCATCCCGACGATTTACTTGCGGAACTTGAGTGCCAGGTCAGCGTTCTGCTCGCCGCGGATCCGCGCAAGCTGGATACGATACTCTTGATTCACCCCTTGGCCATGCCCGATTTTCTTGATTATCATTTCTTTGTCGGCGAAGCCGACGCCGCGCTTAAGAGGTTGGAAGCCAAAGGCATATTGCAGATTGCTGGCTTTCACCCTGATTATTGTTTTGCGGATAGCGAGCCGGATGACATGGCGAACTACACCAACCGCTCACCGCATCCGATGCTGCATCTACTGCGCGAATCCAGCGTCGAACGAGCAGTGGCTGCATTTCCAGACGCGGCGGATATCTTCGAGAGAAATATAGAAACTCTGCGCTCGATCGGTCCAGAGGATTTACGGCGGCTGACTGCTGACTAACTACAGCGCGAGCGACAGGAAGCGTTGAATGAACGATTCAATGATCGTGTCATTCTAGGCTGTAGGTCCCGAATATTGATCCGGCTATCGCACTGAAGTTTTATCCATCAGACGGGCCACAACCCCAGGCGATCACTAACAGGCACTGGGTCAACTATTCACCGCCAATACTGCAGTGCGGGGAGTCATGGGCGAACTCGTCTCCCGGGGTAGCAGCGGGTATTCGAGCGTTATTGAGCAGCGCTGACGAGGCCGCGGCCCGTCAATGCTTGGTCCTGATCTGCCCGGCCGGACCGCGGCTATTGTGGCGCACGCCAGTCCGTCGACACCGTTGGGTCACAGCCGTAATCCAGAATCTCGAGTCGCGGGGCCGAGTTATAGCGAACCGTGCGCGTCAGCGGTTCCTGCCAATAGACTGGGTCCACGAGCGCGAGGTTTAGTTCGAGCTGATCGCCGATACGGCGGTAGCGCTCGGTGACGTGTGTCGTGCCGCCGCCTGACGTCG
>JAHEEM010000107.1:989-10787 GCA_024640695.1 Rhodospirillaceae bacterium | reverse complement strand
AAGATGTCATAAAGACAATTGACTTGTCAAGAAGTCCAAGCAAGTCGCCGGCAGTGGCCACGAAACTGCCCGGGACGTGCTGGGATGGGCGGGTTAGTGCTGCCCGGTCAGGAAGCGCTCCGCATCGAGCGCCGCCATACAGCCGGAGCCGGCCGAGGTGATCGCCTGTCGATAGATCGGGTCGGCCGCATCGCCCGCTGCGAACACGCCAGGAATGCTCGTTGCGGTAGCCGCCCCGTCGCCGGTTGGATTTACTCGAACGTAACCGTTTTCCATGGCGAGCTGCTCGGCGAATAAGCCCGTATTCGGCGTATGGCCGATCGCGATGAAGACGCCGCCAAGCTCGATGTCTTCGGTGGCGCTCGAGCGCACGTCGCGTATTCGCATCCCCGTCACGCCCGAGTCATCGCCGAGGACCTCGTCGAGGACATGGTTCCAGCGGATCTTCACGTTGCCGCTCGCAGCTCTCTCGAGCAGGCGGTTGCTCAGAATTTTCTCGGCTCGGAACTCGTCCCGGCGGTGCACGATGATGACCTCGGAGGCGACGTTCGCGAGGTACAGCGCCTCCTCGACGGCAGTATTGCCGCCGCCGATGACGGCGACGCGTTGACCCTTATAGAAGAAGCCATCACAGGTAGCGCAAGCCGATACGCCGCGGCCCCGGAACGCGTCCTCGGAAGGCAGGCCCAGATAGCGCGCCGATGCCCCCGTGGCGATGATCAATGCGTCGCAGCTGTACTCGGCGTTGTCGCCCTTGAGCAGGAAGGGCGGCTTGCCGAGCTCGGTGGATTGAATGTGGTCATAGATGAGCTCGGTTCCGAAGCGCTCGGCGTGCCGCTTCATGCGTTCCATGAGATCCGGCCCCTGCACGCCTGCATCATCGCCCGGCCAGTTATCGACATCTGTCGTCGTGGTCATTTGCCCTCCGACCTCGATACCGGTTATGAGCACGGGCTCGAGGGCGGCCCGCGCCGCATAGACGGCCGCCGTATAGCCGGCGGGGCCGGAGCCGAGGATGATGAGTCGATGGTGCTGCGCTGACATAATGGCCTCCTGGGGGGGGTATGTTAGCAGCGAATAGTTGCGCGGGCGTCTTGATTTGGGCAAGCTGCCGGTCGTCCTGCGGGGTCGTCTAGCGCCAGCACGATCCATTCACCATCGAGGAGTGCTTCAGACCATGGCAAGCAGCTATTTGTTTACATCGGAGTCGGTATCCGAGGGTCATCCCGATAAAGTCTGTGACCAGATTTCCGATGCTGTCCTTGACGCACTGATCAAGGACGATCCCGATTCGCGGGTGGCTTGCGAGACGCTCGTCAAGACGGATCTCGTTGTCGTCGCTGGTGAGATTACCAGCCGCAGCAGCTTGGATGTCGAGGCGCTCGTGCGCAAAACGGTGCTCGAGATCGGCTACGACCGCGATGAGCTCGGATTCAACGGGCACAACTGCAGAGTAATGAACGAGCTCACGGAGCAGTCGGTCGATATCGCCCAGGGCGTCAACCGAGCAAGTAAAGAAGAGCAGGGCGCAGGCGACCAGGGTCTGATGTTCGGTTATGCGAGCAACGAGACCGAGGAGCTTATGCCCGCGCCGATCGTCTACGCGCATCGGCTCGTGAAGCGCCAGGCTGAGGTCAGGAAATCACGCGAGCTGCCGTGGCTGCGTCCGGACGCCAAGAGCCAGATCACGTTTCGCTACGAGCACGACCGCCCCGTGGCTGTGGAAGCGGTGGTGCTGTCGACGCAGCATGATCCCGATGTCTCGCAAGAGGATCTCGAGGCTGGCGTGATGGAGTGCATCATCAAACCCGTGATCCCAGCCAATCTGCTGGCGAGCTCAACGAAGTACCACATCAACCCGACGGGCCGGTTCGTGATCGGTGGTCCAGTCGGTGACTGCGGCCTGACTGGCAGGAAGATAATCGTCGACACCTACGGTGGCATGGCTCGCCATGGCGGCGGTGCTTTCTCGGGCAAGGATCCGTCGAAGGTCGACAGGTCGGCGGCATACGCGGCACGTTACGTTGCCAAGAACATCGTTGCGGCCGGGCTCGCCGACCGCTGCGAGATTCAGGTCTCCTACGCGATTGGCGTCGCGCAGCCGACGTCCGTGATGGTGCAGACCTTTGGCACCCACAAGATAGCCGAGGATCGAATCAGCGCGCTCGTGCGGGCCCACTTCGACCTTCGCCCGTACGGGATCCTGAGTATGCTCGATCTCCTGCGGCCCATCTATCAGCAGACGGCGGCCTACGGACATTTCGGCCGCAGCGAAGCCGGCTTCAGCTGGGAACGAACCGATAAAGCGCAGGATCTAAAGACCGCCGCGGCCGCTTGAAGCGTTGTGCTGTGAGCTCTGCAACGCTGCCAATCCACATCAGGAAGCACCTTGCGATGCGCATGATCCGGCTCGCGCAGTTGGTCTGCTTGCCAATGCGCGACGCGCATTGCTTTGAGCTGAGAGATAGCCGATTCACGACTCGCACGAGCGCAGTCGAAGGGAGAGACGGCCGATGGCGGCATTGATCTGCGGCTCGATTGCCTACGACAACATCATGGTGTTTCCGGATTCTTTCAAGAATCACATCCTTCCGGAGCAGATCCATATCTTGAACGTCGCGTTTCTCGTTCCCGAGATGCGGCGGGAGTTCGGCGGCTGCGCACTCAATATCGCCTATAACCTGAAGTTGCTTGGTGAAGATCCGCTGCCGATGGGTACAGCGGGCTCGGACTTCCACCCTTATCAGGACTGGCTGCAGCGATGGTCGATACGTGGGGATCACATCCGAGTGCTCGACGATGTATTCACGGCGCAGGCCTTCATCACGACCGATCTCGATGACAATCAGATCACTGCGTTTCATCCGGGTGCGATGAACTTCTCGCATCTGAATAAAATTGCCGATGCCGCTGATGCGACGCTGGCAATGGTCTCCCCCGACGGTCGTGAAGGCATGCTCACGCATGCGGCCGATCTAGCCGAACGGGATATCCCGTTCATCTTCGATCCGGGCCAGGGGCTGCCGATGTTCAACGGTGAGGAGTTGCGCTGCTTTGTCGAGCAGGCGACCTGGGTTACGGTTAACGATTACGAGTGGCAGCTACTCAAAGAACGCACTGGCTGGGATATCGCCGATCTGAAGCAGCGTGTCGATGCGCTGATCGTCACGCGCGGCGACAAAGGGTCTTTGATCTATACGCGTGACGAGGAGTTGGAGATTCCGGCTGCGAAGCCATCGGCGGTCGTGGACCCGACCGGGTGCGGGGACGCCTATCGGGCCGGGCTACTGTTCGGGCTCATGCGTAATCTGGATTGGAAAACCACAGGCCGCATTGCGAGCTTAATGGGGGCCATTAAGATAGAATCGCATGGCACCCAGAACCACCATTTCACTGAGCCGGAGTTTGCCCAGCGTTACCGCGCGAGCTTCGGTGAGATATTTTAGGAGCGGGAGAGTATGAGCGAGCCGGTTGCTGTGATGGAGCGAAGCGTCAACGATTATGTCGTAAAAGACATCGGCTTGGCCGATTTTGGGCGTCGAGAAATTGTTCTGGCAGAGCACGAGATGCCGGGCCTAATGGCGACGCGCGAAGAGTTCGGGCCATCACAACCACTCAAGGGCGCGCGTGTCTTGGGCTCTCTGCACATGACGATCCAGACCGCGGTTCTGATCGAAACGCTGGAGGCGCTCGGCGCTGAGATTCGCTGGGCTACCTGCAACATCTTCTCCACCCAGGATCACGCGGCGGCGGCAATCGCGGCCAATGGCACCCCAGTCTTTGCAGTGAAGGGCGAGACGCTCGAGGAATACTGGGAGTACGTAGATCGTATCTTCGACTGGGGCGACGGCCTCGGTCCGAACATGATCCTGGATGACGGCGGCGACGCAACACTGTTTCTGCACCTGGGTTTCCGGGCCGAGGACGATGCTTCAATCCTCGATAAGACGCCGGAGAATGAGGAGGAGCGGATCCTGCTGGCTCAGCTTAAGAAGTCGCTCAAGGCCGACCCGGGCCGCTTCCACCGTATCGTTAAGGATATTCGCGGCGTTACGGAAGAAACGACCACGGGCGTACATCGGCTCTACCATATGCTCGAGCGCGGCGAGCTGTTAATACCAGCGATCAACGTCAATGACTCGGTGACGAAGTCTAAGTTCGATAACTTGTACGGCTGTCGCCACTCGCTCGTCGACAGCATCATGCGCGCGACCGACGTCATGCTCGCCGGCAAGATAGCGGTCGTTGCGGGCTATGGTGACGTCGGCAAAGGTAGCTGCCAGTCCCTGAAGTCGCAGGCGGCGCGCGTGATCGTTACGGAGATCGACCCGATCTGCGCGCTGCAGGCGGCAATGGAAGGCCACGAAGTCATGCGGATGGAGGATGCCTGCAAGATCGGCGACATATTCGTCACGACCACCGGCTGTGTCGATGTGATCACCGAGGCGCACATGCTGCAGATGAAAAACAACGCCATCGTCTGCAACATCGGGCACTTCGACAACGAGATCGAGGTCGAGAAGCTCAAGCGTTACGAATGGGAGGAAATTAAGCCGCAGGTCCACAAGATCACCTTCCCGCATGGACGCAGCATCATTCTTCTCGCCGAAGGACGCCTCGTTAACCTCGGCTGCGCAACAGGGCATCCGAGCTTCGTAATGTCCAACAGCTTCACGAACCAGACCCTGGCTCAGATCGAGCTCTTCAACCATCCGGAGCAATTCCCGCTCGGCGTGCACACGTTGCCCAAACATCTCGACGAGAAGGTTGCTCGGCTGCATCTGGGTAAGCTCGGCGCGCAGCTCGAAACCCTGTCGCGGCGGCAGGCTGATTACCTCGGTGTGCCCGTCGAGGGTCCCTACAAGGCCGATCACTACCGCTACTGATCCTCTCGCGAATATCAAGCGGCGGCTAGGCGGGACCTCGGCCGGCGCGCGGCTCAGCGCGCCGCGCCAGGCTCATCGGCCGCGCAGACCGGACTACGCTGAATTTCCGCGGCGTTCGATTTCGCAGTTGGCGCTCGCGGCATGCGCGCGGGTCTGCGGCGCGACGTGTTCGCACAGCAGCATTCGTTCTGGCGGGCAGGTCTCGGCGCCGGTGGCACGCGGTACTGAGGTACCGAATCCGGGCGCCATGACCCCGCTGTCAGGAAAAAAACGATCGTGCGGTTTAGTCATCAACGATCCAAGCGCGATGCGCTGCGCCTAATCGTCGCAGGATGGGTTAGCGCTTGACCGACTGAATCAGCCGGGTGAAAGCCAATTGCGCGCGGTTGCGGGCGTTGGAATCGTTGAGCAGTCGGCGGGCAAAATTGTATCCGAGGCCGATACCCTGGAACTCAAACGCAAACTGGCGGGTATCCAGACCATCACGGAAGACACCCTCGGCGACGGCCTTTTGCACCGTGCGGCGGATGCGGTCTAGCCACGCCACCTGTTGGGTGACGAGATAGTCACGCAACGCGCCCGGCCGATCATCAAGCTCGACGCAAGCCACCATGAGCGGACACCCACCCGCAAACGACTCCCGCCCGAGCCAGTCGAGCCAGTTGGAGAACAGCATCGTCAGGCGCGCCTTGCCCGTGGGCTCGCGCAGTGCTGGAGTGATAACTCGAGTTTTGAAGTCGTCGATGGTGAAGTCGAGAATTGCGTGCTGCAGCGCCTCCTTCGATCCGAAATGACCAAAAAGGCCGCTCTTGGACATGCCGGCTTCGCTGGCAAGCCTGCCGATGCTGATACCTTCAAAGCCCAACACGCTGGCCATCGATACGGCCTGCTCTAGAATCGAGGTCCTGGTGAGTGCGCCTTTTTGCATGGAAAAGTAGTATACGAACGTTCGTTCTTTCTCTCAACTGAGTCGGTCGGCGGCGTGCAGTCGACCGACGATCATGTCAAGCGCAGCCTGGTCACCAAAATCGGCTGGCAATCGCACCACGTGGCCGGCTCGCTGCCAGAGTGGCTATCCATCGGGTCATTGCGGCTCGGTTCCAGAGCCGGGTAAGCTAAAAGCTACCTAGTCACATCGAAGATCTCCGTGCGCCGAATCGCCCTCGTAGTCAGCCCAATCCTGGCGCTTGCGCTCGGATGGGGCCTCGCCACCCTCGGCCAACCTCCCAACGTCTGCTGGACCGCGGGCGTGACTCTGCTTTGCGCGCTCTGGTGGATCTCCGAGGCAATACCGATTCCCGTGACGGGTCTTCTGCCGCTGGCGATCTTTCCGCTCGTCGGCGTGCTGACGCCGAACCAGGTGGGCCAAGCCTACGGTAGCCCGCTGATCCTGCTCTATCTAGGTGGCTTCATGCTGTCGATGGCCATGGAAAAGAGCGGTGCCCACCGCCGGCTCGCGCTCGGCATGGTCAACCTATTCGGTGGTGGCGGCCGCGCGGTCGTGTTCGGCTTCATGGCGGCCGCAGCGGTGCTGAGCATGTGGATATCCAACACGGCAACAAGCCTGATGCTTCTACCGATCGCGCTTGCAGTGCTCGAGAACACCAAGGACAAGCGGCTCAAAGTCGCGCTGCTGCTCGGTGTCGCTTATGGCTGCAACGTCGGTGGCATCGGCACACCGGTCGGCACACCGCCCAACCTAATATTTATGCAGGTCTACCAGGACACGACCGGGATCGCCCTGAGTTTTCTCGACTGGATGCGGTGGGGCATGCCCGTTGTCATCGTGTTCGTGCCGCTGATTGGCCTTTGGCTGACGCGCGGCCTTGGCTCGGCCGAGCGGCTGGAATTGCCTGAAGTCGGCGTATGGCGCTTAGAGGAAAAACGCACACTCGCGGTATTCGGGCTCACAGCCATCGCCTGGATTACGCGCAGCGATCCGTTCGGCGGCTGGAGCGGCTGGCTCGATCTGCCGCAAGCGAATGACGCGAGCGTGGCTTTGCTTGCCGTGGCTGCGCTGTTTCTCATCCCAAACGGCAAGGGTGAGCGGCTGCTCGATTGGGACGCCGCTGTACGTATCCCTTGGGGTATTTTGATTCTGTTCTCCGGCGGGATCTGCATTGCCTCCGCATTCGTCAGCTCCGGGATCAGTCAGATGATCGGTGAAGCTCTCGCTGCGTTGAGCGGAATCCCGACGCTACTGCTGCTCGCGGCGATCTGCTTGAGCGTCACGTTCCTGACCGAGATAACCAGCAACACGGCAACCACAGCACTGTTGATGCCAGTGCTTGCGGCAGCGGCGCTCGGTGCTGGTATCGATCCGCGCCTGCTCATGGTGCCGGCCGCGATGAGCGCCAGTTGCGCGTTCATGCTTCCGGTCGCAACCGGGCCGAACGCCGTGATTTTTGCGTCGGGCCACATCGATATGCGAGACATGGTCAGGGAAGGGCTCGCGCTGAATTTTATCGGCGCGGTCGTTATCACCGCGGTATGCTACTTCGCGCTATTCGCCTGATGCGATCCTCTATCGGATTCCCTGCGCGAGCCATGCGCTTGGCGACAAAGTTTGGCAGGTGCGTTCCTGTTCTAGTCCTTTGCCTGGCGGCCGCGCCCGCAGCGACCCAGCAGACTTCGGACGACCCCGTCGTCGGTGGCATCGGCCGTCCGCGCATCGGTCTTGTGCTTTCGGGTGGCGGTGCGCGGGGCGGGGTGCACGTGGGCATCTTGCGCGCGCTCGAGGAGCTCAATGTGCCGGTCGACTTCATTGCCGGCACGAGCATCGGCGGGGTCGTCGGCGGCTTCTATGCCTCCGGCATGACGGCTGACCAGATCGAGCGAGTCATTAATGGCATCGATTGGGAAGCGGCCTTTCTCGAGGAGACGCCGCGAGCGCTGCGGTCGTTTCGGCGCAAGCGAGAGGACGATCTGTTCCTCGTCGATCAACGTCCGGGTTTCAATCGCCAGCAGTTCGAGCTCCCGCTAGGTATCGTGCAGGGCCAAATTATCGATCTGATTACTTCGGAAATCGTACTTCCGGCCTCGCGTGTGCGCGATTTCGATGCGCTGCCGATCCCGTTCCGCGCCGTGGCTGCCGACATCGCCACCGGAGAGGTGGTCATTCTCGGCGGAGGCAGTCTCGCGCGTGCCCTTCGCGCGACGATGGCGGTTCCAGCGGTGCTGGCGCCTGTCGAGATCGAGGGGAGGCTGCTGGTCGATGGCGGGATCGTCATGAACCTGCCGATCGAAGTTGCGCGTGAGATGGGCGCCGAAGTCATCATCGCCGTCGATGTAAGCGCGCCGCTGAGTGGGCGCGAGGACCTCAGTTCCGTTCTCGATATCACAGCGCAGCTCACGACCTTGCTGATCCGCTCCGGCGTGGAGGCCCAGCTCGATACGCTGACCGATCGGGATGTGTTGTTGACCGCCGAGCTCGACCCGCGCTTCGGGTCGACGACATTAACTGCAATGGCCGAAACGATTCCGCTTGGCTACGAACTTGCGATGAATCACGCAGCAAGCCTGCGCCGACTTGCGATTGACCCGAGGGCGTACGAGACTCATCGTGCCGCACAGCTCGGGCTTACGCCGAGCCCGCCGCCGCGCGTTGATTTTGTGCGCGTGCAGAACGACTCGATCGTGGCCGATAGCGTAATTGAGCCCTATTTATCGGGGATAGCACTCGGCGGCCCATTGGACTTTCGCCAAGTCGAAGAGGCTGTCAACAAGATCTATGGGCTCGGGCTCTATCAAAACGTTCGTTATGAAGTCATCGACGACGGCGACCGTGTCGGACTGCAGCTCGACCTCGAAGAGCGTAGCTGGGGGCCGGCCTATGCGCAGCTCGGCTTACAGTTCAATGCCTCGGGCAATCAGGACATTCTGTTCGGCGTCGCGGCCAGTTATCTGCGCACAGCGCTCAATCCGAAGAATGGGGAATGGCGCGCAACGGCAGCGGCAGGTGCCGAACCTGCGCTAGGCGTCGATCTGCATCAACCGTTCGGCGCTGCAGGGCAGTATTTCATTGCGCCCTTGCTGACCGTCGACTCAAGACAGCTCAATTTGTTCGAGGGCGACGTGCGAGTGACCGAGGCTCGGGTTAAGTCTGCGACTTTAGAGCTCGGCGTCGGGCGCGCGCTCGGGAGCTGGGGCGAGTTCCGTCTCGGATTACGGCGCTCGACCGGCAGCGTAGATGTCGAGGTCGGCCAAGCCGACTTACTCACCGAAGGGTCGTTCCACGAAGGAGAATTCTTTGTAAGACTGTGGGCTGACACGCTCGATGACGTTGCATTTCCACGCGCGGGCATCAACGCGAAGCTCCAGCTCATAGGGTCGCGGCCCAACGCACTGTCGGCAGATGTCGACTTCGATCAGCTCAGCTTTTCGGCGAATGTTGCCAAGACTTGGGGTCGCTATACGCTGCTGTCGACCCTAAGGTACGACCGGACGACGAGCGGAATCGCGCCGATGACGAGCGAATTCCGCTTTGGCGGCCTATTCGATCTCTCGGGGCTCGGTCGACAGTCGCTGTCGGCGCAAAACGTCGGTCGGATCGGGGCGAGCTTCTATCGGCGCATCAACGATCTGGCGCTGTTTCCGGCTTTTCTGGGTGCGTCGCTCGAGTACGGTGATACCTGGGACACTGGCGAGGCGATCAGCTTCACCGATGCTCTGCTCGGCGGCTCCGTATGGGTTGGGCTCGACACACCGATCGGACCGATCTACGGTGCCTATGGTCGCAGTCGCGAGGGTTTCAGCGCATTTTATCTCGTGCTTGGCCGGATCTTTTAGCCAGCGAAACGAGGGCGTTCGCGTCAGGACTTCGGTGGCCGGGCCATCCGGTCGTAAACGAACGCGACGATACCGATACCCGCAATGACTGTCCCGAGACTGAATTGCGAGCCGACTCGCATTA
>JAHEEM010000107.1:0-979 GCA_024640695.1 Rhodospirillaceae bacterium | reverse complement strand
TACGATGCTCAGCAATCTTATGTTCAAACCGCGCTCCCGGCCGCTCAGTGTCTTCCTAGGATAACGCTTCTAGCAAAATCTATGCGGTGCGGCAAACATCAGTGCCTGCCGGTTAGCGCTGCGAGACGGCCGCTGCTGCATATCCAACCCGGGATAGTGTGACGCTCCTCCTCGCGTCGACCGGCCCGTTGAGCTAAGTTGGGCGACGGGACAATGAGCACAAATAGGTATGAGTATCCGCGATAAATCGTTGGCCATCTCAGTTGTGGGCTTGTTGCTTTGCGTAGTCGTTCCAAGCCATGCCGAAGTGCGGACCTTCAGTAACCCGCAGCATCAGGGCTACCGACTGGATTACTGTCAGACCTTTGGGCAGGTTTGCGGCGAGCGTGTCGCAGCGCAGTGGTGCCGTAGTCAAGGTTACGAGCATGCTAGCGATTGGGCGATCGACCGTGACCTCGGTGATCAGCTTCCGACGATGACGCTCGATGACGATCGTGTCTGCCGCGGCAATCAGTGCGACGGATTCGCCTCGATTACCTGTGGCCGGGAAGGCAGGAGTTACAGGCTTCCCAATCTCGGCTCGGCAACGAAGTCGACGGTCATTACCCCAGACCGGCGCGGCACGGCACCAGCGATCATGCCGGTCGAAGTGCAGTTGCTCGTGCCGGGTTGTTATCAGACCGAGCCTGGAATTCTGCTTTGCGGGACAGTCCACGAATATCAGCATTGCCGCACCTTGTTTGCGTCCGGCAAGGTGCTTGGCTGCCGCGCGGGGCTCGCTTTCGACGGAGCCTTCGTGGAGCCCGAGGCTGCAGTTCCGGGCAGTTACGATCTGGACGTGCGCTCGCGTGCAGCGGCAACAGTGACTCAAGGCCGGCGCGGCGAGGGCCGTGTGCGCGGTGACGCACGCTTCCGCGTTAGCTTCGCGGTGCCGGGTGAGCCTGCGTTTGCCGAGACCTGCTTGCAGCGGGATCGCTAT
>JAHEEM010000106.1 GCA_024640695.1 Rhodospirillaceae bacterium | reverse complement strand
GGTTAGCGCCAACGGTCAGGAAGACTCGGAAACCGATACCGCGGCGCTGAGCGCACGCGGTGCCGATACCTGTCTTGCATGTCACGACGGGAACTCGGAGTTCCCGGTCCTGTCGATCTTCAGGACGCGTCATGCGCTCGGCAGTGATCCCGCGAGCCCGTTCGCTCAGCTGCAGTGCGAGAGCTGCCACGGGCCTGGTGGTGTCCATACCCAGCGCGTGCGCCGCGGCCAGCCCCAGGGCCCGATCGGCACCTTCGGACCCGACAGCCACGTGCCCATCGCTGCGCAGAACGAGATCTGTCTCGGCTGCCATGAGCGTGATCCGGGATCCGTCTGGCATCAGGGCGTGCATGCCTTCGCGGAAGTTTCCTGCGCGAGCTGCCATACGCTGCATGCAGAGCGCGACGCGGTCTTGGCAACTGCGCAGCAACCCGAGGTCTGTTTTGGTTGCCATCAGCGGCAGCGCTCCGAGAGCCTGATGGCGTCTACTCATCCGATTCGTTATGGGCAGATGAGCTGCAGCGCCTGTCACGACCCGCACGGTAACCAAGGTGGTATCGCGCTGAGTCGGGCGACGGTCAATGACACCTGTTATGCGTGCCATGCCGAGAAGCGCGGCCCGTTTCTCTGGGAGCACGCGCCGGTTGCCGAGGACTGCTCGCTCTGTCACCAGCCTCATGGCTCATTGCATCCGGCGCTGCTGACGCGTCGCCCGCCGCTGCTGTGTCAGCAATGCCATTCGCAGGCGGGCCACCCGAGTATCGCGAGCACGGCCGCGGGGCTACCGCCAGGGGGCGCCTCGCCGCTCTTGCTCAGTGGCAGCTGCCTGAACTGCCACAGCCAGATTCATGGTTCCAACCATCCCTCGGGTGCAGGCTTTGCGCGATGATGGGTTCTGCGGCGCGGCTTGGGTTTTCGGCTGCAGCAGGTTGCGCTGTGCTCGCGGCGCTCGCGCCTCGTTCAGCAGCGGGGCAAGCTGCAGTGCCCGAGGGGTGGACTTGCCAGTTTTGCCCGTTTCCGTCGGGCCTGTCATCGAGCTGGTCCTTAGGCTCGGGTTTCGTTTCTGATGCCTCGGGCAAGTTCGGTGACTACACCGGGCTGAACGAGGACGGCTTCTATCTGATTGCCGACGGTGAGCTGCGGCACTGGGGAGAGGCCGGTAGCTATTGGGAGCTGCTCGTTGAGGATTTCGGTCTGGATTCGCGCTCGTTCGCATTGGATGGAGGGCAGCCTGGCGTCTACCGTGTGCGCGCCGGCTACGATGAGATTCCAAAGTACTATGCCTTCGATGGCCTTCTGACGCCGTTCAGGGGTGTCGGCGGCAGCTCGCTGAGTCTGCCGGCGGGGTGGGTCGAGGCGGGCAGCACGGCGAACATGACGGCGTTGAGCCAGAGCCTCAGCCGTTTCAATGTCGTCCGGCAACGAAGAACCTTGGGTCTCGGGCTCGATTGGCTCGCGAGCGGAAATTTTGACTATCGAGCCGACTACCGCCGCGAGGAGCGCACCGGGCAGCAGATGATGGCGGGCAGCTTTGCAACGCTGAGCGCCTGGCTTCCGGCGCCGATCAACTACGTGACGGACGAGTTCGAGCTGGGAATGAGCCGGACCTGGGAGCGTGGCACGCTCGATGTTACGTACTTCGGCTCGAATTTTTCCAACCGCGCAACGGCGCTCGAGTGGCAGAACCCGTTCACGCCGTTAACCGCCGGCGCCGATTTCGGCCGGCTCGCGCGGGCACCCGACAACTCCGCGCAACAATTGCGCGTGGCCGGAAACTACCGTTTCGGCTCGAGCACGCACGTGTCCGCAAGTCTCGCAAGCGGAGAGCTCGAGCAGGATGATGGTTTCACTGCGTTCACCATCAATCCGGACATCGTAAGCGCTGCGCTGCCGCGCCCCTCGCTCGCTGGCAAAGTCGATACGAGCCGACTCACTGTGGACGCCGTGTCGCAGCCGTTCAATAGGCTTCGGCTCGCGGCGCGTTACCACCGCGATGAGCGTGATAATCAGACCGCTCAGGCCGCCTACGATTACGTTCTCACGGATCTGGCTCCTGCCGGAACCCGCATCAACACTCCGTATGGCTTCGAGCGCTCCGGCACGAGCGTGAGCGCCGATTACAGGTTGCCCCACGGTCTCCGGCTCAAGGCCGGTGTCGATCGTGATGTCCACAAGCGAACCTTTCAGGCCCGCTCGCGCGCGGAGGAGGACTCGACATGGGCCGAGCTCAGTGTGCGCAGCCTCGACTGGGTGCAAGCGACGATCGGTGTGACGGACCGTCGCCGCGACGGCTCTGATTATCGGCAGGTGGATCTCGGCTCGGGCGTTCAGAACGCTCTGCTGCGGCAGTATCACATTGCGGATCGTGATCAGCGCATCGCGGAGCTGGACATTACGCTGATTCCGCACGAGCGCGTCAATCTGCTGCTGCGCGCCGAACGCACGCGCGACGATTATCCCGGAGCGCAGCTTGGCTTGACGAGGGGTCGCTCTCGTCATTTGTCATTCGACGCGAGCGTCGAGCTGCCGAGCAGCCTCAATGCCTTTGCCGCATGGGGACGCGAGGACGTCGAGTTCGACCAGTCCGGAAGCCAGGCATTTGCGGCACCCGATTGGCTCGCGATGAGCGAGGATACGAGCAACACGCGCAGCCTCGGTTTGACGAAAAGCCTGCTCGATGAGCGCATGCGCTTGCAGCTCGAGTATACGGATTCTAGATCACGCGGCGTCACGCAAATGCTCGTCGGTGTACCGGCATCCGAGTTCCCGGATTTTACGACGAGCCTGAACGCGTTGAGCTTACGGGTCGACTACGACATCAGCGAGACGCTCGCGGTACGCATCGGTTATCGAAACGAGCGTTACTCCAGCGCCGATTGGCAGATCGATGGCGTCGCGCTGACGAGCTTGGCGAATATACTGACTTTTGGTGCGCAGAGCCCAACGTACAATATTGACCTGCTTACCGTAAGCTTCACGTATACGCCCGCCCAGAATTGAGGCCTCCCACCGATGAGCGCCGTGCCCGTCGAACCGTTGGCCTAACACACTGCCTCGGAACGTGATTCCGTAAGAAGCGACAGCCAGGGGCAGGGCTGCCCAGCCACGGTCGATTCGAGGCCCAAGCGCAAGCCTAAGCGGCCGTCGCGGCGCAGCGGCCACGCGTCCATTGGGAGTAGGTAACAACAATACGTATTTTTGCTGATTGTTCCCGATTTCTCCACGGGCAGAATGGCTAGTCAGTGGGAACGCTGCGTTGGATATGGAGGTTGCTATGGGAAAAAATCTAGTGAAATCAATGGTATGTGCTCTTTGCTTGGCGATGGCGTCGGGCGTGGTGCTCGCGCATCATGGCGCCTCAGTGGTGTATGACCTGTCGCAGCACCTGACGATGACCGGGACGGTGACCGATTTTCAGTTCGTCAATCCGCACGTGCTGATCTTCTTCGAGGTCGAGGGTGAGGATGGCGCCAAGACCGTGTGGTCCGCCGGGCTCACGAGCCCGAACCGGCTCGCGCGCAGCGACGGTTGGTCGAAAGACATGTTCAAGCCGGGTGACACGGTGACGATTACCGGGAGCCCCGCGCGCGCCGGTGCACCGTCGCTGTGGGTCGAAGCGGTGCTCGATGGGCAGGGCAAATCACTGCTCGGGGGTCCCGGCGAATGAAGGGCATTCGAGCACTGACGGTGGCGGCGGCGGCATGTGCTCCACTCGTCGTCGGCGCGCAGGTGGCGGATACTGGCTCGAGCATGGCGCATGCCGGCAGCGAGCATGGCGCCGATCTCAGCGGGGTCTGGAATGGGCGCAGGGCGCCAGGATCGGGTGAGTATGGCGGTTTCGCATTCAGCGAAGCGCTGCCGGCGATGACGCCGTGGGCACAGGAGCGATTCGAAACTGCCAAACCGACGTTCGGCCCCAACAGCGTCGCGGTCGCCGATACCAATGATCCGGTTTATGCGTGCTTCCCGCCGGGAACACCGCGTATCTACTTTCATCCGTTTCCGATGGAAATCATCCAGACCCCCGGCCGAATCCTTATGGTATTCGAGTACGACCACCTGATTCGCCAGATCTTTACGGACGGCCGCGGTCATCGTGATGATCTCGCGCCGGGTTGGATGGGCGATTCCATCGGTCATTGGGAAGGCAACACGCTGGTCGTGGAGACGACTAATTTCAACGACAAGACTTGGATCGACCGGCGCGGTGTGCCTCACACTGAGCAACTCAAGCTCATCGAGCACATGCACATCAACGACGAAGGCCTGCTGCAGATCGACATCACGGTCGAGGACCCCGGTGCCTACACCGAGACATGGACTGGCCAGAAGTTCTATGGCCGTGTCGATTGGAACATCGAGGAATTCATGTGCATGGACAACGTCACCTTCCTCGATTTCGAGCAGGAGATACTCGACTTCAACGAGTGAGCGGAAGCACGCTCGGCGAATGACAAGAAAGGGGCCCGATCGGGCCCCTTTCTCGAGTTTTGAGACGATCGTCCGCGCTTAGCTAATGCGCAGGAGCGTGCTCAAGTTACCGCCGGCGATGGCGATTTTGTCCGCGTTGCTCAGGTAATCAGCCTCGAGGATCAGGTCGAGCGTATCCGGCCAGCTGAATGGCATGTCCGTGCCGTAGACAACCTGGCTTGCTCCCATCTCCGCGACGAGATGCCGCAGACCCTCATGCGAGAACACCATGGAGTCGACGAGGATTTGATCTTTGAGATATTCGCTCGGCGATTTCGTGTTCAGACAGTCCGAGTTGTTGCGGACCTCGCAGGCTACTTCGCTACGCCCGAGGTAGGAGGGCAGATAGCCGCCGCCATGCGCGCCGCAGACTTTGAGGTTGGGAAAGCGATCGAGCGTCCCATCGTAGATCATGTGCGTTAGAAACACAGTCGTCTCGAGCGGGTTACCGATGATGTTGCCCAGGTCGCCGCGTCCGTCGAGTCCGCCGTCCTTGACGACGTTCTCGGCGCCACCGGGATGCATGAAGACGACGACGCCGAGCTCCTCGGCCTTGGCCCAGAACGGGTCGTATTTCTCCGAGGTTGGTACCTCGCCCATGACATGCCCGCCGACCGACGCGCCGCGCAGGCCGAGCTCGTTGACTGCGTACTCGAGCTGTTCCGCTGCGAGGTCGGGATATTGCAGGGCGACCGATGACAGACCGACGAAGCGGTCCGGGTGCTCGTTGCACCATGCGGCGAGGCCCTCATCGTGCAGGCGCACGACACGGTCCGCAAGATCACGGTCCGCTTGGTACCACCAGTAGCGGTTGACGCTCAAGGCTTGGTAATCGACCCCGATCGTGTTCATGGCCTCAAGACGTCGTGGCCCGAGTGTTTGAAAGCCGGCGAAGCCGGTGCCTTCGAGCGGGGTTCCCGCGATCAGGTCGGCGGCCTCCGGGAAGACACAATGCGCGTGAATGTCGACGGTGCGAACGCGGCGGCCGCCAAGCATTGCCTCGCGGCGTGCCGTCTGTGCAAACGAGCTTGCCGCGCCACCGAGCATCAGCAGACCGGCAGCAGTGCCTGTAGTTCTCAAAAAATCCCTGCGATTGGGCATTAATCTCTCCTTAAATAACTCGCATGCTCTGCGAAAATCTTCTAATCAACTGAGTTAGCGAACTGGCGGAATCAATTGCAGTCTCGCCGTTGGTTCGATGACGCTGGGTCCCAGGCCTCACATGCTCCGGTTGTCTCCAACGAGCGCTTGGAGTCAGCCCGCATTGCCCTGGTTCCGTTCCGGCGCGACGTCCAGCGCGGCCGATGCCGGTGCGACGACGAGGTCCTCGACGAGGTCGAAGATCCGCCGGCGCTGCGAACGCCGCTCGGGGCTCGGCGTGCTGTCCGAGGTCGTGACGACGACGAGGTCGAGTTGGGGGACGAGCACGATGAACTGACCGCCATAGCCCCAGGCGTAAGGCGTCTGGAGCCCGGCCGTCTGCCGGATCCACCAGCCATAGCCGTAGTAACGGCCGCGCTCGCGGCGAGACTCCGTGCGCGGCTCGAGCGAGGCGGTGACCCACTCGCGCGGGATCACCTGTCGGCCATCGACGCGACCTTCGTTGAGGTAGAGCTCGCCAAACGCGACCATTTGCCGCGGTGTCATCTCCATGTCGTTACCGCCGAAGTAAATGCCCTGCGGATCTCGCGGCCATCCCGGCAAGCTGAAGCCCAGCGGTGCGGCGAGTGCTTCGCGAGCAAATACGAGTGTCGTGCGGTTCGTTGCGGTCGTGAGTATTGCGGACAGCAGGTGCGTGTTGCCCGTGCTGTACTCCATCGCCGTGCCGGGCGCGACCTCGAGCGGCTGACGCAGCGCGAATCGAACCCAGTCGGGGCTCAGCACCCACGCGCCGTAGTTGCGGTTGCTCGTCGTCTCCAGGCCCGACTGCATCGTGAGCAGATCCTCGATCGTGATTGCGGCCTTGGCTGCATCGTCACCGATCTCCTCGGCAAAGAAATCACCGATCGGCTGGTCGACGCCCTCGAGATGTCCCTGCGCTATGGCGATACCTACGAGGGCTGAGATCACGCTCTTCGAGGCAGATTTGATATTGGCCGGCGTAGTCGGGTCGGAACCATTGAAGTAGCGCTCGAGAATCAGCTCGCCGCTGCGGCTGACCAGCAGGCTCTGCAGCCTGGGTAATCGCGCTGCCTGTTCGATCGCAGCGTCGAAGCGAATATCGGCCGCCGGCGCGGGCTCCTGCGCCGGTTGCGCGCAGATGGCGGTCGCGCAGCTGCTGGCGGCGAGAAATAGCGCTAGCAGCGGTTTAACTCGGGGGGGTTGGTGCATGGACCTGCTTGGTTTCCGGCGTAGCTAGTTGAGCCATTCTAAAAGCAATTGGATCGCCTTGCATGGCTGCCAGCTCGAAGTCTCTCGAGCGTCGATAAACGTCGAGCCAGGGCCTGCGTTGCGGAGTCCCTGGCTCGACGAGTATTTCTCCGAATGTCGGGCGGGTGATGCGCCGCCTTCGGTTGCACCTGGGAAACCTATCTCGATCGACGGTGCTGCTGTACGCCGCCCGGCCGACCGTTCAGCTGCGCGCTACCGCGGGGCTGCGCTCGCGCGCCGCCGTTCTGCCGTGCGACCGGTGCTCGCGCTGTATTTGCGCGGCCGAGCAGGGCGTTCGGACTGGGTCCTCGGCGCTGCACGTTCGGCGGGCTCATCGGTTGCTCGCGGCGCATGCCTGAGCGCCCTGAATCGGGCGCCCGCTGGGCGGGCGCGATGCGGCCAAAAGTCGGTGTCGAGCCACGTTGCGGTGTGCGGGTGGCGGGCGAATTGGTCTGTGCGCCTCGCTGCGGCGCGACGCGCACGCGGCCGATCGTGTTGGAATCCCGGGCCTGGACACGACCGCGATCCGCGAGACGTTCAGCCTGGCTCGGTGAAGGGCGACCGTCGCCGCGTGCCTGCACGCGACCGAAACGCGACTGGGCGATGCGGCTATCGGTGTTGGCTGGAGTCGCTTCAGTGGTGCCGCGCGGGCGCCGATAGTTGTCCGCGACGCTAGGTTGGCGGTCCGAGCGGGTGCGCGCCGCGCCGCCGGTTGCAGCGGAGCGCCCTTGGCGTGCCCCGCCAGCATCGCTGCGCGTACGGATATCGTTTGCATCGTCACGGCCGCTGCGAATGCGGCGCGTACGGCTGTCGTCGAGACTACCGTTGGTTACGGTGCGGCGCTGGTCACGGAAGTCCCCATTGTCACGTTGATTGGGTACCCACCCGCTGCGGATACGCCGCTCGGTCGGGGTCCGCACGACAGGGCGATTTCCTAGCCGCGCATAGCTTGCAGGATGCGCCGGGCGTGCGCCGTGCCGATAGCTCGGGCGCCAGCGGTTGTAGTTGCCAAAATTGTTGACGTTAACGTACACGTTCGTGCGCGCATACCAGGGCGTGTAATAGTTATAGCCGTAGTAAGGGTGGCCGAAGCTGTGGTGGTGGCGAACGTGCAGGTAGTGGTCGGGCCAGCTGACCAGGAAGGCCGTCGTGACGCCCCAGAAGAAACCCGAACCAAACGAGTAGCCGGCCGGATACGGGTAGTAGTAGACCGGGTATGCAGCCGGGTAATAGTAGTAACTCGGCACGCGGCTGCGGACGACGACCCGCGTGGGATCGTAGTAAGGCACGTAGATAACTGCGGGGTCCGCGGGCGAAATCGTGATCGCCCCGTCATCTTGAGCTGCGACGACCTGGCGCTCGTCGGTGGCAAGATTGCCCGACGCGTAGGCGCGGTCGCGGAAAGACTGGATGGCGTTGAGCACGTCACCCTGCTGGTAGACGACGGCTTCGCCAAGCGCATAGGTCCAGTCGAGATCCTCGTTGAGCAGGGCCAAGACCTCGGGGTAGTTGAGCAATGCGATGACGGAATCGTCCCATGACTCATCGGGCTGGAGCGCGGCATTGTCGGTGCGCTCCTCGAGATAGCGCGAGGCCTGGACGATTTGCAGCGGGAACGTCGATGCCGGCAGCACGATCGCGATGAGGTCGTCCGGATAGAGCGCGATGGGGCCGAGGAGCTCCTCGAGCTCGCCGGTTGTGAGTGCGGTCCACTCCGGGTCTGCGGCACCGCCCGATTCGAGGGGCGCCGGCGTCTGGGCTTGCGCGAGGCTCGCGATGAACAGGCTCAAAGCCGCAAAGATCGCCAGCTTCGACGAATGGTCGGTGCTCTTGATTATGTTAAACATAGCTCACTCCCGATCCAACGGGGCGCCGCTCACGCTTTGCCCCTCGATTGTGAAGCCTACCTTACTCGAACCGAGCTGAACCTCCGCTTAACGGCTCGGAATCGGGCGCGGGGCGGTCCCGAGCGCCCCTGGTCAGCGCGAATAAGCCGATTCCGCCTAGTGAGCCGCGCAGTCCCTGAGGTACAGTCGGTCTGTTCAAAGGCTTCAGAGGTGTCACTAGGCAGTTATGGCTGACAATACGCCCATTTCGGCCGCCCCGGCCGACCTTACGCGGGACCAGCTGCGCCGGGCAGTGCTGGGTTTCGTGGAGAACTACTCGATCGACACGACGCCATACGACGCCGCCGAGGTCGAGCGCTACCCTGAGTACCTGCCGACCAACCGCCGACTCTACGTCGGTCAGCCGCCCGGGATACCGATCGAGCAGGTCCTCCTGCTGGCTGAGCAGCTGCACGCCATGGGTTACGCGCCGATTCCCCAGCTCGCGGCGCGGGAGCTCGCAAGCGAGGCGCAGCTTCGCGGGGCACTCGAGCGTTTCAAGCGTATCGGCGTCACCGAGGCGCTCATCGTTGCCGGGGATCGGGAGCATCCCGCGGGGCCTTATGAGAGCACGCTCGCGCTACTCGGCACTGGCCTCTTGGCCGATCATGGCATTATCAACATAGGCGTCGCGGGTTATCCAGAAGGAAATCGCCTGATCGGGCCGACCGCGCTGAACCAGGCGCTCGCCGAGAAAGCCGATCTTGCAGCGGCCTGCGGCTGGCGCTTGTATGTGGTCACCCAGCTCAGCTTCGACCCCGCGGCGGTGATCGCGTGGATAGAGCGAACGGCTAAGGACGGCTTGAGCCTGCCGGTCCTGATCGGCCTCCCTGGGCTCGGCTCGCTACGGGATCTGATCGGCTACTCGCGGCGCTGCGGCGTCGGTGCATCGATGCGCGCGCTCGTGGAGAAGTCGAGTTCGCTGCCTCATTTGACAGCGTTGTCCACCACTGGAGACCTGATCCTCGAGTATGCCCGCCGGATCGCAGAGCGGCCGGATCTACCGATTCTCGGAGCCCGGTTCTATGCCTTTGCCGGGCTGGAGGAGGCGGTGACCTGGATCGAGCGGCTCCGCGCGGGGCGGTTCAAGCTCACCGCAGACGAAAACAAGCTTCGGCTCGAAGCCTGACGGCAGCGAGGGCCTGGCGGCTGGAATAGCACCATGGGCTGATGGGTGTCGCCCGGAATTGGACGTCGCCTCGCGCTAAGCTCGTCCCCCGGGCCCTTCACTCGTGCCTGAACACGTTGCAGTGGCTGCCTATGTCTGGCTGCACTCGCGACGCATGCGACGAGCGATTCTTCCAGAAGAGTGTTGCAAAAAAACCTCCGATTTGGGGCCAATGCTCGTTCGTCTGGACTTGACAAGTGTGAGAATACTACGTATGAGCTGTATTTAACTTAAGTGGGCGCCTGATTACACGAAGCGCCTCGGCCGCAATTCTTCTGGGGGGGGGGATTGAAGCACACCACACGACAGCGCTATCTGTCGCATTTACACACCGACCACACCACACCGTCGTCCGGGCCAGTTTGCCCCGGACAGTCGAGTTCGAAAGTCCGGAATACGCCGCCTGTGAGGCAGCCCGGAAGATCTTCGACGCCCGACGTTCGTCCCTATTCTCCCTTGATTTCGTTCGGATACCGATTTACGGCTCTTTTGCATGAATTCGCGCGGATGGCTGACATGAGGGACGGATGGTCGCCGCGTGTTCTAGGAAGGCGGGCCTGACTAGAGCGGCTGCCGGGCTCGCTGAGCTCGGCTGGCGCTGGACGCTGGGCCTTACTCGTCACTAAAGCGATATCGTTCGGAGAAGCACATGATAGCTAAACGACATTTACCACTGTTAGTGGGGTCTGTATTGCCTGGGCTGGCAATGCTGTCGCTGTCGGGGGGGGCTGTTGCGCAACAGTCAGCTTCGGCCGCAGCCATGCTCGAGGAGGTCGTCGTCACGGCGAGACGCCGTGAGGAAAATCTCCAGGATCTGCCTTTGTCCATCCAGGCCATCACGGCGGATGCGATGCAAGCGCAGGGTATCTACAACATTCAGCAGATCACGGACTTCG
>JAHEEM010000105.1 GCA_024640695.1 Rhodospirillaceae bacterium | reverse complement strand
CCGATGGAGTAGCAACCGCTGCCATAGTCTACTGGCCATTGCCGCAGTTTCCTTCTGACGAATACAGCTAGAGGTTTGGAGCTACGGTCAAAGTAGGCATACAGAGCATAGAGTTCATCTTCTGTGCCCTCGATTAATTCTTGGACCACCCACTCCAAGCCACTGTCCGAAATTATGGAACCATAGTCCATGAGCTGTTTCGGAGAGTGGGCTACTAGTAGCTTTGACCATTTAAGTTGCGCCCTTACTTGGAATTCCGCCCATAGATGCGAGTAGGCCGGTTTAACGATACACGGATACTCAATGCTCGAAGAAATGCCTTCGAGTTTGTCGGTAACACTGAAAGTTTTCGGGATCGGAATGCCCGCTTCTTGAGCCAGCTGGTACTGAGACTTCTTGCTGGCGAGTTGCCCGAGTAAAGCTTCCCCAGAAAGCACGAACTCATAATAGGGAGCTAACGCAATCCTATGTCGAGAAAGAAAGCCGACGTAATCGTCAGCGCACGGTATGATCACGCCCTTGACGGGCAACTGCTGCCCGGCGCATAGAAGTAGATCTAACAGGGCAGCATCGCCATTTACAGGCTGAATACACGCAATCCCATAGCGAGAGCGCATCGCCGGGTGCATATCTCGGCCAACGAACAGAACAGGGACTCCCTTCCGACCCAAACTGCGAACGAACGCCAAGCCGTTAGAAGAGTCGCCCCCCAATATCACAGCAGACGGAACCTCGGCTGTCAGTTTCCTAAGAAATTGACTAATCTTCTTGCTATTCATACGGAACTTCGCCTCCGAATTCCACCGCTATCCACCACCATCAGCGCGCCTCAACAACGACAAAGGGGCGCAAGAAAACGCTCTCTGCCTCTGGCTCTTAACTGTATGACTATAGCTCACTCGGTTAAGGACTCCTCCTCATCTTAAACGGCATCAAGATGCGAGACGGCTGAAGCAGTTGCGAGGCATTGGGCTATTGACTGCGACGGCCGGCACTTCAACCGAGGCCGGCAGCGTCCTTGGGGGCTGACGCCGAGGCATCACGGCACCGGGGACAGAATCTGATTCATGAAATATCCAAGCGCGGTGACTCGTATATGCGCAGCCTGCTGATCCACGATCCCAGAGCTGTGGTCTCACACCCCAAGTGGCGGGATGATGGCTTATGACGGGGCTTGCTCAGAAGAGGCACACCAGCGTCGCTGCCGTGGCGTTATCCAACAAGACCGTGCGTATCGCCTGGGCGATGCTGCGCAACGGAACAGATTATGATCTCGAGCTCGTGAGAGCTTATTAGAAGCTGACTTGATCAACCGAATCCACGGGTCTGGGCTTGGGTATCGAGTAGCCCACCACAAACTCGATGGCCCAGCGTTCGCCAACGGCAGCCTGGGGCTTACTATATAGGCTCGGGAGGTATTGACCGAGAAGACCCTCCTTAGCTCTAACGCGCTTGTCCTGGATGCCAGAAGGGCATCCTTTCGGGTACCCGAGACGCCAAGCGACCCTCGATATCTCGAGCCTGCTCGATCCCTGCTCTATTCTCGCTCATCGGCCCGCTTCCCTACCCTCCGATGACGCATTCAAGCGTCCAAAATAAACCCGGCACTCTTCGAAAAACTTGTCTAAAATGCGATCAAACTGGGGCTTCTATTGGACAGATGGAGAGTGTGGGTACTTTTCGTTTCAAGCGGTTAAGGCTCCAGAGGAACCTGGATTCATAACCCGCAGGTCGGTGGTTCAAGTCCACCCATCACCACCACTATCGAGACCCTAAACCGAGTCGCTACGTAGCGCTTCTAGTAACGACGTCTCCCTAGAACCGCCGCGAAGTCGAGTACACACAGGAACGCGGAGCGCCCATATGGGCTTGGAAGCCTGGATAACCCTCGCGGTCTTGTTCTGCATCCTCAACCTATTGATCGTCACGAGGATCGCCTCCGACGTCGTCCTCGTCGCGGGCCTTACCGCCCTGATGCTCTGCGGCGTGCTCACACCGGAGAATGCACTTCGGGGCCTTGCGAATCCGGGACTCGCGACGATCGGCGTGCTCTACGTCGTTGCTGCCGGCCTCGTGAACACGGGAACTGTGTATGCGGTCGGCGCGATGTTGCTCGGCCGGCCGCGCTCGGTGCGATCCGCGCAGCTGCGACTAATGCTGCCGGTGGCGGCCTTGAGCGGATTCCTGAACAGCACCCCCCTCGTAGCGATGCTCGTCCCCGTCGTCGAAGAATGGACACGGCGCTGTGGATTGTCGGTCTCCAAACTCATGATCCCTCTCAGTTATGCCGCAATTCTCGGCGGTACGCTGACCTTGATTGGAACTAGCACAAACCTGATCGTCTACGGCCTCGTGCTCGAGCAAACATCGCTAGGCACTATGGGATTTTTCGAAATTGGCGCCGTCGGACTGCCATGCGCAATCGTCGGCTTGCTTTTCATAGTCGCGATGCAAAAGTGGCTGTTGCCAGACCGAATTTCACCGCTCGCAAATCTCGGCGAAGCCCGAGAGTACGCGATCGAGCTCGTCCTGCAGCCAACCAGCTCTATGATTGGCAAAAGCGTCGAGGCGGCCGGGCTGCGCCAGTTGCCCGGAACGTTCCTTGCTGAGATCGAGCGCGGAACGAATGTTCTGCCAGCTGTCGGACCGACGGAAATATTACAGGCTGGCGACCGACTACTCTTCGTAGGCGTCGTCGACTCGCTCACCGAGCTGCTGCGCATACGCGGGCTCGTCCCTGCACCCGAGCAACTGGTCAAACTGAATGCACCACGGCCCGAGCGGCGGCTATTCGAGGTCGTGATCTCCGAGAGCTGCCCGGTAGCCAGACGCACCATTCGCGACGGACGCTTTCGATCACGATACAGCGCGGTTGTGCTTGCCGTCGCACGTGACGGCGAGCGCGTGCGCGGCAAGATCGGAGATATAGCACTGCGCGCCGGTGATACGCTGCTGGTGGAGTCGGGCCCCGATTTTTATGCCCAGCAACGCAACTCGAGAGATTTTCTGCTCGTTAGCGAAGTCCGAGGAACGACGATTCCGCGTCACGATCGGAGCTGGGTTGCATCGGCCATTCTCGCTGCAATGGTCATCACTGCAGCGACCGGACTACTCTCGATGCTGGAGGCCGCACTCATCGCGTCAGGGCTAATGCTGATGACGCGGTGCCTCAAGGTCAGCGCGGCTCGCAGAAGCGTTGACTGGTCGGTACTGACGGTCATTGGCGCGTCGCTCGGGATCGGCCAGGCGATGCAGAGCAGCGGTGCCGCCACGGCGATCGCGCAGAGCTGGCTAAGCGCCGCGGGCACAGATCCGTGGCTCACGCTATTCGCGGTCTATGTATTGACGAGTACCTTCACTGAGGTCATCACGAACAACGCGGCAGCCGTCATGGTATTCCCACTCGCCGTTGCAGCCGCCGAAAGCCTCGGTGCCAGCCCCTGGCCCTTTATCGTAGTCATCATGATGGCGGCTTCGGCCAGCTTCGCCACACCGATCGGTTATCAGACTAATCTGATGGTTTACGGACCCGGTGGTTATCGTTTCACGGACTATATCCGTATTGGTCTTCCGCTCAATGTTTTGATGTGCATCGTCACCGTCACGATTACGCCGCTGATCTGGCCGTTCTAGACGATGATGCGGCCAAAAGCTCCCCAGCCATGGCTTGCCGGGCTAATCGCCCGCGACCTCACTGAGCTGCCATAGCCTCGGTCGACGGACACTAAGCCCGGCGCATCTGATACATCTGCGCTGTTGTAGACTATCGGTTGTGGTTGCGACAAACGGCGAAATAGGACGATGTTACGGTCAGCGTTAGTCGCGAGCATACTGCTGGGCGTCACCAGCTGTGTCGTCAATCCGGTTACGGGCGAAACTGAGCTCGCGCTGGTCTCAGCGGCTGACGAGGTTGGAATTGGTGACGCGCAATACGCGCCGTCGCGGCAGATGCAGGGCGGCGACTATGTCGTCGATCCGGCCCTCATGCAGTACGTCCGCGAGGTCGGTCAGCGCCTTGCCGATGTCAGCGATCGCGCCCTGCCCTACGACTTCGTCGTGCTCAACAGCTCAGTGCCGAATGCGTGGGCGCTGCCTGGCGGCAAGATCGCCGTGAACCGTGGGCTCCTGGCCGAGCTCGGCTCCGAAGCCGAACTCGCCGCCGTGCTAGGCCACGAGATCGTGCATGCGGCTGCGCGCCACGGTGCGCTCGCAATGCAGCGAGGTCTGCTGCTCCAAACGGTAATGGTCGCTACCGCCGTGGCGACGGGCCGCGGCGATTACTCGAGCTGGGCGGTCGGTGCAGCAGGCCTAGGCGCGCAACTCATCAACCAACGCAACGGTCGCGAGGCTGAACTCGAATCTGACCAGTACGGCATGCTCTACATGTCCAGAGCCGGGTACGACCCGCAGGCGGCAGTGACGCTGCAGGAAACTTTCGTGCGTCTCTCCGAAGGGCGCCCCGATCAGGGCTGGGTCACGGGTCTCTTCTCAAGCCACCCGCCGTCGGCTGAGCGGGTCGCAAAGAACCGAGTGACGGCGGCTGGCCTACCCGCCGGAGGCGATCTCGGCCGTGAGCGCTATCAGGCCGCGACCGCGTCGCTCAGACGCGTCGAGCCTGCATACGAAACTTACGACCAGGCACGCCGCTTACTCGCCGACAAGAACTTCTCAGCTGCGGAGACCCAGGCACTCGAGGCCATGGGTCTCGTGCCGAGCGAGGGACACTTCCACGCGTTGCTCGGGGACATCGATGCCGCGCAGGGACGGTACACGGCGGCCGCGGTCCACTACGCCGATGCCACCGCCCGCAACGAGGAGTACTTCTACTACCACCTGCGCAACGGTGATATGCAACAGCGCCTGCAGCGCTGGGATGAAGCCGAAGCCAGTCTGAACCGCAGCATCAATCTCTTACCGACGGCCGAGGGCTACCTAGGCCTCGGCTCATTGGCGGAACGGCGCGGCGACCGCGCAGCTGCGCTCGAGCTTTATCGTTCTGCGGCTCAATCCTCAGGCACTGCTGGCCAGGCTGCGAAGGACGCCCTCGTCCGGCTCGACTTGCCTGTGAATCCCGGCCAGTATCTCGCTCTGCGGACCGCGCTGGATACGAATGCCATGCTGCAGATCGAGATCGGCAACCCGACACGACTTACGGTTGCCGATATCGGCGTGACGATCGCGTATACAGATCAACAAGGCACGACGCGGCAGATCACGCGGATACTCGCAGACGTGCTCGAGCCGAGCACCGCGCGTCGAGTCAACACTGGTATCGGACCGTTCCCGCCCGCGCAGAATTACGCCGTAACAATCACCTCGACGCACGTCGTCGCGCAGCCGCAGCCGTAAGGCCTATCGATTCGATCAACGCCGCCGTGTCCATAGGGATGCATAAACGGCGGCATTAACGATGATGACCAGCGCTCCGAGCCAGTACTGGATCGATGGAGACAGACCGGCCGGATACAACAAAGGTGCGAGATAGTGCTTGATGAAGCTCTCCGAGTAGCTGGCCTCACCCGCCATACGTCGCAAGCCTTGCTCCAGCGGGGTCAGCGGACAGACGAAACTGAAGAACTCCGCCGCCGCACCCCAGACCGCGGCCGGCAATTGCAGCAATGCAATCCAACGCCAGCGAAAAACGAGCAGAGCGCCGACGACGACGAATGCGACGAACGCAACGTGCAGCAGCAGGACCGCGTCGGCGGCGAGCCCGTAGATCATCGCAGGCGACACCCCGTTGCTCGCCTCATCGGCTCGCGAGCAACGCTTCGTAAACGGCGAGATCGGCCGCCGAAAAGCAGCAAAAAATCACCTCGCGCAGCGCTACCAGCTCGAGCACGCAGGCGCCAACGGTCGCAACCGCGACCTCGGCCGCAAGATTGATCGGATAGCCATAAACGCCCGTGCTGATCGATGGAAAGGCGACCGTGCTGGCTCCGACCTCGACGGCCAACTCCAGCGAGCGGCGATAACAAGAGGCCAGGAGATCGGCCTCGCCGCGCGTGCCCCCGTGCCAGATAGGGCCGACCGCGTGGATGACGTGCTTCGCCGGCAGACGGTAACCTTTCGTGATCTTCGCTTCGCCAGGCGCGCAGCCGCCCAGGCGCCGGCACTCGGCGAGCAGCTGCGGACCTGCGGCGCGGTGGATTGCGCCATCGACACCGCCGCCGCCGAGCAATGAGGCATTCGCTGCATTGACGATCGCGTCGACCGCGAGCGTCGTGATATCGGCCCGTTGCGCACTCAGACTCGCCGCCATGCCGGCATCCCGCAATCAGTTGTCGCTGGCGCCGAGCGCCGCGCCGAGCACCCTCGTCACAGCGGCGGCGGCGCGCAACTCGCCGCTGGCGCGCGGACCTGCAACGTTGAGAACACGCACGCCAGTCGTTTCGAGCCAGCTTCGGATTCGAGCTGCCGCTTCGGCCGGCTCGGTCGCCTCGAGATCCACCGCGAGATGCGGTTTACTCGAAGAGCGCACGAGCTTGAGCGCCAGCGCGGTGCCTCCTTTCGGCTCGCCGAAGCTGAAGATTAGAGTCGCATCCGAGTCACGCACATTAAGCGCCGTGCGGTGCTCGTAGGCCTCGGTGTCCGTCTCGATCAGGCCCGCGTAACGCGCGGGAATCTTACCGTCCTCTGACCGCCGACCATGCGGTACCCAGCCGCCGGTCGCAAGCTTCAAGGCAATCGCGACATCCAGCGCCGCTCGGTCGGCTCCCGTCTGACCGCCGGAGACGATCTTCTCGAGCCTGATCCCGCGCTTGGCAGTCACCGGACTCTACGGGACGGTCTTAATCCGGACCGCGTTGGCATTGAACAGCGGAATCAGCACACGGTTGCGCCCCGTGTCGGCACCGATATCAGCCGGCGCCTCGACATCGGCGATGATGCAATCCATCGCGCCCGTGGGGCCCATCTCATAGATACAGGAATCGCCCCAGCTAGACATCAGAATGCGGCCGTCAGCGAGCTCGACCACGCCGTCCAGCTGCTGCTGGCTAGGTCCTGCCAGGACCGTGCGGTCGCCGTCCGCACCGATGCGATAGACCTCCCCGGACATGAACGTGACGACCAGGGGGCCATCGCTGGTATCGATCACGCCGTTAGGCGCGCCGAGGCCGGCTTCGGCAACAACGGTGCTGACGCCCCTCGAATCGAACCGGTAGACCGCATCCGTACCCGACGGCGCGAAACTCGCATCGAGCCCCGTGTCCGTAAACAGCACACCGCCGCTACGCGCGGAGGCAACGTCGTTTAGAAAACTCGCGCCCTGAACACACTCCTCGCCGATAGCCGCCCCGGTCGTCCGGTCGAACATCCGAATGCAGTCAATGTCGGCAACAAAGAGGCGATCACCGGAAAACGCCATTCCCTTCGGCGCATTCAGCGTTACCCCTGCGGTGGCACCATCGATCCACTTGAGCTCGAGGACTTCGCCATCCGGCGATACAGCTGAGATAAAGCCGTTGCCATCCTTATCGAGCGGCGCACCGTTGATGTTCGAGACTAGATAGACGTCAGCAGCGGTGTCGTGCAGCACGGACTCGGGCGTCATGAAGCCCACCTCGGAGACAGTCGTGTCCACAGCCACGGGCCCGGCCTCCGGCATCGCGGTGTTCTGCGCCGCTGGGATCATTCCGTCGTCACCGCCGCAGCTAGTCAGCAACGCTGCTGCGCTCAATATAACCGTGTGGCGCCCAATGGCCGAGATCGTTGTCATGTATGTTTCCTAAGTATTGCAGAACCCCGGACGGGGCCGAAGCGCACTAGTGTAGTTTGAAACTGCGACGCTTTGTAGCATCGCCGACGCCGGCCCGCACTGGTCTAGGAAACCCGGGTTGCCATTGGCGTATCGATATACACGCTGACGGTGGGCCCGTTCGCATGAAACCGCAACTCGCTGGACTGCGGCAGTGCCATCGAGACCTCGACGCGGGTGCGATTCACGAATGTACCGTTGGCGCTATCGAGATCATGCACGTGCCAAGCACCGCCTTCGGCCCACATAGCGGCTGACCCGATCGTCCTCGAACCGCACGTTGTTAGTGACACCGCGGCCGATAGCGACCGGCTTGAAGAAACGCTTCTCATAAATCGAGCCATCGCTACCGTCCCATCTCAATAGGACGAAGCCGCCGTCTACGTTCTCGTGCCGGCGCGCGGCCCAGTTCAGGCCCGGATTGCTGGCCTCGAGATCCTTGGTGTCGCGCACGATCTGTGGCGGGGTGAGATCGTACTTCCAAGATAGCAGCGCGAGCACGGGGGCGAGCGCGATACCCGAGACGACGAACAACCGCAACGACCAGTCCGGCAGACCGAAGGCCGGATACAGCGACGCATAGCCCTGGGCCGGCGCCCAGAAAATCACTATGTACGCGCCGACCAGCCGCACGACCTTGCGGCGGACGAGCCCGGACATGAACTTCGACAGGGGTTTCATGCGTGCAAGCGCCCCCTTGGCGACTAATCCGGCGCCATGTTGCTATAGCGTACGCGCTAATTGTAGGCATATCGCCACAAGATGTTGAAATTCTTAATTATGTTGCAGGATATGGGAGCGTTCCGACCCAGAGGCTCGGCCGCGACGATAGAAGAAGACGAAGTCAACAAGACCATTCCGGCAGCGCGAACGCAGCAGCGGCACGACAGCACTGATCATCGAGCTCGCCAGCCGCGCCCCGACGTACTAGATCCAGCCACGTAGTCAGAGAGCTCTAGTTGTTTCAAGCTTTTGCGGACGACCCCAAGCGGGCCCGTAACACCCGTATCGGCTATGCTAGTCTACGCCGTTCAGCTAGTTGGAGGACGACATGTACGACAGAAGAACATTCTTGACAGCGCTCGGGGGAGCGACCGCGGGCATGTATCTCGCGGGCCCGGCATTTGCCCAGGGCCGCAAGGAGGTCATGCTCGGCGATCGGCGTATCAAGGTCGTCGACATCCATTACCACGCGCATGTTCCGGCAGTGATGGACGTGATCCGCGGGACCGAATTCGAGCGCAATATCGGCGGGAGCCGCAACCTCGGCCCGGAGCGCATCGCAGTTATGGACGCGCGCGGCATCGACGTCGGCGTCATCAGCGCGAACCAGTACTGGTGGTACGCCTGCGATCGTCGGCTTGCCAGAGATGTCGTCAGAGTGAGAGACGAGGCTTTCGCCGAATGGTGCGACTTGCATCCCGACCGCTACGTCTTCCTGACCTCGGTTGCGCTGCAGTTCCCGGACCTCGCGGCTGACCAGCTCGAATATGCCGTGACCGAGCTTGGCGCCCGAGGCGCATCGATCGGCGGGCATGTCGAGGGCGTTGACCCTTCAATCGAGCGCTTCGATGAGTTCTGGGCAAAGGCACAGGAGCTCGACGTGCCCGTGTTCATGCATCCGGGCGGCGCCGAAAACGTCGCGCGAGAGGACGGCTTCGAAGGACGTGGCGATCTCGGCAATATCGTCGGCAACCCGCTCGAGACGACCATGTTCCTCGCGCACATGATCTACGATGGCACCTTCGACCGCTTTCCACGCCTGAAGGTTGTCGGCGCGCACGGCGGCGGTTACTTCCCCGCTTATCTCGGCCGGTCCGAAGTCGCTTGCGACGTACGCGGCAACGCCGATTGCCTCAATCAGAAGAAGCCGAGCGAGTACCTCTGGCGGAATATCTGGGTCGACTCGATGGTGTTCTCCGAAGAAGGTATTCGGCACTTGGTCGCCGAGATGGGCGCGAGCCAGGTCGTCTACGGCTCGGACATTCCGTTCAACTGGCCGGACACGATCGACTTGATCGTTAACTCGCCGTCACTGAGCGATGCCGAGAAAGCAGCCATCCTCGGCGGCAATCTTGTCGACATGCTCAGGCTCAGTCCGGATGTCGCCAGTGGAAATGGTAACGACTACTAAGCGCTAACACACGCGGCGGTCTGCGGATCGTTCACGATCCGCAGACCGCGTGGTGCCGGCTCCTGCCCGATCATCCGCCCCGGCTCCCCGGCCGATACTCAAGATCTAAATTTCGGAAAGATCCGCTCGGCGTTACCGCGATCGAGCGCGTATTGAGTATCCGGGTGCAGCCCCAGCCCCGGGATCTCCCGCGTCGTCGTTTCGTACGGCTCGACGGGATAATCGCTGCCGAATAACAGCTTAGACGGTCCCGCAAACTCGAGCCCCGCGGCAACGACCCATGGGAAGCTCGCGTGACCAATCTCCAGATAGAGCGCGCGCAGCTTGTCGAGCGCGCCGTGCGGATAGAGATCGGCGCGATCCTTCGGCACGCGATCCTGGATGCGGCCGGCAAGAATCGGCACCGTGCCGCCCGTGTGCGCGACGATAAACTTGATGCCCGGGAAATTGGTGAGCACGCCGTTCCACAAGAGGCTCAGCACAGCCCGATTGACATCGTTGTCGAGCTCCGAGACGTTGCTCGGAACGCCCGGCGGATTGATGCAGCAGTGCGGTCGCGTGTTCGGATGCAGAAACACGACAGTCTCGCGGCGATTGAGCTCCTCGAACACGGGCATCTGCGATGGATCCCCCGGCCACATCCGCGCTGCGCTGCTGTTCATTGTCACACCATCGGCACCGAGCGTGTCGAACGCATAGTCGATCTCGCGCAGGCTGCCCTCGGTGTCCGCGAGCGGCACAGCGGCGAAGAATCCGAAGCGGCCGGGATAATCGCTGCAGGCCCCGGCGGCAAACTCGTTCGCGCGCCGCGCGAGCGTGCGCGCGGACTCGGTGCCGTCGTTGAGCTCCTCGGGAAAGGTCGTGCCGGAGAGGATCGACGTCGCGACCCCGGCGCGATCCATCGCCTCA
>JAHEEM010000321.1 GCA_024640695.1 Rhodospirillaceae bacterium | reverse complement strand
GTTCGGCGCAAATGTCCACTTCATGCCCACCTAGGGCCTCTCGTTCGTCCCGAACGACGACGTACACTGCGCACCACAGACGGATTCGATCGTCCCTGGTTGGCGGCATGCGATGAAGACAGCGGCCTCCGTGTTGCGTACGGATTGCGATCGGTTTCTCGAGATTATGGAGTTCTGTCTCCGAGCCAGACAGCAGGCGGGGCGAGAAGTGCTCAACGGAAAAAGACGCTGGTGAAGGATCTTCGAGAAAGAAGCAAGCTGGCTGACTTACTCTGGTATCGGTTGCCGAAGCCGCGGGGCAGGATCGGCATCCGGTTACTTGGTCATGCTGGCTATGTCGGCGGCCTCTGGGAAGAGGCTGGCAGTGCTCAATTCGAATTTCTTTGTGCGCAGGGGCTTAAGCCCTGCCACTATCTTCTCGACATCGGCTGCGGCAGCCTACGCGGAGGCGTCAAATTTATCCCATACCTGGACGCCGGGCACTATATGGGTGTCGACGAAGAAAAACTGCTGATCCAGCTCGGGATAGAGAAGGAGCTTGGAGCAGCCGTCTACGCGCAGAAGAAGCCCGAGTTCCTCGTGTCCAAAAACTTCGAGTTCGAGAAACTTAGCCATTCACCCGATTATGCTCTCGCAGTTTCCCTTTTTACGCATTTACCCGATTTTCTCATACGAGAATGCTTGAGCAAGCTTCGCAAGAGAATTTGCAGTGACGGTGTTTTCTTTGCTTCGTTCGTAGAGAGCGACGTTCCCAGGCGGAATCCATCTGCACCGCATCCCCATCGCAGCTTTTGCTATTCGAATGACCAGATGCTTGACTATGGCAGGGAGACTGGTTGGTCTGGAGAGATCGGCCAAATATTGAAGCCTGGGGCCGGCCAGCGAATCATAAAATACCTGCCTTGTTAGCTCTAATCAGGTTTGCTCATAGGGCAGGCGCGGATAGCACGGTCTTCTGCGGTGACCGATAGCCGGAGGGTCACATGAGCCAGACACTACATGTCGCCGCAGCCTGTGACCAAAATTATGCGATGCCGCTAGCGGTTACTCTCGCGTCTCTTTCCGCTAACTTACGCCGATCCCATACCGTTTGCGCACATGTCCTATACCGGGAACTTCCCCTGGATACACGGCGGAAGATTGAGCAGTCCGTGCCCCAAGACACGGTGGAGATAGACTGGATCGAGATTGGCCCGAGCCATCTGGATTCGCTGCGGGCGACGCTGCGGAGCTTCGATACGGTATCGCTGGAGTCGTATTATCGCCTGTTGCTACCAGACGTCTTGCCACGCGATCTCTGCAAGGTCATTTATCTCGACAGCGACCTCGTGGTTGTCGGAGATCTGGCCAGTCTCTGGGACCTCGACGTCACAGCGACATCACTTCTCGCTGTGCCCGAGCTTGCATCTGCATCGAGTTTGGTTTCTTCACCCGCAGGTATCCGTCTTTACCGTGAGCTCGGTCTCTCGCCCGATCTGAAGTTCTTCAACTCCGGCGTGATGCTGATAAATCTGCACAAGTGGCGACAGGATCAAGTTGCGCCACGGGCATTCGTCTACCTGGAAGCCGCAATCCATTATCTGCGCTGGCACGACCAGGAGGCTCTGAATGCGGTTCTCGCTGGTGACTGGAGAGAGCTCGATCCCCGCTGGAACGTCACGATGCATCTATTTCGAGATGATGCAACGGCCGCGAGAAATCCTGGCCTCCTGCGAGAGCCATACATTGTTCATTTCAACTCTGCAATCAAACCGTGGCAACCGGATTTCTCGATGGGTTTCCGCGATCTGTTCTTCCAGTACCTGGACAAGACAGCCTGGTCGGGTTGGCGACCGGGTCTTCCGAGCAATTCTCGTGAAAGATTGGGGAAGTCGTTGCGCAGAGCGGCTCAAAAGCGTTACCACGTCGCATCCTCGAGGGCCCGGGTTCTAAGATCGCGAGTTGTGAACTGGTGGGCCGTACACAGCCGCGTGCCAAGGGTCGACGTCAACGCGATTCCGCCTGGAACTCATCCTGAGGTGCGCGTGTTCCTAAATCTAGTTGAGCCCTGTCCGCCATTAGCCACGCTATTGGATTATTACACTGAGCTGGGGACGGACCGGGTTTTCCTGCTCGTAGGAGGAGATCGTGTTGTCGAGGCCAGCAAGCTGAGCGTTGCGCGCAAAAAACTACACGTATTCGCAAAGGAAAAATCGGACAGTCATTCAACACACTTGAAATTGCGGAGTCTTCTTCATCGCTATGGAGAAGGCTACTGGTGCGTGGTCGTTAATAGCAATGAATTGCTCTACTACCCTCGCGGCGAGCAGATATCATTCAGATTCCTGTTTGAGTATTTGGATGCAAATGGTTACGACGCAGTGCCCGGACAACTCGTAGAACTGCAACCGATAACGCGCGGTGAGTTGGCCTTTCGCAGCGAAACGCTGCCTTCGTCCAGCGGAGTCGCGCGTTGCAGCGACTCTCAAGCGCAGTCACCGGCTCCGCATTCATGTCATGAGATCAGGACAATTGCCAGAGATCCAGTTACAGAACGGATCTTTCCGGCTTCCCTATTGCTCGTCGACCGGCAAGGTAGCAGTGACAGCCAGCTGATGTATCGCTCAAAAGTGACGCTATTCAGATTTCATAGGGGCATGAACATCGCTAAAGATTTTAGAGCGATTCTGACAGTTCGACCGGCTGACATCCGGAGTGCTGTGTTGCGAGTCGCGGGCGGAATTTCGAAGCCGGCTCCGCATATTGATCGACGAGAGGCAAGGAAGCTGCTGGACTGCGGCCTGCTCCAGTCGAGCCCGGCCCTCGACGCCCTCTGTAGCACGCGCTGCGGTGATCATCACTGATGTCGCTAGGGCTAAGCTTGGGCGGACCTTTGTCTGCGGGGGGATGTTGCCAGAAGGCGTACGTTCGCGCATTGTCGGGATTATGATCGCAAAACGATCTTGAGATGATCCGCTAGGCGAATGGCCAGGGCGACAATCGTCAGAGTCGGGTTTGCAAAACCGCCCGTTGGAAATACTGAGCTGCCCGCTGCGTAGAGGTTTTCAACGGAGTGTAAACGGCAGTTCGGATCGACGACGCCGAGCTTAGGATCAATGTGCATTCG
>JAHEEM010000320.1:420-3138 GCA_024640695.1 Rhodospirillaceae bacterium | reverse complement strand
TGAGCGTTTCCGCCAGTACCAGTCGGGGCGCGGCCTCGTTGCCGTGATCTCGGATTTCTACTGCGACCCGCAAGCGATGATCAAGAGCGTGCAGCCGCTAGCCTATCAGGGCCAGGATGTGATTTTGTTCCAGGTGCTCGACCCGCAGGAACTCGAGCCAGAACTCAAGGAGTCGGCTTTGCTGGAGGACATGGAGACCGGCGAGGCTATGGAGGTGTCGCCGATCTTCATGCGCTCGCGTTATCGCGAGCGCATCGGCGAGCATCTCGGCGCGTTGAGCAAAGCGGCGGCAGGCGCGGGCGCGGATTATGAGCTCTTGCGCACCGATGCGCCTCTCGACGCCGCGCTCAGAAACTATCTGACGTTTCGTCAGCGGAGAGGTTGAGGATCTCGCGATGAAGGGAATTCTATGACGCTGCTAGCGCCGCTGTTCTTGCTCGGGGTGCTGGCCGTAGGTCTGCCGATCTGGCTGCATCGATTGTCGTCGGAGAATCCGAACCGGCAACAGTTCAGCTCCGCGATGTTCCTCGAGCCGGGTGAGCCGCGCAGGGTGCTCGCCAAGAAGCTCCAATATCTGCTGCTGCTCGCGCTGCGCATAGGGGTGCTGGCATTGCTTGCGCTAACGTTCGCGCGGCCTGCGTTGCAGGGTGCGGCGCAGGCCCTGGTCGAGGACGGCGCGCGCTTGCATATGATCGTCCTGGATGTGTCGGCATCGATGGGGCACGGCGACCGCTGGGACCGGGCGCGCGAGGCAGCGCTCGATGTCGTCGATGCCGTACCGTCCGGCGATCTGCTGCAGCTCGTCGCCGTCGGCCGCGGGGCGCGGATCTTGACCGAGCCGACGCAGGACGCGGCCCTTGTGCGCCAGGGTATCAACTCGGTCCGGCCCGAGTTTTCCCATGCCGATTATGGCGAGCTCATGAGCTCTGTCGACCGAATGCTGCGGGGACTCGAGCTTCCCGCCACCGTGCATGTCGTCACGGATTTACAGCAGAGCTCGATGCCGACGCGGTTCGCCGAGCTTGCAGCGCAATCGCCGCTCGATCTCGAGATTCACGATGCGTCGCGACCCGGCGAGGAGAACTGGGCCGTGCAGAGCGTGAGCTGGCAGTCAGGGTCTGGAGAAGTAGCGGCGAGTGTCGGCAGTTTTGCGGCGCGCGAGGTGGAGCGCACGGTGGTTCTCGAGCTGAATGGCGCGCGCGAAGCGGCGCAGACCTTGAGCGTGCCTGCAGGTGCGACTGCGGCGGCGAGCTTCGCGAATCTGGATTTACGCTCGGGCGGCAATCGAGTGCGGATTTTTCTCGAGCCCGGCGATAATCTTGCTGTCGACGATCAACGCTTCCTGGTCGTCAAACGGCCGGAGCCGCGAGCGGTGCTGCTAGTCAGTGCCGACCCGCGGGGCCGTGCCGCGCTGTTTCTTACTGCCGCTCTCGAGGCCGTCAACGGCCCGCTCACGGTCATCGAGCAGATCTCACCCGCAGCAATTCCCGAGCGCAATCTGGGCGACTACGCTTTCGTCGTCGTTGCCGACGCCGGGACGCTCGGCAACGCGGATGCCGAGGCCTTGCGCGAACATGTCGCCGCAGGCGGGGCCTTGCTGATCGGTCTCGGTCAGCGATCCGGTGGCTTGCCGGCTGTGCCGGTCACGGGCCACGCATTCCGCGAAGCGACGCCGCTCAGTGCGGTTGCGGCGGGCGCGTTCACGATCGTCGGCTACATCGATGCTACGCATCCCGCGCTCGCCGGCACCGAAGAGCTGCGCATGGCAAAGTTTTACCGCTACACCGCCGTGGAGGCACAGCCCGGCGATCAGGTTCTCGCCGAGCTCGAGGATGGCGCGCCATTGTTGATCGACCACCGACTCGGTGGGGGCCGGGTGGTGTTGTTCGCGTCATCGTTCGATCGCGAGTGGAACGACCTGCCGGTGCTGCCCGTGTTCGTGCCGTTGATCGCAGGCCTGTCGGCCCATCTGGTCGGGGATCTTGCTGTCCAGACCGAGGCGCCGCTGGGCACGACGCTGTCGCCGCGCGCCGTGGGTCTGGCCAACGGGCAGATTTTCGATCCCGACGGCAATGCAGCGCTCGGAATCGCCGCCGCGGGTTCCGGTGACGAGGTACTGCTCGACCGCATCGGGTTTTACGAAGTGCTAGGTGGTGGCCTGACTGAACTTGTGGCAGTGAATCTGGATCCTAATGAATCGGATCTTACGGGAGTGGAGCCCAACGCGGTCGAGCGCTGGCGCAGTCTCAACATTGGCGCGGCCAACGGGGCTGCGGCCGGAGCCGTCGATCTGGCCCCGGCGGAGCCCACCCCGCTGTGGCCATGGGTGCTGGCGCTCTTGATTGCGGTGGTATTCATGGAATCCTGGGTAGGAAACTGGCATCTTAGGGTACGGAGAGGACTAGCAGCATGAGCGCTCGGACCCAGCTTGAAGCCTATCTCGACGAGTTCCGGCAGCGACTGAAGTCGCTGATCCTGGCTCGCGGCGCAGCGGTGTTGGCCCTGACGGCACTGGCCTTGACGCTCGGTGCAGTATTTTTCGGCACTCGCCGGGCGTTTGCGGATTCCGTCATGATCAGCGCGCGCGTGCTGCTGCTGGCCGCGCTCGTGGCCGTCGTCGTCGCGCTCTTGGTTCTGCCGTTGCGCAGGCTTCGTCGTACCGAGGGGGTCAAGGAGATCGAGCGCCGTGCCCCGGACTTCGATGGGCGCATTGAAACC
>JAHEEM010000320.1:0-410 GCA_024640695.1 Rhodospirillaceae bacterium | reverse complement strand
TCGCCGGGCTTCTGGCGGAAGACGCGCTCAAGCTCGCGCGCCGAATTCCAGTGGCGCTCAAGGTTCGCAGTTGGGAGATCTCGACCCCGGCGGTTGCAGCCGGGCTCGCGCTCGTGGCGCTCGCGTGGTTCGCCGCCTATGGTCCGGACAACTGGCGTTACGGCGTTCGGTATCTGTGGGCCGGCTGGGCGTTCTCGGACACGCTACCGCCGCAGCGCGTAGCAGTTCTGCCCGGCGATGGCGCGGTCCGTCGCGGCGGCGACCTGCTCGTCGAAGCGACTGCGGAGGGTTTCGATCCGGCTGAAGCGACGGTGTTTGCACTCTCCGACGGCGGGGAGTGGGAGAGCGCTGTCATGGATGAGGTGGGGGGCAACGACTTTGCGTTCCGGTTCTTCGGGCTCCGCCAGCCG
>JAHEEM010000319.1:1997-3139 GCA_024640695.1 Rhodospirillaceae bacterium | reverse complement strand
CCTAATATTACGCAATAGATAAAGGTCCGGGCCGAAGAGCCCCGCCGATAAAAGCGCGGAACAACATCGCTAACAATGACCCGGCTTACACGCAAATACCTGCTCTGGCTCGCGGTCTGCACTGCGCCGCTGCTCGCGGCATATGTTGCGATCGCGGCACTGAGCAACTCAGGCCCATACGCAAACCCCGGTGTCGGCTGGGCGCTCCTGGCCCTTGCAGGCGCGGGGTTTACTGCTTTGATCGTCCTCAGCGTGGTGCTGGCGCGCAAGCTGCTCCGGCCACTGGACCAAATCGCGGCGAGCCTGGCTACTCCGGCGGAACTCGGGGCGCTGCCGCTCGGCTCCGAGGCGGAAATCGGCGCTGTCGCGGAAACGATCAGCCGGCTCCACGCTCAGCTCGCGGAGATGACACGCTCCAGAAATTACCTCGACCAACTGCTCGAGAGCATCAGCGACGCGATTCTGGTCACGGACACAGAGGGCGGCATCACCCGCGTGAACAATGCTGCGGCCGACCTTCTGGATTATCCAGCGAATGAACTCATCGGCCGACCCATAAGTCAGCTCATCGACCTTGAACTGGCCTCCAAGACCCGGCCCGGCGAGCCGGCAGCACGGTCAAGTGACGGAACTTTCTTACGTCGTGACGGCGCCGCCTTGCCGGTTTCCTATACCGTCGCCGAGCTACGCGACCGCGGCGGGCGGCTCGAGGGCTGGATCGTAGCAGCTCAAAACAGCGCCGAGCGACGCCGCGCCGAGAACCGCATCAAGTTCCTTGCGCGAACGGACCCGTTGAC
The DNA here is from genome assembly GCA_024640695.1 of Rhodospirillaceae bacterium. Lineage (GTDB taxonomy): Bacteria > Pseudomonadota > Gammaproteobacteria > Steroidobacterales > Rariloculaceae > JAHEEM01. Next base: position 2,342 of record JAHEEM010000319.1, on the reverse strand, counting down.
GAAGATCTCCAACCGGATGCAGTTCCAGCATCAGCTGCAGCAGAGCATCGCCCGAGCGCGCCGTGCGCATGAGTGCATGGTTCTGCTCTATATGGACATCGACCGATTCAAGGATATCAATGACACGCTAGGTCACGGCGCTGGCGATCGAGCCCTGGAAATCTTTGCCCAGCGTATCGTCGCCCAACTTCCGGAAGGCGCAATCGCGGGTCGCCTCGCGGGCGACGAGTTCGCAGTCCTGTTGAGCGATTTCTCGACCCTGGGCGACGCCATCGATGAGATTGCGGTGAGCGCCAATGCTCTGCTGAAGGCGGTCGGCAGACCGTTCCGAATGGAGGCGCAGGA
>JAHEEM010000319.1:0-1987 GCA_024640695.1 Rhodospirillaceae bacterium | reverse complement strand
CGCAGGAGATCTTCCTGACGTCCAGCATGGGCGTTGCGATCTATCCGCGCGACGCCGACAACGTCATCGACCTTCTGCGCAACGCGGATGCCGCGCTGTACCAAGCGAAGCGAGCCGGCGGCAACTGCTACGAGAGATATTCGGAGGACATGAAAAGCGCGGCCGTCGACAGACTCATGCTCAAGAGCAAGTTGCGGCGCGCATTCGAACGCAATGAATTACGCCTTCACTATCAGCCGAAATATCACCTCGCGACCGGCCGGATCGCAGGCGCCGAAGCCCTCGTTCGCTGGGACCTGCCCGAGCGCGGTCTGGTCTTTCCAGCCGATTTTATCCCGATCGCGGAGGAGTCGAATCTGATCCTGCAACTCGGAGACTGGGTCTTTAATCAGGTCTGCGAGGACTATCGCTATTGGCAGCAGTCACTCGCGGCACCGGAGAAAGTATCCCTGAACCTCTCACTGAAGCAGCTTCAGCAGCATCGCTTTCTCGAGAAATTGCAGGGCACTTTTCGCGCCCACGGGGTTTCCCCGACCTGCCTGGAGCTCGAGATTACCGAGACGACCTTGATGGATGACGCGGAACGCACTGTGCGGCTTCTGAATGCCCTCTACAGCATGGGCCTGCATCTGACCATCGACGATTTTGGTACCGGCTACTCGTCGCTCAGCGCATTGCAACAATTTCCGATCGGCACGCTCAAGATCGATCAATCCTTCGTGCGCGACGTCGCCATCGACAAAGAAGACGCCGCAATCGTCAAGGCCATCATTCAAATGGGGCATACCTTGAGTCTCGAGATCGTCGCCGAGGGGGTCGAATCGGAGCAGCAGCTGGAGCTTCTGCGACGTCAGGGCTGCGATTATGTTCAAGGCCATCTGTTCGGCGACCCGATGACTGCCGAAGAACTGCTGCAACTGCTGCTGGACCAGGCCGGAGGGGGCGCCCAGCACAGGCAGCTGTTCGCCTAACCCAGGCTCTGTGCGGCCTTCGGCCGTGCTTGGTATCGTCCCGGCCCCTGCGGTATAGTCTCCGCCGAATTAAACCCTGTCCGGTTCCGAGGTAAAACTATGAATGTCCTTAAGCCTTGTTTGGCGATCTTGGCTAGCGGTTTGGCAAGCGCGAGCTTCGCCTGCGACTACCCCGCTCTCGTCGCAGTGCCCGATGGTGCGACGGTGACAATCGACGAGATGGTCGCCGCGCAAGCGAACGTCAAAACCTATATGGAGACTATGGATACTTACCTGAACTGCGTAAATCAAGAGCTCGAGGCCGCCGGTGACGATGCACCGGATGAGTTCAAGGCGATCATGGTGAGCCGCCACAATGCCGCCGTTGCGGAGATGGAAGCGATCGCCGCATCGTTCAACGATCAGATCGCCGCGTTCAAGAAAGCAAACCCCTAAGCTGAGCTCCGGCCTTCGCGGCGCGACAGTCGTCCGCGCAAGCTCAATCCATTGATGGCCAGCGGTCTGTGACGGACCGCTGGCCATTACGATCCTCGATCCGGGTCAATCTTTCAGCGACTCGAACTCGCGGTCGAGATCGAACCGCTTCGATGTCATGTATTTCTCGAGGCGCTGCAGACGCCCGTCGAGCTCGCGAAACTGGTAGCGAATATTGTCGAGGGCTGCTTGCGGCGAGGATCGCACGCTTCGCTGCAGCTTAGCTGAGACATTGTCATGCCGCGTGTTCTTTCCCGTGGGCTTTTTCGGCAGGAGCAGCGCAAGCACGATATAGCCGATCAGCGTCGGCGGCAGAAAAAATACGAGCCCGGCAAGAACCACAATGCGCATAACCGTCACATCGAAGCCGAAGTAGTCTGCTATACCGGCGCAGACTCCGCAGACGAGCTTGTTCTCGCGGTCCTGGTACAGCCGGCGCGGGCCGGGCTGCTTGTCGTCGCTCATATTCGCTTTCTCCAGCCTGGCACTTCCGAATCGAGAATCGATTCCAGCGCATTCAGCCGACTCTCCATTGCTTGACC
>JAHEEM010000104.1 GCA_024640695.1 Rhodospirillaceae bacterium | reverse complement strand
CCCCAATCGACGTTCGAAACCGGCGCATCGGTTAGCGCCACGCCCGGCGAGCTCAGCGACCAGGGTATCGCAGCGTCAATGTCGATGATGCGGATGTTGGCTTCGCGGGAAAATCGGTAGATCGGATCGCCGGGCAAGGCATTGGTCAACGAGATGACGGCCGTGGCCGCGGCAAAGGTCGGCGACAGCGTGTCCATTCTCCGTGCGATGTAATCCTTCATCAGGGCGAGCTGACGACCATCTGCTGGAACGTTGAGCACCTGAATCGGCGTCCCGCGAGTCAGCGCGGTTGCTAGAGAATAGGTTGCTTGGGTGCCTGTAAGCACGGTTGTGCCTGGCTCGTCGGCCGCTTGCAGCGACGACACTGCGAGGGACACCATCACAATGGCCTGGACGACTCGAGCCTTGGGCCGCAAGGCTCGCAAGCTCACCATAGCCGATCCTCCATCGCGCCGCCGCCTCACAGGGCCGCCTCCCGGAAACGGGGCACGGCCATACGTATGATCATCGTAATCAAGAAGATCGAGGCTGCCGTCAAAATGATCGCGCCACCCGAGGGGACCGGCAGATCCCAGCGCATCGGCGCGTAGACCCCGATCAGGCAGCTAGCGGTCGAGAAGATGACGCTCCAGATCACGAAACCGCGAATCGAGCGATTGAGGTTGCGCGCGGCAGCTGCCGGGATCAGCAGCAACGCTTCAACCAGGATTGCCCCCACGATTTTGACGCAGGCGACCGTCAAAATGGTAACGAGCAGCACGAAAACATACTCCAGCAGATGAACTCTGATGCCACGCACGTGGGCGAGCGCTGGATTAAGGCTCGCCAGCAGCATCTGATTGTAAAGCGGGAGCGCGACGAGCGCTGTCAGGATCGCCGTCACCAGCAACACATTCATGTCGGTGTCGTTAACGGTCAGAATCGAGCCGAACATGACGGTGTCGAGGATATGTGTATTGACCCTTGCTGATACCCATAGGAGCGCGGTCGCACCGATCGCCAGCGAGATCGACAAGAACACGCCAATCAAAGTGTCTGACGACATCTTGGTGCGGTTCTTGGAGAAATTGAGAAACAGCCCGAACAGAATGCAAAAACTGAACATCGAGACATAGGGCGCCGTATAAGACTCTCCGAGAATGACGCCAATAGCGACCCCAGTCAGCGCGGCATTGCCTACCGCCTGGGAGAAGAAAGCCATTCGCTTGATTACGACCATCGTACCGATGCCACCCAGCAGCGGGCCGACAACGAAAGCACAGAGAAAACCGTTGACGACGAACGCGTACAGAAACGTATAGTGAATGACGCCCTCATCGGCGAGACCGATGATGTACTGTCGAGGTATGTCGTATAACCAGTCCATAGTCCTAGCTCATCAAGATGTTGTCGCGCCGACCAACTCGAGCGATGGAAACAGGCCCGCTGCCGCACCACCCTTGAGAACTTCGCGCGCGTTGCCCTGCAACCGGATCTTACGGTCGACGTACGTCAATGTGTCGGCGATTTCATTGACCTGAGCGATATCGTGATTGATCCAAACGACCGTGCCGCCGGCGCCGGCAAACTCGATGATGGAGCCTTCTAGGATATTGCGGCCGCCCATATCGAGCCCGGTCATCGGCTCGTCGAGCACCAGCAGCGCGGGCTCCGGAATCAGTGCTTGCGCGAACAGCACCCGCTGGCGCTCGCCGCCGGAAAGATTACCGAGTTTGTACCTGCCCTTCCCGGCCAGGCCCATGCGATCCAGCACCTGGTCAATCTGCCGGCGGCGCGCCCGAGAAATGCCGAGGAACACGGGTCGGCGCTGGCACGTCATTCCCATGAAGTCATTCACCGTGACAGGCAGGGTCTTGTCAAAATCTAGCGCCTGCGGCACGTAACCGACGACCCGGTTCTCGTGCCAGTGCATCGCGATGCGGCCGGTATGCGGCATCTGACCCAGCATCGATCGAACCAGAGAGGTCTTACCGCCGCCATTGGCGCCAATAATGCAGTGAATGCTGCCCGCGGAGATCGAAAAGCTGATGTCCTCGAGAATTCGCGTGGCGCCGAGCGTTAGACTGACATGTTCAAATTCTATGGATGGGCCCTGCATGCGGAGTTCCTTACCTTCGACGCGGGTTCAAGTTTTATCGACGGCGGTGTCATTAATGGCCAAAGCCAGCGTATCGAGATTCTCGCGCATCTCCTCGATGAACTTTTCAGGCGTGTATGAGCCGCTGCTGATGTGGGAGATCGAATACATCTTGACGCCTGTCGCTTCCCGAATCGTGTCTGAGAGCTTGCTCGCGAAGTATTTCTCCGCGAAGAGCACATTGACGTTGGCGGCGTTGATGCGATCGATGGTATCGGCCATCTGCCGAGCCGTCGGCTCGACGCCGTGACGGGGCTCGATGACTGCGGTTACCTGCAGACCGAGCTCTTGCAGGATGTAGTCATAGCCGCTGTGCATCGTGGCGCAACGGAAATTAGACAAGTTCACGCCAGCCACCTTCTGATCGAACTCCGAACGCAGCCTGCGGATCTCGAGCGCATAGCGGCGCGCGTTGTCGCGGAACGCGGCGGCATTATCGGGATCGAACTCGCCGAGTTTGCGCGCTATCGTGTAGACCTGCTGGATTGCTGCCGTGGTTGAAATGAACGTGTGGGGATTGACGATTTTTTCGCCGCTAGGATCGCCGGCAACCGGAATCAGCGACACGCCGTCATTGGCGTAGATCAGCGGCAGCGTGTCCTTTACGCCGGCGGCGTCGAGTATTTCGAACGCCCAGGAGTCGTGGCCGATGCCGTTGACGACAAGGACGTCCATATTGGTCATGCGGATCATATCGCTCGGTTGTGGCGCGTAACCGTGAGGATTGGCGTCCGCTCCAATCAAGGGGATGATCTCGGCGCGATCTCCGACGACGGTGGCAACAAAGCTGTAGTACGGATGCAAGGTCACACCGACCCGAAGCCCGGCGGCTTCAGCGGCATGTCCCGAGCCGGCGAGCACAACTGCAGCGACACCCAGGAGCTTGAGCAGATTCAAACAGGACCAACGCATGAGCTACTCTCCAAAAATCCGATTCACTTCCTGTTCCCCGCTATACGGCACGACTTCTCGCCAGCCGCGCAGGATCAAGCCGTCACGAAAACCACTCTCCGGCATCTCGACGTGTTTCTCTTCATTCCACCATATGACGATAGCATTGGTATTCGTAAATCCCGCATGGACGTGCCCTATGACGAGCAGAAAGGAACCCTGCCCCGAGAGCTGTCCATCCGTGCCGAGATACATGGTAGAGCCCTGCATCTCGCCCTCCGGCAGCGGTTCGTAGAGCGTCCACTGCAACGAGCCGTTCTGCTCCCAGCTCGTGTCCTTGAAGAACGGCGGCAGCAGGAAGTCCTGGAAGTCCTCTAGGCTCGGCCAGCGAAACTTCTCGTCCGGACCGTTGTAAGCATTGATATCGTCGTAGATGTAAGGAATCTCATCCTTGACGGTATACAGCGAGTTGTAGATCGCCTGGTCGGCGCCGGTCAATGTCGCGAACGCACTGACTTGCCAGTCGAAGATTTCTTCCACGGCATCAGTCTGACCGCGCTGACTCACGTAAAGGGCTAAGACTCCTGCAACCAGCAGCGTCACGGCGATGATCCAGACGCCTTCGTAACGGCTGCCGGCTGGCGGGACTTGATAGCTCGTGGTGGCGCTCAATTGCAGACCGCTAACGAGTCATCTCGGTTGCTTTCACCCAGAGCACAGCGTCGAGTGACAGCTCCTTGCCTTGATACTGAAGGCCATCGTCCAGATCCAAGGCGCATATCCCCCACCAACCGGCTTTGGGCAAACCGATGACGATCTGTCCCTGAGCGTCGGCGCGAATACTGAGCGTGATAAATGAGTCCTGAGGCGCAGTTACCTTGCCATCGGGATCGAAGCGCAGCTGCTCGATCTGCGGTTCGTGATTGAGATACTCGATCTCGACCTCGGCGTTCGGCACCGGCTGACCGTTCGCGACAACGACCGCACGAAACACGCCTCCGACCCAGTTGGCGTAGGGTTTGTCGAGCGGCACGATCTCGACCGGCAAGCCGACCGGCTGATCCCAACTACCGGGCAAGCCGCCAACGTTGATTACGGTCTTCGTGATCTGCTGGATGTATTTGTCTTCCTGCGACTCATAGAAAGGCGCGGGCCGCAGCACGTAGGTGTAATCCCCCAGAGAGCGCGTCACGCTTCTCGGGGGACGTGCGACATACGCAGCAGCCTGCGTGTCGACGCCCGCCCAGGTGACCGGCTCTAAGTATTCCGCGAGGTCAGTGGTTCTGCGTTCCGCCTCGGAGCCGCGCTGGCTGATCACATAAAACGCCTCGGGCTTACCCATGTCCATCGTGTAACCGTTGTTGAACGGATGCGAGAACACCAGCGCGAGCGGCACCTGCGCTGATTCCTGGAGCGCCGCCTCGGGCGTGTACAGCAGCTGGAAATGCGCCTCGGCAGGCACGGCAGAGAGTGCGCCGAGGAAAACCATCAGCAGCCAACGCCGCACCGCTATGGGGTGGTTGCGCTGACTACTCTTCAATATCGCGGCCATCGATCTGCACGACATGCCCGTCGCCACCCTCGAACTCGACGCGGAAGCCCACGTCGGGCTTCGTGAAAGTGAAGTCGCTGCGATCGCTCATGACCCCTTCGATCAACACTTTTCCGGCGTCGTCTAGCACGCGCATCGGCACGCCCACGGCCGTGCCGCCGTCGCTGTAACCGCCCTCGCAGGTAATGGTGTTATCGCCATTATCAAAGCAGTCGCAGATTGGATTGTGGGCCAGGGCGATCTCGGCCAGGCCAATAGAAACAAGAGCGAGGCCTAGCAACTGTCGGATCATCTGCACGATCTCCTTGGCGTATTTCGCCTACCCACCCGGCAACCGCATCGACTTCTCGGCCAGCCGCGCCTCCCGCCAGCCTGCCGCAGCGGCATAGATTAGCAGTATCCCTTCCCAACGCATCAATAGAAAGTTATCAACGGTTAATTAACCGTTAACAGCGCCAAGTCCGGCGAATATCAGCGTCCCACTTGCGCTCCAGACGCCCGAATCGAGGCGCCGTATCCTGATCTCAAACGCAGTATCGTCGGTCTCATGCTCGCCCGAGTCCGCTGGCAAGCAGCCACCGTGTTTGCTCCGGCCGGCTCCCGCCCAGCGCGGCCACTCGTCCTTCGCAGCGACGCCGTTGCGTTACGGATGCCCCTAAAGTCTAATAATGATCCTTTCGCGTATCGCTCGACTCGGATCGCTGCACAAGCCTGATCTGGGGTCGAGTCCAGGGGAAGCCTACCGCATGTCCACCGATTTCAGGTCGGCCAAACCGCTTGTCATTGCCGGCGCGCTTCTGGCCGGTCCATGGCCGCTGCTCGCTAACGGCCAGCAGACCAACGCCATCTCCGCGCAGATACCGCTCGAGGAGATCGTCGTGACCTCGAGTCGAATTCCGACGCCCTTGAGAGAGTTGGGCACCGCCATTTCGGTCATTGGAGCCGATGAGATCGAGCTCAGAGGCTACAATTCACTGGCCGACATTTTGCGAACACAACCCGGCATCGGCGTGAGTAACACCGGCGGACAAGGTAAGGCAACCTCGGTAAGAATTCGCGGCGAAGAAGGCTATCGGACGCTCGTCATGATCGACGGCATCGAGGTCTCGGATCCTACGGGCACACAGGTCGGACCGGATTTCTCGCATCTCGTCACGACCAGCGAGATACAGCGCGTCGAGATTCTGCGCGGCCCACAAGGCTTTATCTACGGAGCTGACGCAGGCGGTATCGTCAACATCATGACGCGCGTCGGCGAAGGCGATCTCGGCGCTCAAGCCGATCTGGAGCTCGGCAAGTTTGCAACACAGAAGCTCGACGCGAATATCCATGGAGGCTCCGAGAGCGCCGACTTCTTCGTATCGATAGCCGATATCAGCCTACAGGGATTCAACTCGCGCGCAGCCGATACCGTACTCGTTGATGACGACGGCTACGACAACACGACGCTACATACGAAGCTTGGATGGAATCTAAACGATGACTTCCGGCTACAGCTCGTAGCCCGCGACGTCGACGCCCGAACCGAGTTCGATTCATGCGGATTCCCGACAACCCATGACTGCGTCGCGGACACCGAGCAGACCACGTTTCGCCTCTCGGCAGATTACAGCGCCGGCGACTACACGCATCTGTTCGCATATGCCAGGACGGACATCAACCGAGACAACTTCGCCGACGGTATCGCGGCTTTCGGCACGAGCGGCTCCCTATCACGCATCGAGTATACGGGCAGCTTCCGGCCCACTGACCAGGCAACGCTTGTCTATGGAGTCGACCTAAAAACTGAAGCCGTCATAACGACCGACGGCAACGACTTAAGCCGTGATCAGGACGCGGTCTACTTCGAAGCTCAAGGCCGGCTCAGTAATGAGCTTTTCGTGACCGCGGGCGCCAGACGCGACTACAACGACGACTTCGGCACACACGACAGCGTTCGAGTGACTGCAGCGTATTTGCAGACTCTCGCCAGTGGCTCGACGATCAAATACCGTGCGGGTTACGGATCTGGCTTCAGGGCGCCCAGCCTGTCTGAGATCGCCTACAACGCCGGGCCGTTTGCTTTTCCGCCGGCTCAAAACATTGCCCTGAAAGAAGAGTCGAGCGACGGTTTCGATATCGGGGTCGCCTTTACGCGCGAGGACGGCCTGTCACTGGAAGCAACCTATTTCGACCAGCGGATCGAGGACGAGATCTTCTTCGATCTCGGCGGGTTCTCGGGCTACCTGCAGTCGCTTGGAATAAACGAGTCCAAGGGTGTCGAGCTGGCCGCACAGATCCCGGTGGGACCACGGTGGAATTTGCTCGGTAACGTCACGAGAAACGAAACCAATAATTCCGAGGGCCTGCAGCGGATTCGCCGACCCGAGCTGACCGCTAACTTCGGCTTAGGCTATGTGTCGGTTGATTCGAAGCTCCGATTGCTGGCCAATCTGCGAATCTCCCGCGACGCCGTGGATGAGATTTTCGGCACAGGCCGCGTGCCTCTGGATGACTATCAGGTTCTCGACATCAGCGGCACGTATCGCTGGAGCGAGGGTATCGAGCTCTTCGGCCAGGTCGAAAATGTGACTGATGAGAACTATGCCGAAGTCATAGGGTTCCTCGTGGGGGGAACGGCCGTGAGTGCCGGCGTGCGTCTGCGCTTCTGAGGCGCGCGCGAGACCGCAAGCAATAATAGCGATATAAAATATATGCTTACAAGATCTTCCTCGCGTTTCATATTAATTAAATGCTGGCTTGCAACCGCCCTGCTCGCAGTCTGTACGGCCAGCGGCGCGCAATCTCTGGACGGCACGCTGCTCGTCGCCAACCGCGAGGACGTGGCCGGCAGCGTGTCGCTGTTCGATCTGCCGACGGGCCGGGAGATCGCGCGCGTACCGATCGGCTCGGGATGGCCCCACGAGATCGCCGTCTCACCCGACGGCCGCCTCGCACTGACGGCGGAGTACGGCCTCGAATCGCCCGGCGAACGCGTCGTTGTCATCGACATACCCGAGGGGCGAGCCGTGGGCAGCATCGCTATGGGCCCCGGCACCAAGCCACACGACTCGGTATTCCTGCCGGACAACCGCCATGCCATCATCACGCTCGAGACCACCGACGAGCTCGCACTCGTTGACGTCATGAGCCGGACGGTCGTGCGACGGTTTCCGATCGGCGACGGTGCACGCGAGGGGCACATGATTACCTTGAGCCCGGACGCGAAACGCATCTACGTCGGTGGTCGAGTTAGCGGCACAGTGTCAGCCGTGAGCGTCGACGACAATACCGCGCCGGCGGTAATACCGACAGGCGCCGGCGCCGAGGCGATTGCCGTCGCAGACACGGGCGAAGTCTGGGTGCTGAACCAGGATGCCAACACGATCTCGGTGATCGACCCGCGGACGCTGACGATATTACAGACCTTCGCATCGGCCACGCAGCCGCGACGCCTGGCAAGCCTGCCCGGCGGACGCATGGCCGTGGTCAACGGCAATGCCGATGCGTCCGGGATACGTATCTACGACGCCACGACGCGCGCCGTTCTCGATGAAGTCGGCATTCCGGGCGAGCGCGTCGGAGCGGGTGGATTCGGGTTTCTGACGATCGCCGGCAGCGCCTTTGTCAGCACGCGTGCCGACGGGCGGATTCTTTTATATGATCTCGATCAAACACGACAGCCCCCGCGTGCGTTCGCGACGGGACACGCCACGCCGGACGGCATGGCGTGGTCGCCGCTTCGCGTCGCAGTGCTCGAAAATCGCTAGGGAACTCGCTATGAACCGAATCGCTATTTGTTGTCTCGCCGCTTTGGCCTCGACCAGTGCTATCGCCCACCATGCAACGACGGTCGCCTACGACAGCAACAACATGGGCACGATCGAGGGCGAGGTCGTCGAGGTGTTCTGGAAGAACCCGCACGTCGTGCTGACGATAGAACGCGTGTCCGAGAGCGGTGTGCGCGAGACCTGGACCGCGGAATCCGGCTCTCCCAACAGCCTGCTGCGTATCGGCTATGACGGCTCTATCGTCTCGGTCGGCGATCGCGTCACGCTGCTCGGTGCGTTGTCGCGCCAAGGGCTTCCGGCGATGGCCGCCTACACGATGACCCTGGCCGACGGCACCGAGGTGCCGCTCTGGCCGCAGCGCGCCCAGCAGATCGGTCGCGGCGTGCCGCCGGCGCCGTTCTCGAGCGCGGCCGTTACCGCCGGGGAGCGAGAGGCCAATAGCATCTTCCGCGTCTGGATTCTGCCGCAGGTCAACTTCGAAGTGGATATGCCGCTGACCGAATTCGCTCAGGCCGCGCGCGCCGACTGGGATCCGCTCGTCGACGACCCGGCCTTGCGCTGCGAGGCGCCCGGCATGCCGGCAATGATGGACGGCCCTTACCCGATTCAGTTCGTCGATCAGGGCGACTCAATTTTCGTCAAGCTCGAGGAGTGGGATGGCTCACGCACCATCCACATGCAGCCCGACGGCGACACCTCGAGCATACCGGCGAGCCATTTCGGTTACTCGACAGGCCACTGGGAGGGCAATACGCTGGTCGTTAGGACGACGCGCGTGAGCGCAGCCTACGTCGACGATCTCGGCACGCCGTTCAGCGAGGACGCCGAGATCATTGAGCGCATGACGCTCAGCGACGACGAGCGCACACTCGAGTATGAAGCGATCGTAACCGACCCGCGGATCTTCACTGGACCTGCGACGCTACGCGGCAGCTTCGTCTGGGTGCCGGGCGAGCAGCTCAAGGAATTCAACTGCTCGCTTCGTGAGACTGCCTGAGGCCAACGCGCGTTCGGCCGACGAGCGGAATAACTGGCGCTTTCGGCCGGGATCTAAGGCTCTCGAACTCATAGCGCGCGGCCACGAGCGCGTCCGGTAGCGGACAGTTGAGCTCGCGCGCAAGCTGCACGGCTTTGCGCTCGAGCCAGCGCCGCTCGTCGGGATCGATCAGTGGCGTCTTGCCGGTAGCTTCGCTGCATTCGCTCATCGAAATTCTCGCTATCCCATTGTGGCATTCAGCTTAGGCCGGTTTTTCTTAACCGTAGCTGAACGGCGCAGAGTCCGCTGCTGCGCCGCCTCTCTGGGCCGCCCCGTCGCGCGCGGTCGGAAACCCCGCAGTTCTGTTGGGGCTTCGGCATCCCCTTATTGAAGACCCCGGCCCCTGCCAATAGCGTCGGAAGCTACCTTGCGGCATGCGCCCAAGCAGCTGCAACCCAAGTCCGGCTTCCATAGAGAGCAACCACGATGACAGCGCCGAGCCGATCCCAGGACATCCCCGGCACCACGATCTTCGACGGCAACGAAGCCATGAAGGGGTACGAGCTCAATAAGATGTGCTTCTCCTTCAACAGCCAGGAGAACCGCGACGCGTTCCTGCGTGATGAGGAGGGCTACTGCGAGAAGTTCGGCCTCAACGAGCAGCAGCGCGACGCCGTGCGCCGACGTAACGTCCTCGACCTCATCGCTGCGGGCGGTAACATCTACTACCTCGCGAAGTTCGCCGGGATCTTCGGCCTCAACGTTCAGGATATCGGTGCGCAACAGACCGGCATGCCGCTGAAGAAATTCAAAGCGATGTTGGTCGCACGGGGACAGTAAATGGCGCGAATTATCGGCGGAATCACGACCTCGCATATTCCGGCCATCGGCAACGCAATCTCCAAGGGAATTCAAGACGACCCCTATTGGGCGCCGTTCTTCCAAGGCTATGGCGCAGTCCACAAGTGGCTTAATTCTGCACGACCCGACGTCGCTGTGGTGATCTACAACGATCACGGCTTGAATTTCTTCCTCGATAATCTGCCGACGTTCGCTGTCGGCGCCGCGCCCGAGTATCGCAGTGAGGACGAAGGCTGGGGCCTGCCGACTTTTCCACCTTACACAGGCATTCCGAAGCTCTCTTGGCACCTCATCGAATCGCTGATCGAGCAGGAATTCGACCTTGCAACATGCCAAGAGATGCTCGTCGATCACGCGTTCATCAACCCGATGCGCTTGCTGTGGCCGAATCATAATCCGCCGCCGATCAAGACGGTGCCGATTCACATCAACACGGTGCAGCATCCGATGCCGAGGCCGTCGCGCTGCCTCGCATTCGGCAAAGCGCTCGGTGCGGCGATCGAATCCTATCCGCAAGATCTCCGCGTCGTGCTGGTCGGCACCGGCGGGATGTCCCACCAGCTAGACGGTACGCGTGCAGGATTCATCAATAAGGAATTCGATCAGCTGTGCATGGAGAAGCTCATCGACGAGCCTGAAGATCTCGCGCGGTTCTCGATCCAGGACATCGTGCGCCTTGGCGGCACTCAAGGCACGGAGATCGTCATGTGGCTCGTGATGCGCGGCGCGCTGAAAACACGCGTCAAGAAGGTTCACAGCAGCTACCACATCCCGATCTCGAACACGGCTG
>JAHEEM010000318.1 GCA_024640695.1 Rhodospirillaceae bacterium | reverse complement strand
GCTTATGTTCGGTTTCAGTAAGCCAGTACCGAGCACGACGAGAATGAGGCCGAGAAAAAACGTGCCCAGGCCCGGAATCGCAAGCACGAAATGTCCCGACATGATGACAATTGCACCGAGTCAGACAGCACGCTGCGCACCCATCAGCCGATCGGCGACCCAACCGCCTGGAAGCGCGATCAGATAGACCGCCGCGGTATAGAGGCCGTAAATTGCCGTTGCCGTTTGATCGGTAAACCCGAGTCCACCGTCCTCGATCTGATCGACCATGAACAGCACGAGCAATGCGCGCATGCCGTAGTAGCTGAAGCGCTCCCACATCTCGGTGAAGAACAGCGTGCTCAGGCCGCGTGGGTGGCCGAAAAATTCGGACCGAGTGTTTGATCCAACGCTGCCGGCGACGCTGCTCATCGATCGGTGATCCTGTCGGGGACTACAGAGACGCTAGCTCGCGCTGCTTTCTTCCTGGGGCTCGGAGCGCTCTGCGCCGAGAATGCGGCATAGCACGATGCCGCTCTCGTAAAGCAGGTACACCGGCACGGCGAGCAGCGTCTGGGAGATCGCATCGGGCGGCGTCAGGAACATACCGGCGACGAAAGCACCGAGAAAGACATAGGCGCGAGCTTTACCCAGCGCCTTGATCGAGACGAGGCCGCTCGAGACGAGCATGACAGTAGCGATAGGCACCTCGAACGCAATGCCGAATGCAAAGAACAATGTCAGAACGAAATCGAGATACGAGCTGATGTCAGTCATCATTGTCACGCCTTCGGGCGCAGCGGCTGCAAAGAATCCGAACATCAAAGGAAATACGACGTAGTAGGCGAACGACGCGCCCGCGTAGAAGAGCACGATGCTCGATAACAGCAGCGGGATCGCAAAGCGCTTCTCATTCCGATAAAGACCCGGAGCGACGAACTGCCATAGCTGGTACAGAACGACGGGCATCGCAAGAAACAGCGCAACGAATAGCGTCATCTTGAACGGGGTAAGAAACGGCGATGCAACCTGCGTTGCAATCATCGTTGCTCCCTCGGGAAGCTGGTCCATCAGTGGCGTCGCGACAGCCGTGAATATTCTCTCGGCAAAGGGTACGAGCCCGACGAACAGAACAAGTATCGCGGCCGCCGATTTCAGCAATCGTGCGCGCAGCTCGACGAGATGCGAAATGAGTGTGCCCTCGGCGAGCTTCTCCGCCTCAGACTCCGGCGGTGGCGCGCCGACCTCGGGTTCGGGACTCTCGGGACTCATGTTCCAGTATCGGACCCTTGCGGAACCTCTTTCGCACCTGCGTCGTTTGGCTCCGGCGCGTCAGCCGCTGGTGATGCCTCGCCGGCGGTCTCATCGCCCTCGGCACGATCCGGTTGCTTTCCGGGTGGGGGCATGACGTGCGACGCTTTTGGCGGCGGCGTATAACGTGTTTGCGGCTTGTCACCGAGGTCGATCTCGCGTTCGAGCTGATAACGCAGCTGGCTCGCCGTTCTGCGGGCGCGGCCAACCCAACGGCCGAGCTGCGCGGCGACACGCGGCAGCTTCTCCGGGCCCAGGATCATGAGACCCAGCCCGAAGATTAAGACTATCTCCCAGAAACCGACGTCGAACATCGATTAGCTGCTCTTGCTCGTGTCCTTGTGCTCGGCGAACTCGGCATCCGGTTGGCCGTCCTCGATACGCTTGGGGTCGGCTTCCTCAGCGTCGTCCTGGTCGTCGCTGTCCATGGCTTTGCGGAAACTCTTGAGTGCTCCGCCCAGGTCCCCTCCGATGGTCCTGATCCGTTTCGTGCCAAAGATCAGTACGACGATCAGCAGGATGATGAGCAGCTGCCACATGCTGATCCCTCCTAAGCCCATTGCATTTCTCCATTGCGGGTACGAACCGTCAATGATACGCCAAACCTCGGTCAGCGGATCGCGCGTCGGTCGTCAATTTCAGGGCCCAGCGAAAAACCCTCCGCGCATGCGCTCGATCGCGTAGATGTGACGCGCATGTTAGGTAACGTTGCGGCAGAGCGGGCTGTTGTCCGCGGCGCTCACCGTGAGCCTGCGCCCATCCGGACAGGCGCGCGGCTGGTCCGTGACTGTTCGATACGTTCTACGCCTTAGGCGTTGCCTGTAGCCAGAACGTTGCAGGCCCCTCGTTGCAGAGCCCCACTCGCATCGTCGCGCCAAAGACGCCGGCTGACACCGGCACACCCGCGTTGCTCACAGCCTCCACGAGCTCGGCAAATAGCGCCTGACCCTGAGCCGGCTCGGCCGCGCGCGAGAAGCCCGGGCGATTGCCCTTCGCCGTGTCCGCTGCGAGGGTGAACTGCGGCACGAGCAGCAATGCGCCGCCTGCCTCGCAGACGTTTAGATTCATGCGGCCAGCATCATCCTCGAATACTCTGAACGCGAGCAGCCGCTCAGCCAGCCGGGTTACCTGGTCAGGACCGTCACCGCGCTCGACGCCGATGAGCACGAGGAGGCCCCGATCGATGGCTGCGACCTGCTCTCCGTCGACCTCCACGCTCGCTTCGCTGACGCGCTGCAACAACCCGATCATCGGCTAACTGTGGCGGAGAGGGTCCTTACGGGCAAGCGTAAACGTGGGGGACATTACTCGCTGACATCGATCTGAGACAGGGATAGTTACAATTGAAACCCACTTTAACTCCAATTCATTCGATTAATATCCATAAATATTCCACTTATCCTCAATAAATGGCAGATTCTATGAGGATATTTTTAACTAATACCGAGATAATGGATTGGTGGGAAATGAATGTTAATTTAAACGGGATAAAATAAACTAAAGTGGAATATTTATTATCCTACAATGGTTTTTATTGGAACTTAGTGGTTTTTTAATCGCCGATCATAGGTTTCAGGCGGCTCACCCGCTCAAGAACCTGCGATTTGGTCAAGCCACGGCGCCGACCGAAATACTGCCGTTAGGACCGCCCAGATAGGTAAACTGTCCTCGTTATGGTCCGCAGGCGCGATCTAGTCAAAGCCCTGGGCGCCAGCGTGACGCTGGCGGCCTGCGGGCGCCCTGAAACCGGGACACCCCAAGCCAGCCGAAGCACCGAACAATTCCAATGGAAGATGGTCACGACTTGGCCACCGAATTTCCCGGGACTCGGCACGGGCGCCAACACGCTGGCCCGCTACCTGACCGAGGC
>JAHEEM010000317.1 GCA_024640695.1 Rhodospirillaceae bacterium | reverse complement strand
GCTCACGCACGCATCGGCTGCGCCGCTCTTGACTTGCTCGATAATTACCCGCAGCGACGAGTTCTTTTTCCGGCGCAATGCATCCGCCGGAAGCTCGTCCATTGCCACGACCTCGGTTGCGCCGACGAACTGTAGTCGGCTGCCGTAGGAATCCTTGCTATCTCGGCGCGCCTGATCGAGAACCTCCGGCAAGCCGACGAGCACGAAGCTAACCGATTCGTCTCGTTCGAGAGTCGCCAATGCGGCGGGTATGACCGCCGCTGGCCCGTGGTCGCCCCCCATGACGTCAAGGGCGATAGTGACCTTGCGAGACATCGAAACAAAGAAAGTTGAAGAGGTCGCGTTAAGGCGCCCGAGTATCTGCGCCCTACTCTTCGGTCTCTTGAGGTTCGGGAATATCGAGAACCTTGCGGCCGCGATAGAACCCTTCAGCGGTGATGTGGTGGCGCCGGTGCATCTCGCCCGTCACGGGATCCGACGAAACCGTGGGGCCCGTCAGGGCATCATGCGCTCGACGCATGCCACGTCTCGAGGGCGACTTGCGTGATTTCTGAACAGCCATTGTTCTACTCTCCTAACTAAACTTCGAGCTCCGGCTCGCCAGCTCGCTGTCCTGACTCTGCAGGACGTGCTTGAGATTCTGGGCTAACGGTCCGCACTCATCAATACTTCCGTGGCGCGGCACCAGAGGCAACGACACGATTAATTCATCTTCCAGCAAATCTACCGGTCGCAGCTTGTCGCTCCCAAGCACAAGCAACTCGCTTTCATCCGGTGCCGTAGCGGCTGTCGAACTAGACTCCGCGATAAGCCACTTGACCGTCTCATCCAGCCGATATTCAACGGCACCCAAGCACCGCTGACAAACCAGACTCAAGGTCACCTGGAAGGACAGAGCCATCGCCACCCGACTGTCTGCCGCGCGGCTGAAACTCAGCCGCGCGGCAACGCTGCGGCCGTGATCGGCGTGCACGAGCGGGCTGAGCCGGGTAAGCTTCGCAACCGCGACTTCACCGCGCAAACTGGCCTCGCGTTCGCCGAGCGCCTCCAGCTCTCGGAGGCCGTACCAAGCTTGCAGCGAGCCGGGCATAATCGATCTATGATAGGTACAACGGTTTCTTGTGTCAAAACGCGATGTTACGCCCACGCCCGTAGCAGGCCTCCATGCAACGACTGATCCTGGCTTCGACTTCCCGATACCGCGGCGAGCTGCTCGCCCGCCTGAGTCTACCCTTCGAAACCCTGGCCCCGGACATCGACGAGTCGGCAACCGAGAATGAAGCGGCTGTGGCTCTGGCGCAGCGGCTAGCCCGGCAGAAAGCCGAACGCGCGGCGCAGATGCGGGGAAGCCAATCGGCGGTTATCCTGGCCGCAGACCAAACCGCAGCCTTGGGCGGCAAGCTCCTTCGCAAACCCGGCAACCTGCCGACTGCGCTGGAGCAGTTGGCGGCCTGCCAGGGACAAAGTGTCTTCTTCCACACGGCTACGACGATTATCGAGACGACTTCGGGATCGGCCTGGCACGATGTGGATACGACCGAAGTTCGCTTCCTACGACGTCCGCTTGCTGAACTCGCCCGCTACCTGGAACTGGAGCAGCCATTCGACTGTGCCGGCGGCTTCAAGGCCGAAGGCTTGGGCATCGCATTATTCGGGTTCATCGACTCTCGGGATCCGACGGCGCTAATCGGCCTGCCGCTGATTTGGGTCAGCCGGGTGCTCGCCGAGATCGGCCTCGACCCGCTGCGCCCGCAGGTGCCCGGCCAGGAATCGGACCCGCCGTAAGCAGCACGCGGATCAGACCCAGCGGTCGCTACTCCGCGGGTCCATGCCCAGCAGGGGCACGCCGAAGGGATACTAGCCGACCCAGACGACTCGCTGGCTTCCCGCGTCAACCGACACCGTCCTGCGCCAATCGCTCCAGAACCCCGCGGAGATCATCGGGAAGGGGCGAGGCAACGGTGAAACGTTCGCCGCTGTCGGGCCAGGTAAACCCCAGCGCATGGGCGTGCAGAAACATGCGCTTCAGGCCTATCTCGCGCATGTACGCGTTGAACTCTGGGTCACCATAACGCGGATCGCCGGCGACCGGATGGCCAACATGCGCCGCATGAACGCGGATCTGGTGGGTCCGCCCGGTGGAAATTTTGACATCCATGAGGGTGGCGCGGTCGCTGTAGCTGTCGACGACGTTGAACTCACTCTGCGCTCGCTTGCCGCTCGCGGCAACCTCCACCATCGTTTCACCGCCGCGCCGCGCCCGTGCCAGAGGAACGCTGACGGAAAGACTGCCTCGTCGCCACGAGCCCTTCAACAGCGTGAGATAGCGTTTTTCCATGCCCCCGTCGCGAAGCAGTGCGTGCAGTGACCGCAACGCACTGCGCCGTTTCGCGACGAGCAGACAGCCCGACGTCCCACGGTCAAGCCGATGCACGAGATCCATGCCCGGCTGTTTAGGACGCAGCGACCGCAGTGCTTCGATGCAACCGAGGTTGATCCCACTGCCGCCGTGAACCGCCATACCCGCCGGCTTGTCCAGAACGAGAATCCGGGTATCCTCGAAGAGAATGCGCTGCTCAAGCCATTGCAGCCCAGTTTCGGCCGTCGCCGCCTTAGGATGAGCTCGCTGAGCGACCGGCGGAACTCTTACCAGATCGCCGCAGGCCAGCCGATAACTAGCCCGAACTCGGCCACGATTGACGCGCACCTGGCCCGAACGGATCAGCTGATACACATGGGTGCGGGGAACCCCCTTGAGCACCCGTAGGAGAAAGTTATCCAGGCGCTGGCCGGCGGACTCGGAATCGACTTCGGTGGTATAAGCCGCCGGAGCGGCCGACTTGGAAGTTAGACGTTGCAATGAATTGAGCCTTTACCCGCCTATGATATAGTACGCCGACCGGGTTGATTGCGCTGGGCCAATTTCCTGCGCATGGAACCGGTCACAGATGGGACAGCCAGACACTCAGGCTGTCAATTAAGGTTTTCAAGTCGGCGGGCCCGACGCTTCGGGTCGCCGCGATCCTGACCGCATGGTCACTCTCCGTCGCCGGACCTCACCTATTGAGGGTACGCACTCGGCATGAGAGGGAGCACGTTTAGTATGTTGAGAGGCCCTCAGGTAAGTGCAACGCGCGATAGGACCCTGCGACCCGACGAAT
>JAHEEM010000103.1 GCA_024640695.1 Rhodospirillaceae bacterium | reverse complement strand
TGATAACCACAATCTCTTACATTCCGAGGCCTGACCGGCCGACGAATGATTTCCACGGACATCTGCGTCTTACACCCGTAGGGCTGAGATGTCGGTCGTCGGGCATGCATTGTTGTTGTAATCGGAGCTCTCTCGGCTTCAGTGGGTCGAGTTCAAGTTGAGCGATATTGTATGGCGGGAGAACGAATGTGATTCATAGACAGTCAAAGGCGTGGGGCCTGATAGCAGCGCTCTGGGTGCTTGTTGGCGTGATGCTGCAGAGCGCGCCCGCGTACGCGCAGGATGCGCTCGATCTCGAAGCCTACCGCGGCAAGATCGTCTGGGTCGACTTCTGGGCGTCGTGGTGCACGCCGTGCCGACGCTCGTTCCCCTGGCTCAATGAGGTCATGGCCAAATACAGCGACCAGGGCCTCGTCATCGTCGGCGTCAATGTGGACAAAGAGCGTGCTTTGGCAGAGGACTTTTTGCGGGAGACTCCGGCACGTTTCCCGATCGTCTACGATCCCGAAGGCGCCATGGCCGCCAAGTACAAAGTCCTCGGCATGCCCAGCTCCTTCTTGATCGATCGAGACGGTAACGTGATTGCCAGTCACATCGGCTTCAGGCGTGATGAACGCGAGAACTATGAGGCGTCTATCGCCAAAGCACTTTCCAATTAGACGGACGAATAATATGCATCGAATAGTAGCGTTGATTCTCGTGTGCTGGGCGGCGTTCTCGGTCGGCTGCGCCAACATGGGCGTAGAGCCTTGGGAGCGTGATTTGCTCGCGCGTCCAGACATGGAGCTCGTCAGCGATCCGGTCGAAGCCGGGCTCGACGATCACATCTACTTCAGCAAGGAAGCCTCGAGCGGCGGTCAGGGCTTCGGCGGAGGAGGTTGCGGATGCAACTGAAATCCAAGCCCGCGCTACGGCATTCACTGGCTGCGGCGACCTGCTCGTTGCTCGGCTCGGCGCCGCTCGCGCCGGTCTCTGCGCAAGAAGCACTGCCCTGGGAATTCAATACGGCGCTGCTGTTCTATGGCGAGCAGGATGGCCGTGTGCAAGACGCCAGCCTCAACGCGCTGATACGCAGGGAGTTCAGCGATGAGCACTTTCTTAATCTCAAAATCGCGGTCGATTCACTGACCGGCGCCAGTCCCTCGGGTGCGCTCCGCGCAGTGACCCCGCAGACGTTTACGACTCCGTCTAGCGGAAGCTCCTACGTTATCGCGCCCGGCGCCCTGCCGCTCGACAGCAGTTTTCTCGATACGCGCGTCGCCATCAGTGCCAATTGGCAACAGCCGATCGGCGATCTATCTACGATCGATCTCGGCGTAAACCTCTCGAACGAATACGACTACACGAGCTTTGGCTTCAGCGCGAATGTCGCGCGAGACTTCAATCGGAACAACACGACGCTGAGCGTCGGGCTCGCAATGGCCTCGGATGACATCGACCCGGTCGGTGGGGCGCCGATTCCGTTCTCGTTCATGCGCGGCGAGGATATCCTTTCCAGCAAGCTCGGATCCGACAGCAAGGACACGACAGATCTGCTCCTGGGTATTTCGCAGGTGCTCAGCCGGCGCATGGTCGTGCAGTTCAATTATTCGCTCAGCGATTCGAGCGGGTATCTCAACGACCCCTACAAGATCGTCTCGGTGATCGATCCCGGAACCGGTGCGCCCGTAGCGGGCCCCGATGGCCTTAACGCATATTTGTATGAAAGCCGGCCCGACTCGCGGCAGAAGCAGAGTTTGTTCGGCAAGCTCAAATATCGGTTCGACGCGGGCACGCTGGACTTCTCGTATCGTTACATGACCGACGATTGGGACGTCGCATCGCATACGACTGAACTCCGCTATCGCTGGGACTTGCCGGCCGCAAGCTATATCGAGCCGCACGTGCGTTTCTATACGCAGTCAGCCGCGGAGTTCTACACAACGGCCTTGCTCGATGGTGACCCTTTGCCACGATATGTATCCGCGGACTATAGGCTCGGCGAGTTCGACGCGGTGACCGTTGGTATCAAGTATGGCCGGCTGCTCGCCAATCGGAATGAGTGGAGCGCGCGCCTGGAGTCCTACACCACAACCGGCGCCGGGGCTGGCAGTGACGTCTATCCCGACCTGACTGCGGTCATCTTCCAGATGAGTTATAACTTCGCGTTGGGTGGCCGGTAGTGATAGGTGACGCGTATGCCCGGAGATGGGCTTTTCTTAGTCCAGGCCGACGGCTATTGGACTGGCCGCTTCCGGGCCATGGCGAGCCCGTGCGAGGTATTGACGGAAACCGATGACGAGCCGGTCGCGCGGGAGTTGCTAGAAATTGCCTCGGCGGAGGCCGCCCGGATCGAGGCAAAGTTCTCGCGCTACATTGTCGGCAACATCGTCGACCGAATTAATCGCGCGGAAGGCGAGCCCGTCGAGGTCGATCCGGAAACGGCGCAACTCATCGATTTCGCCGACCAGGTCTTCCAGATGAGTGAGGGCGCGTTCGACATCACCTCGGGTGTGCTGCGCAAGGCTTGGAGCTTCGACGGCGGGAATCGCGTGCCCAACAAGGACACAGTTGCCGAGCTGCTCGAGCTCGTCGGCTGGGCCGAGGTGCGCTGGGACAGCCCGACCCTGACGTTGCGGCCCGGTATGCAGATCGATTTCGGCGGAATCGGCAAGGAATACGCCGTGGACCGCGCCGCACGGCTGGCTGCCGGGCGCAGCGAGTCGAGCTGCCTGATCAACTTCGGCGGCGACCTGGCCGTCACGCGGCCGCGCAGCGACGGGGAGCCCTGGAAAGTGGGCATCGAGGCGTCCGACCGAGATGGCCATGCCGCTCGTCTAATTCTGCTGCGCCAGGGCGGCCTCGCGACGAGTGGTGACACGAAGCGCTTCGTGATCCACGACGGCGTACGTTTCGGCCACATCCTCGATGCCCGCACGGGCTGGCCGGTTGCCGGGGCCGCACATTCGGTGACCGTGGCGGCCGATACCTGCACGGAGGCTGGTATGCTCGCGACCTTGGCCATGCTGCAAGGCAGCGGTGCGGAGTCGTTTCTCGATGAGATGGGTGTCAAGTATTGGTGCGATCGATGAGCTTCGTGGTTCGGCATGAAGATCTGGGTGGATGCAGATGCGTGCCCGGCGGTCATCAAAGAAATCTTATTTCGCGCGGCAGAGCGCACCCGAACGCAGCTGACGCTTGTCGCGAATCACTCGATGCGTGTGCCGCCGTCGCGCTACGTCGATAGATTGCAGGTGGCGCACGGCTTCGATGTCGCCGATGCGGAAATCGTCAAGCGGCTCAACGCCGGTGATCTAGTGATCACTGCCGATATTCCATTGGCGGCAGAGGTGCTCGAGAAAGGCGGCCATGCGCTGAATCCACGCGGTGAGTTGTATTCGATCGACGACATCAAGGCACGCCTGACGATGCGCGATTTTATGGATACGATGCGGGCCAGCGGCATCAATACCGGGGGGCCGCCCGTGCTGAGTCAGGCCGACCGGCAGGCGTTCGCCAATCACCTGGACAAGCTTCTACTGCAGGCGGCGAGCGATCCGACGGCCGCATCGGAGGAGTAGGAGTCGCGTGTAACCGCGACTCGAATCGCAATTCCAGCTCCGCTTCTAATAGCTACTGTGCCAGCCGCAGCGGCAGCAGAACGAAAAAGGCCGGGAAGTGACCCCCGGCCTTCTTGCTCGATGAGATACAAGCTCAGGTCGGCCCGTTGCCTCGCGGCACGGCCTTGCCAAAGACCTCGATGTTGCCAAGATGGATGAATCCGCCGGCGCCGTGGCCGCTGGCGGGCATCAGGTCCGCAAATCCGATCTCATCGACCTTGCTCAAGTCCGGGGTCTCGACCCAAATTTCACCGCTCGAATTTGCGCCGTCGGCGAGCGTGACGACGCGTTCTGGGTCGAGCTGAACCCAGCGCACGCCCGCGAACGTGAACTCAAGCTGTGTCATCATCGGCGGCGATGTGGCGGCGAGGTTGCCGACGAGCATCGTGCCATCAGCGAGCTTGATCACCGGGCGCACGGCATGAAAGCCGGAGGTTTTGACGACCCAGCGCATTTTCGCAAGCCCGGTCAGATCGACGTAGTGGTCTTTTTGACTAAACGTGATCGCGAATGGCCCGTCGCACTCGCCCGACCATACGCTGAACGGCCGGCCCGGATTATCCGGTGAGCCCGAGGTCAGCAGGTGTTGGGCTGCATCACCATACCAATGGACCTGCACGTTCGTGTCAGCGACGTTTCCCTGTGCAATCGGGACCTGGTCGGTGTTGCCATTGATGGGCACCCATTCGACCTTGAACACAGACGGCGATATCGAGATTCGCGGTGCGCCTTGAGCGAGCAACGCTGCGCTGTAAACGAAACTCGTAAGGACTAGAGCGATGGCCGCGAGGCGGCCTTGCGTGCTTCGGGTCATGTCTTGGCTCCTGATTATCTAGTTAGAGGTGCGAGACTGGATGGAATTCTGCGTCGAGCCTAGCTCAAGTCCAGGTGCCGATCTAGGCACGATCGCGGCCGTGTCAGCGAGACCGCCAGCTGAGCGGCGCGCCCGCCACTGGGCCTGTGAATCTGTCCTACGTTTCCGGTAAAACGCGTGGTTAAACGCGACGCAGCTAACACTCAATGGCTGCGACTATCGCCGAGCGTTGCACTAAGGTCTATTTGAGCAGACGCTTGAGCTTATCCGCCAGCTGCTTTTTCGCAGTCTGCGACTGCCGGTAGATCTGCCCAGCTTTGTGAAACTCCAGCGCGAGCACGTCCTCGATTTTAGGCTCGATGTAGATCGTTGGCGGACTGTTCTTGATCTTCTCACGTACGATCGTTTTCTCGGCGATCTGAAACGTGCTGAACAGCGTGTCCGTGAATGACGGAATGAGCTCGCTCGTCTGTCGCCGAGGTGTAATCACGTCGATCGCGACGACGATGTCGCACTCATCCTGCAGCAGATCGTAGGGCACCGGGTTGACGATACTGCCATCAATGAGTACGCGGCCGTTCTGCACTACAGGTTTAAAGATGCCCGGAATTGCGAAGCTTGCTGCGACAGCCTCCTCGATCGGTCCGGATTCGAGCACGAGCTCTTCGTGGGCCCAAAAATCGGTGGCCACGACTTTGAGGGGAATTGGCAAATCCTCCAGCCGCGAGTAGCCGAGCGTCTCTTCGATATGATCGAGAAATTTGTCGATCTTGAATAAGCCGCTATGGCCGATTCTTAGATCGATAAAGTCTAGCCAGCCGAACAGACGTTTTTCTTTGATTGCCTCTTCGAAGGACTCGGGCAGGGCAGTCAAATATTCGGTCTCTTTACGAATCTCGGCCGCTGAAAGGCCGCCGGCATAGAGCACGCCGATGATCGCGCCGATACTGGTGCCGGCCATCGCATGCGGCTTGATGCCGAGCTCATCCAGCACCTCGAGCATGATGATATGTGCCAAGCCTCTCGCGCCACCGCCGCCGAGCGCCACTCCGATCTTGTGCACAAGAAACTCCTTCCGGGTCACCGCTGAACCGACATTCTAGTGCGTTAACCGGGTCAGGCCCGCGCCGGGGTGCCTAAGCGCCGCGGCTCCTAGGGTGTGCTCGGCTGGAAGATAGCGTCCTGAAGAGCCTCAACACGAGGCCGGGGCCGCCCCAGGAATCCTCGGTCGCCGGCCTAAGTCGCTGGCTTCCGGCGGCCCGCTGCTGGGCAATTTGAGAGCTCCATGCGCCCTGTCACGTTGAGTATTTGGTCACAGTGACCGCGGTATTTTGTCAATACACTGCATCTTAAGTTTGCGGCTTCCGCAAGGTTGCGCCGAACTTCTCCGGATATTACTGAATGAGCTTGGAGAGCTTTCACATGAATAGATTGCCGAAGCGGGGTGGTTTTAGCCTCATCGAATTGGTCGTGGTCATCGCGACCCTGGGGATTCTTGCGGCATTTGCGCTACCACGTTTTGCTTCGATCGAGGCTGAAGCCCGGTCAGCCGCCACGCATAGCTTGGCCGGAAGTATTCGCTCAGGTGCTGCGCTAGCACACGCACTCTGGCTGGCTCAGGGCCGGCCAGCTACGGTCATCATGGAAGGCACAACGATCACGGTGGTGAACGGATATCCCGACCGCACAACGATCGACGATACGCTCGCCGACATTTCCGGTTTTATTTATCACGCCGGGACGGGCGTGTTCACGAAGACCGGCGCGGCCGCGACGTGCACGGTAACGTATAACGAGGCTACTGCAGCTGTGGCAGGCCCGCCTCTGCTGCCGGGACAGCCCGCTACGGTTGTCGTTCCGAATCCGCTCCTCTGCTAATTCGGAACGGCTCTGCGGGCTGCGCAGGCCCTGAATTGCAGCGAGAGCGGGGCGAGTGGTTTCGACGTGTAAGCACAGTGCACGAGCACGGTATTCGGTCCTCTGCACTTGGACTGGGACGCTGCGAGCTTGGGTGATGAGAATCCGGTTGGACAGGCAAGCTTCGGTATCTGCGGCGGCGGCGACGGCAGACAGATCTATCTGCGCGAGATCCATTAGATCGCAGAGCTTATCAGGCAGACAGCATGCGCCGAGGCTAGGTGATTGGGCGGATCCTCGGCCGTTCCGGTTGCCGCATTCGCGGAGTTGCGCGGCTACGCACTCAGGACAGACGGCTCCCAGCCGAGACTGACGAAGGCCACCTCTATATCGGTACTCTTGGGCTTCACGAGCGTTTCGTCGAGCTCCTCCGACTGCGCGTCATAGGCTGCATCAAGCTGATCGACCTCGTCATCGAAGGCAAGCTGGAGCTCCTCGAGCTTGGCCTGCACCGACTCCACGGTCTCTTGCGCGCGGCGCACATCGCCTGCTTGCTTGCGTGCGCTGCCGGCTTTGCGCACCGCTGAGCCGACTCTGGATGCAGACGTCGTTGATATTCGCTTACGTCCGAGCACGGCTCCCAGCACCGCCGTCCCGAAGGAGATGGCTGTGTCCAGTTGCGCGCCGCGCGCCTGCTCGGCCTCGCGCTCGACGGCTTGTTGGGCGCGACGCAGGCGATCCTCGAGACGCACGATCTTCGCGTCATAGCGCTTGCGCAGCTGCGCGATTTTGCGATCTCGTGCCTCGTTGGCGAGCTGTTGCAAACGAATGCGAAAATCCCGCTCGCTCTCACCGGGTTGCGAGTATTCCTTGAGCGCGTTGCTGCGGAACATTACCAGCGGACGTTCGATTCGCAGCCAGCGTTTTAGGTCTCGCTCCCATGCTTGATAATTCGCCGGCTTCGACAGAGTCGCGGGGCAGGTGACGAACTCGGCGCCCGGTTCGGGCTTGAGATCGAGGTCGGCCGGCTCGAGGTCGAGCTCTGTCGCATCGTTCCAGTCGATGCTGACGGGTCCGTTGGCCGGTTCCACGGCGAGCATCAGCGAACGTTGTTCGTTGACGTTGAGTCGCGCGTTCGAGTAATTGACGTTCGCGGCGGCGATAAGCTTAGGCCGGTAAACGAGCCGCCCGTTGTCGCCGGGCAGCGCCGCCAAGGGCAGATAGAGCGGCTTGATCCCGGGCGGCAGCAAGGGCGGCGTCTTTGCCGTCCGCACAGCGTTCGCGCTCACCGCTGCCGTGTCAGGCGCGGCAGCCGCTGTCTCGGCGTGATCTCCCGCCAGGTGCTTGATCTGATCGCGCGTCAGCGGCCCGGCGAGGTAGGACATGACCCAGCGCGTTTGGAAGATCACCGGCTCGTGCTCATGGACGTTGTGGAGCAGGAATCGCCGCTTGCCGAGGCCGGAAAGCGTCCTCTCCAGCGCCTGTGGATTGAGGTGATCGCTGCCGGCAGCGCCCTGCAGGCCGTCGCTGACTCGAGCTTTGTCGCGCTCCGTCTGCAGGCGGCCGATGAACCAGGTGCCGGTGTTCGATAAGCCCTTGTAATCGAGGTCGACGGGATTCTGGGTGGCGAGCACGAGGCCGACGCCGTATGCGCGGGCCTGCTTAAGCAGCGTAAGGAGCAACCGCTTGGAAGGCGGATTCGCCACCGGCGGCATGTAGCCGAAGATCTCATCCATATAGAGGACGGCGCGCAAGGAGGAGCTGCCGGGCTGGCGGCGCATCCAGGTGATGAATTCGCTGAGCAGCATCGTTACGAAAAACATGCGCTGTGCATCGTCGAGATGCGCGATCGACAGTACCGACACGCGCGGCTGGCCCGCGGCTGTGTAGAGCAAATTCCCGACGTTGAGCGGCTCGCCCTGCATCCATGACTCGAAACCTGGCGCGGCGAGCAGGTTATTCAAGCGCATCGCGAGCGAGAATCTCTCTTTGGCTGGATAGAAGGTGTCGAGGTCCATGATTCCGATCCGGTCGAAGCCCGGGTTCTGGATCGCGCCGATGAGCTGCGGCAGGTCCAGGCTCGCACCTTGCGACCAAGTTTTGTCCAATACGGTCGATACCAGAATGTGCTCCCGGCTGGTTACAGGGTCTGCATCGATACCGAGCAATATCATGAGGCTGTTGACGGTGCCGAGGAGCCGCTCCCGGCAGAGATCCTGATCGGCGACGAGCTCCGGCGGCGGCGCGCTGAACTCTTTAAGAACCGACAGGGGCGCACCGGCCGAGCTACCCGGCGTGTAGAGCGCGAGATCGGCAGCCTGTCGAAAGCTTGCAATGCGCGCTGGCGTCTGGCCCCACTCGGCGAGGCCGCTCTTCCACAGCGAAGCGGTAGCGGCTGCGAACTCCGGCATGGTCTGCCCCGCCTCGGCGGCAGCGCGCGGATCCACCCACGGCTCGAAGTCGTTGGGCCGCAGCTTCGGAAAGCTCAGCAATAGGTTGCCGAGATCGCCCTTGGGGTCGATTGCGATTACCGGCACGTGATCGAGCGCAGCTTCCTCGATTAAACCGATGCCGAGCCCGGTCTTGCCGCTGCCGGTCATGCCAATGATGACCGCATGCGTCGTCAGGTCCTTCGAGTCGTAGAGTATGATCTCGTCGGTTAGCTCGCCGTCCGGCTCATCGAAGCGCTTGCCGAGGTAGAACGCGCCGAGTTTTTCGAAGTCCTGCATGGACAATCTCCGGATTGGGGCTAGATTATATATGAGGGCGCCCGCGCCTCGAGTGCGCGCGCCATTGTGGAAGAAAGACTCAGGTGAATCCGCTGCGGGGCATGGCCTGCGGAAGGCTTCCCTTTAAACGATCTGCTTCGAGTCGCTATACTTGCGATCCGCAGACTTAGCTAATAGCTCATCCTAAGCAATAGTGGTGAGACAGTATTCATGGCAAATATCGACA
This sequence comes from Rhodospirillaceae bacterium, assembly GCA_024640695.1. GTDB lineage: Bacteria > Pseudomonadota > Gammaproteobacteria > Steroidobacterales > Rariloculaceae > JAHEEM01. Next base: position 1,808 of record JAHEEM010000103.1, on the reverse strand, counting down.
GTATCGAAGGCATCGGTGGCAGGACGATTCGCATCGACGCGGGTCTTGAGCTCGCCTTCGAGAATAATCGGCCCGTCGTCGCCTTGCGTAGTGTCAGTGTGATGGGAGTGCCGGTGCCGAATGCGTGGTTGGAAAACCTCAAGAACGTCGACCTCGTGCAGCAGTTCGGTGGTGACCGCGGTTTCTGGCGTGCGTTCGCCGAGGGCATGGAGTCGCTGCAGGTCAGCCAGATTTAATTCAGGGAATAGGAAATCCGTGGCGAACTACCGCGCGAGTCTGGAACTGAACTAGTAGCGGTCTCCCGACCCCCTCGGCATAATCTCAAAAACTCTTGTAGGAGAATAACGTAATGTTTGATTGCAGATTCTTGGTGCTCGCGTCGTTGGTGCTTGCTTCCGCCCCCGGACTTGCTCAGGACGAGGAAGGTTTCTCGGGCCGCGCGGGGCTCGGCTATCTGGCCACGACCGGCAACTCCGAGACCGACAGTCTGAATATGAACTTCGCCATGGGCTGGAACTACGCTCCATGGCACCATCGGTTCGATGGATTGGCCGTTCGATCGAGCACGTCCAACGTCACGACCGCCGAAGCCTATGGCTTGGCGTGGAAAAGCGATTACGATATTAGCGAGATAGCTTACTGGTATGGCTTGTTCGCATGGAACAAAGACAAATTCAGCGCTTACGATCAGCAGGTCAGAGAGGCGGTGGGCTACGGCCGGCGCTTGATTAGCACCGAGCGCCATGAGCTCAGCGGTGAAGTCGGTGTCGGTGCGCGACAGGCGGATCTGCGCGACGGCACGAGCAACAGCGAGGGCATTCTGCGTCTCAGCGGTGACTATCGATGGACTATTAGTGAGACCTCGCGGTTCGAACAGACACTCGCGATCGAAAGCGGTTCCGACAACACTTACCTCCAGGCGACGTCGAGTCTGAGCGCTGATATTCGAGAAAACCTCGCGATTGTCGTCTCGTATACCATAAGGAACAACTCCGACGTGCTGCCAGGCACCGAGAAGACCGACACATTCACGGCCGTGTCGATCGAGTACAAGTACTAAGCGGCAGATCCTTTAGTATATTTGACAGGAAGCCATTCTGCGTCTCGCTGGCTCAGAATGGCTTCTTGCTATTCGCGCACCAAGTTGCTGAAAGCGCTTCCAGGGCTCGCGCTGAGCTTCGAATGTATTGAAACCAGAGGGTGCGATCGGCTCGATGGATACTCGTGCCGGGTAACTTCGCTGCCGCTCTCGTCACCGAGTTGAAACGTATTTTGCTCGGGTGCCGCGGCAGGGAAACGAACACCGGTTACACGTCAAGAGCGCGGGTTTCTCTGGCCTGGTCCGGATCGCCAAGACCGACGGCCCTAGGCTGACGGGGCCCGCCCGGCGTGCATGCGCTGAACGATAAGCGGCTGGCGCGAAGTCGAATCGCCGCCCCGTGAGTGGCACTATTCATCCTCCAGAAGAATCACAGTGAGCCAATCTGATGACAGCAACTAAGTCGACCATGCTCGAGCTGGGCACGCCCGCGCCTGATTTCGACCTGCCCGACCCGGACGGGAAGCATTATCGGCTCGCGGACTTCGCCGATGCCGATGCGCTCGTCGTTGCCTTTATCTGCAACCACTGCCCATTCGTAAAGCACCTGCGCAAGGAGCTTGCTGCGTTCGGTCGTGATTGCACCGCCAAGAACGTTGCGATGGTAGCGATCACCGCGAACGACGTCGAGGCGCATCCGGCGGATGCACCCGAGCATATGCGCGAGGAGGTCCGAAATTTCGGCTACGTTTTTCCGTATCTCTACGAT
>JAHEEM010000316.1 GCA_024640695.1 Rhodospirillaceae bacterium | reverse complement strand
CGATCGAAGAGCTCTATGCGGGATATCTACAAACGACGCTGCGCAAAGGGGAGCTCATTGCAGAAGTCAGCATCCCCGAGCAAGGCGACCGGGGTGCTGCCTATTTGAAGTGCACGATGCGCTCCGCCGATGATTGGCCTGCATTGGGCGTCGCAGTCGTGCTCGACACTGACGGCCAACACGTGCGCGACGCGCGTATCGTCATTGGTGCTGCGACCGACGTGCCGACGCGACTGGCTGCTGCCGAGGCCGCACTCAGCGACAAGACCGTCGACGACAATCTGTTGCGCGAGGTCGGCGATGCCGCGACGTCCACGGTCGATCTGATCGGTGACGAGCATGGCTCGGCGGCGTACAAGCGCGAGCTTATTCGTGTCTACGTGCCGCGCGCCGTGCGCGCCGCATTGAGTCAGAAGGGGAGCGACGACCGATGACGACGGCCGCGACGCAATCATCGATGGTCGGACGCTCGATACCGCGCCTCGAGGCGACCGCGAAAGTCACGGGCCGCGCCGACTATACGCACAACCTGCGCCTGCCGGGCATGCTCTACGGCAAGATTCATCGCAGCGTGTTTGCGCATGCGCGTATACGCAGCATCGACACGACGGCCGCCGAGGCCGTCGAGGGCGTGCACCGCGTCGTCGTCGCCGACGACATCCGTAAAGTCATCCCCGATCCCCACTACGGGCCCGCGTTCCACGATCAACCGATACTCGCGATCGATCGAGTGCGCCACTTCGGCGAGCCGATTGCCGTCGTGCTCGCGGCCGATCCGCACGTGGCCGAGGAGGCCGCGAGTCGTATCGTCGTCGACTACGAAGAGCTGCCTGCCGTGTTCGACGAGGTCGAGGCGATGACGTCGAAAGCCGTCGTGCACGAGAAGCTGAAGCCGGCCGGCACGTTCGCCGACTTGAAGCATCTCGAAGGACGCACGGATACGAACGTCGCGCTCGACTATCACCTGCGGCGCGGCGACGTCGAGGCGGCTTTCGAGGCCGCTGACCACGTGTTCGACCACACGTTTCAAACGCCGCCGGTCATGCACGTGCCGCTCGAGCCGTTCGCCTCTATCGCCGAGCCCGGCGACTCGAGGCTAACGATTCATACCGCGAGCCAGAGCCCGTCGTTCGTGCGCATCGAGATCGCCCGCCTTCTCGGCTGGCCGGAGAACAAGGTCCGCGTCAAAGTGCCTTATCTCGGTGGCGGCTTCGGCGCAAAGCTCTACATCAAGCTCGAAGCGCTCGTCACGGCACTCGCGCTGATGACCGCACGCCCGGTCAAGATCGCGCTGACGATGGAAGAGCAGTTCTACATGATTACGCGGCATGCGACGACGGCGCGTATCAAGAGTGGCGTGACGAAGGACGGCAAGATCACGGCGCGGCAGTGCGAGATCTTTTGGAACGGCGGTGCCTACGCCGACATCGGCCCGCGCGTCACGCAGAAGTCGGGATTCACGGCGCCGGGTCCGTACGATATCGACAACGTCCAAATCGATTCCTACGCGCTCTACACGAACCTGCCGCCGGCAGGTGCGCTGCGCGGCTTCGGCATTCCGCAGCTCGTCTGGGCGTACGAGAGTCACACCGACATGATCGCGCGGGCGATGGACATCGATCCGCTCGCCTTTCGCCGCAGGAATCTCTTGAAGAACGGCCGGCCGCAGGCGACCGGCACGATCGTCAAGCATGCGGCCACCGATACGGTGCTCGAGCGCGCTGCCGAGCGCATCGGTTGGGGCGAGCCATTCGAGCGCGGCGACGGCGCCGTCAAGCGGGGCCGCGGTATCGCGATTGGCTTCAAGGCAAGCATCTCACCGACGACGTCGGTCGCGATCGTCAATGTCTATGCCGACGGTAGCTGTGCGCTTCACTGCAGCACTGTCGACATGGGTCAGGGCTCGGACACCGCGATGGCGCAAATCGTCGCTGAGGTTTTAGCGCTGCCGATCGACAAAGTCACTGTCGTGCACCCGGACACCGACGTGACGCCGTACGACATGGCAACACTCGGCTCGCGCTCGACGTACCACATGGGCAACGCTGTGAAGCGCGCTGCCGAGGATGCGCGGGACAAGCTGGCGGCGATGGCGCAGGCTGTCGAGCTGACGGCGGAAACGCCGATCAGGGAAATATTCAAGAAGACATACGGCATGCAGGCTGGCAACGTCATCGGCACCGGGACGTTCATCCCGGACTACACGCCGCCGAATTACGACACCGGCCAATCTGACAACGTCACGCCGTTCTGGATGGTCGGGGCAACGGGCGTCGACGTCGAGGTCGATACGGAGACTGGCAAGGTGCGCGTCACGCGGCTCGTGACGGTTGCGGACCTCGGCACGGCGATCAACCCGCGCGTCGTTGAGACGCAGCTGTCGGGCGCGGCGATCATGCAGCTCGGCTTCACGATGAGTGAGGGATTGCAGTTCGTCGACGGGCAGTGCACGAACGTCGGACTCGCGAACTACCGTATTCCGGGCCTGTTCGACGTGACCGCTACGATCGAGAACGAGATCGTCGATTCCGAGGAGGTCGGTGGTCCTTTTGGCGCGAAGGGCGTCGGCGAGTCGGGCACGTTCGGCGTGTCCCCGGCGATCGCCAATGCGATTGAAGACGCGATCGGCGTGCGCCTGACCGCGTTGCCGCTGAACGCTGAGGCCGTCTACCGCGCGATACGCGAGCAACAAGACGATCCGTTGCCGGACGAGGACTCGGCATGAGTGGCACCGATCGCACGATCAGCTTCACGTTGAACGGCGAGCCGGTCACGGCAGCCGTGCAATCGCAGTGGAACCTGGTCGAGCTGCTGCAGAATTGTTTCGGGCTCAACGGTGCGCGCGAGAGTTGCAGCCAGGGGCTCTGCGGTTGCTGCACGGTGATCGTCGATGGACGCGCAGTCACCGGCTGCTTGTACCTCGCGCTCCTCGTCGACGGTGCCGACGTCCAGACGATAGAGCAGCCAGCCGACGGCGGCGGCCTCGATGCCGTCCAGCAGGCCTTCATCGAGGTCGGCGCGTTTCAATGCGGATTCTGCACGCCTGGGTTTATATTGATGGTCCGGCAGTTGCTCGCTGAGCATCCGGATCCAACCGACGAGGAAATTCGCCACTACCTTTCCGGTAACCTATGTCGCTGCGCGACGTATCCGGAGATCGTTGCCGCGGTG
>JAHEEM010000102.1 GCA_024640695.1 Rhodospirillaceae bacterium | reverse complement strand
GGTGCTGTTCACTCGGATCGAGCTGCCCGAGTTCATCCCGAAGAGTGAGTTCGAGCCGACGATAAATACCGAGGGATTCAAGCTGTTTCGTCCGCCCGCGCTTGCCGGTCAGGGTCAGGGGAAGATGAATTTGGTCGCGAGTGAGTTGCCGAGTGGATTTCAGCTTTCGGCTGCGACTAAGGGTCCGATGGCTGGGTCCTTGTACCCAGTCGATCATTTGGTCTACTCCGATGGACTGGCTACCGTGTCGGTCTTCGTCGAGGATCCCAAGAGTTCACCTGATATTGCCTCGGGATTCTCCCGACTTGGGACCGCGAATGCTTTCTCGTTGAGCATCAACGGCAGGCAGGTAACGGCGGTTGGCGAAGTCCCGCGGCGGACCGTCGAATCGATTGCCAAGTCGTTGCGAGATGAGTAGGCCGATCCCGCAGGCGCCTTACCCGACAAATTCCTCCGAAACATAGAACCTCATGACGGATAGCCTGGTTGCGAGAGCCAGAGTGCTTGCGGCGCATTCAGACGGGCGGCTGTCGCTGAAGCTCATTGGCGCGGCTGCCTGCCCGGGATGTGGATGCGGCAGACTGCTGTCGCCCGAGCCGGGTGCGCTCGACCTGGAGCTCGCGCAACGAGTGGGAGTTCCGGCAGGTACAGAAGTCCTCGTCTCGACTCCCGTCGCCGACGTGCTGCGCGCCGCCGCCTGGCTGCATGGCGTCCCCTGGGCTCTGACGGTCATCGGCGCAGCACTCGGCGCGGCGGCGGGTTTCGGTGACCTTGGCTGTCTGGTCGGCGGTGTTTCCGGCCTCGGTACGGCTGTGTTGTTGCTGCGGTCCACTCGGCACCGCTGGCGGGGGTTGCCTACAACGGCGCTGCGAGTCGCGGCCAGCAGATGAAATCCCTGCAGCTATACAGTCGGCCCGGTTGCCACCTGTGCGAGGAACTTGCCGAGGCGCTGGCTCCGATCATACGCGGGCGAGCGAGACTCGAGATCATCGATATTGATGCCGATCTGGCCCTGAAGAAACAGTATGGGTTGCGGATTCCCGTGCTCGTCGGCGATGGTCAGGAGCTTCCGGCTCTTCCCTTGGACGCTGCGGCGATCGAAGCGTATCTGGCATCCGCAAATGGCTGAGCGCAACCCAATCACCGGCCGGGAGCAGCCGATCGAGAGGATCCGCAATTTCTCGATCATCGCGCATATAGATCACGGCAAGTCGACGCTCGCGGATCGGCTGATTCAGCTCTGCGGGGGCTTGAGCGACCGAGAGATGGGTAATCAGGTGCTCGATTCGATGGATCTGGAGCGCGAGCGCGGGATTACCATCAAGGCGCAGAGCGTGCGTTTGCGATACCAGGCTCGGGATGGCCTGGAATACCAGCTAAATTTCATCGATACGCCCGGGCATGTCGACTTTTCGTACGAGGTCTCTCGATCTTTAGCGGCATGCGAAGGAGCGTTGCTCGTCGTTGACGCGGCGCAAGGTGTCGAGGCGCAAAGCGTCGCGAATTGCTATACCGCCATTGATCAGGGTCTCGATGTTCTCCCGGTCATCAACAAGATCGATCTGCCGGCAGCCGAGCCCGAGCGCGTCGCGAAAGAGATCGAGGAGATTATCGGTATCGATGCGCGTGACGCGCTGCACATCAGCGCGAAGAAGGGGATCGGTATCGAGGACCTGCTCGAGCAGATCGTCACGGTGATCCCGCCGCCCAAAGGGCGCCGGGATGCGCCTCTTCAAGCGTTAATTATCGACTCCTGGTTCGATCCATACGTTGGAGTCGTTTCTCTCGTGCGCGTCGTCAGCGGCTCTGTGAGCAAGGGCTGCCGCATTGAAGTGATGTCCACGCAGCGTCGCTACGGCGTGGACAGGCTCGGCGTCTTCACGCCGAAGCTGACGGACGTGGAAAGCCTCAGTGCCGGAGAGGTCGGGATCATCATCGCGGGCATCAAGGAAATCGACGCGGCGCCGGTCGGCGATACGATCCGCGATGCGGGCGCCGTCGAAACCGCCAGACTTCCTGGCTTCAAGCGTATTCAGCCGCGCGTGTTCGCCGGCCTTTTCCCGATCAACTCCGAGGATTTCGAGGATTTTCGGGATGCACTGCAAAAGCTGCGCCTTAACGATGCCGCGCTGCAGTTCGAGCCGGAGGGCAGCGTCGCGCTCGGATTCGGATTTCGCTGCGGCTTTCTTGGTATGTTGCACATGGAGATCGTGCAGGAGCGGCTCGAACGGGAGCACGGCCTCGACCTGATCTCGACCGCACCGACGGTGGTTTACGAGGTACGGAAAACCAACGGCGAGACCATCAAAATCGAGAATCCGGCGCAATTGCCGCCGGTGACGGAGATCACGGAGATCCGCGAGCCGATGATTCTCGCGAACATTCTGTTGCCGCAGGAGTTCGTCGGTGCCGTGATAAAACTCTGCGAGGAAAAGCGGGGTACGCAACGCAAGCTGCAGTATCTTGGCAACCAGATATCGCTCGAGTACGAGCTGCCGCTTGCGGAGGTCGTGCTGGACTTCTTTGATAGGCTCAAGTCCGCGAGTCGAGGCTATGCCTCGTTCGACTATCACTTGCTGGACTTCGTGGCTGCAAATCTCGTCAAGCTTGACGTATTGATCAATGGCGACCGAGTGGATGCGATGTCCATTATCGTGCATCGACAGGCCGCCGACCGGCGGGGGCGGCAGCTCGTCGAGACGCTCAAGGAAGTCATCCCTCGGCAAATGTTCGAGGTGGCAGTGCAGGCCGCCATCGGCGGCCAGATCATTGCACGTAGCACCGTGAAAGCTTTACGCAAGGACGTTACGGCAAAGCTCTACGGCGGGGACGTCACGCGTAAGCGCAAGCTGCTCGAGAAGCAGAAGGCGGGTAAGCGCCGAATGAAGCAAGTGGGATCGGTCGACATTCCGCAGGAAGCCTTTTTGGCCGTGTTGCAGGCGGGTAGAAAATGACCAATACTCCATGCCCGTCGCGGGCCCTATACAAAGGTTAGGAAACTTGGATTTCGCTCTGTTACTCGTTGTCGCTACGTTTGTCACTGGGCTCATCTGGCTGTTCGACAGCGTGTTCTTCAAGAAGACCCGCGCCCGGCGAGCGGCAGCCAACCGGCGTAGCGGCGGGTCTGCGCTGACGGAGCCGGTCCTGGTTGAATACGCCCGGTCATTTTTCCCCATCTTGCTCCTCGTGCTGGTCTTGAGGTCCTTTCTTTTCGAGCCCTTTAGGATCCCTTCCGGCTCGATGATGCCGACGCTGGTGGAAGGAGACTTCATTTTTGTGAACAAGTTCGCGTATGGACTTCGTCTCCCGGTTATAAATACGAAAGTCGTAGAGATCAGCGAGCCAGTTCGCGGGGATGTGGTGGTATTTCGGCTTCCGTCGGACCCCCGCATCAACTACATCAAGCGAATAGTGGGCTTACCCGGCGACGTCGTGAATTACGACCAGCGCGAGAAGCGACTCGATATCAACGGCGAGGCGGTTCCGTTCGAGGTGATTGGCGCATACGAAGATGACGCGGGGCTTGAGCTCGGCGAGGAACAGTTGGGCGACAAAGATCATATGCTACTGCACATGCGAAATCGGATCAGCCCCGGCGGCACCTATGTTGTGCCCGAAGGGCACTACTTCGTCATGGGTGACAACCGCGATAATAGCCAGGACAGCCGATTCGAGGGCGTGCGTTATATACCCGAACAAAACCTGGTTGGTAGAGCTGTCCGGATATGGATGAACTGGCGTTGGCCGTCCGAAGGAGGACCGATATGGAACCGCATCGGCAAAGGTATTCAGTGATCTCGGCGTTGCCACGGCGGCAAGCCGGTATCACCGCGCTCGGTTTTCTTATGCTCGCGACGGTCTTTGGGCTTGTCGGTTTCGGCGGAATCAAGCTTGCGCCGCTGTATATGCAGAAGATGCGCATCGGCACAGTGTTTGAAGACCTCAAGGCCGATCTCGACGGAACCGGCGTCGCGACGGGGACGCTGCGCCGGGACTTGATTCAGCGCTTGTACGTCGAGGGAATTCGCGTCGGCCCTGACGATGTCGTCGTTACCCCTACCAGTTCCGGATATAACGTCGGTGTAAAGTACGACAACCGCACCTCGTTCATCGCCGATGTTTCCTTTTTGGTCGAGATCGACGAACAGATTGAGATTCGGCGCTGATGACGCGGCTCGATTGGGCCGAGATACAGCTAGGTTACCGGTTTCAAAATTCAGCGCTCCTGCAACAGGCGCTGACTCACCGAAGCGCGTCCAAGGACAACAACGAGCGCCTCGAGTTTCTCGGTGACGCGTTCCTGAATTTTGCCATCGCAAGGCGTCTTTACGATCTGCGGCCCCTGGATGCCGAGGGTGACCTCAGCAGGCTTCGCGCCTATCTCGTCAGAGGCACGATGCTCGCGGAGCTGGCACGCGGTCTTGGTCTAGATCAGCAACTCATTGTCGGCCCGGGAGAGTTACGTGCTGGCGGTGCTCGGCGGGAAACCGTTCTAGCCAATGGGCTGGAGGCCCTGATCGGAGGGATCTTGCTCGATGGCGGCACCGCAGCCGCTGATGGATGTATCGACCGACTATTCGCGACGCGCCTGGCCGCGCTACCTGTTGCGGATACGCTCAAGGACCCGAAAACGAGACTGCAGGAATGGCTTCAGGGGCGGGGCTGTGGGTTGCCCGAGTACACCGTGGAGTCGGCTGTCGGCGAGGCTCATAAGCAGACCTTCACGGTCGTCTGCAGCGAGCCGAATGGCGGGCGCAGCAGCCGTGGCCGCGGGACCAGCCGCCGCAAGGCGGAGCAGGATGCCGCGCAACAGCTACTGGATTCATTGATCGGCGCCCACGACTAGCTTGTCCAGCTTCGGCGCGCGATGGGGCCCCCGAATCGGCCGACGGGCTGAAAGCCGCAAGGCGCGACTGCGGTAATGCTGAGCTTGGATGCCAATTGCGGCCAGGCGCCCGTTGCGCGGCGCTGTTGCGTCGGTCTCGCAGATAATCTCACGCTCCCCCTTTGCGTCCGGGGCGCATAGAATTGGCTTTTCGGCCGGAATCTTTCGGCAAGCGGCACCTTGGAGGCGCACACGGCTCATGGAGACTGTTGAAACAGACGCTGGCCAAGCGCGCTGCGGTTATATTGCGATCGTCGGGCGGCCGAATGTCGGCAAATCGACGCTTCTCAACGCGATCGTCGGCGAGAAGGTCAGCATCGTAACGCCTAAGGCCCATACGACTCGGCATCGGACCTTAGGAATCATTAACCGCGCTAATTGTCAGGCAATTTTCATAGACACTCCCGGTCTTCAGCGCGATAAGAAACGCGCATTACACCGAATAATGGCTCGTACCGTGAGCCAGGCCATAGCGGATGCGGACCTGATCATCATGGTCATCGACGCAACGCGTATCTTCGAGGAGGATCGCCGTCTTGGCCGAATGCTCAGCGACCGCCCCGGGCACACGATCGTCGTGCTCAACAAGATCGACCTGCTGCATCGCCGGTCTGAGCTGCTCGGTCGGCTGCAGGCTGCGGCGCAAGAGTTTCCGTTTGCCGCCTTCGTTCCCGTTTCGGCGCGTAAACGGGAAAATCTCGACAACCTTATGGAAGAGATTTTCAGCCGGCTTCCTGAAGGACCCGCGTTGTTTCCGCATGGCACGACAACCGACAAGGACACACGGTTTCGTATCGCCGAGATCATCCGGGAGAAATTGCTGGCGGCCCTGAATCGCGAGGTTCCGTATGGCTTGACGGTGGAGATTGAGCACCTCGGCGAAACCGAAGAGGGTCAGGTGCTCGTGCACGCACTGATTTGGCTGGATCGCGAAAGCCACAAGGCGATCGTGATTGGCAAAGAAGGCAAAGTGCTCAAGTCGGTCGGCCGTCTCGCCCGCTTGGATCTTGTGGAGTTGCTCGGCGGGCGCGTTCATCTCGAGCTCTGGGTCAAGGTACGCGAAGGCTGGTCCGATAGTGAGCGCGAGCTCAGGATGCTGGGTTTCGATATGTCATGAGCGATCGAGAACAGGTGCAGCTGGAGCGTGCCTATGTACTGCATCAAAGATCATATCGCAACACGAGTCAGCTGCTGGATTGCCTTGCCGAGAACCATGGTCGTATCACCTTAGTGGCGCAGGGGTCGCGCCGTGCGAACAAAGGCCAGCGCGCGATCCTGCAGCCTTTTCTTCCGCTGCGATTATCTTGGGTCAGGCGCGGCGAGCTGGGCCGTTTGACGAACGTCGAGCTCGACCAGCCAGCCATCGAGCTGTCCGGCCGATCGCTGCTTGCGGGCTTTTATCTAAACGAACTTATCTTGCGGCTGATGGCAAGCGGGGACCCGAACGCGACGATTTTTTCCTGCTATAGTGCGTGCCTATCCGATCTAATGACTCCGACCGACGTGCCGCGCGCGCTGCGCTTGTTCGAGCTGCGCCTGCTGCGGGCACTCGGCTACGGCGTCGAGTTGGATCATGATGTGGATACCGGCAATCCGATACAGCCGGATTTATCCTATCGATTCGAAGCGGAGCGGGGTGCCTGTGTGCATACGGGTTCGGCCACTGACAATGACACGTTTCTCGGCCGCGATCTGATCGCTCTGCGTGATGGCAAGCTCGGTGATGAGCATTCCCTGCGGGCCGCGCAGCGGTTGCTGACGCGCCTCCTGGACGTTTACCTGGGCGAGCGGCCGTTGAAGACACGTTCGGTCATGCGTGACATCGTAGGCAGAGGGCTGAGTTCGTGAGTCGCGCAATCCGCTTAGGCGTCAACGTCGACCATGTCGCAACTTTACGGCAGGCACGGGGAACGCGCCACCCGGATCCGGTCGACGCTGCATTGCTGGCCGAGCGCGCCGGTGCGGATAGCATCACGATTCATCTTCGAGAGGACAGGCGGCATATCCAGGAGCGCGACCTCAGGCTCATGGGGGAAGTGCTGCAGACGCATGTCAATCTCGAAATGGCGGTCACCGACGCCATGATCGCCATTGCTTGCGCATCGGCACCTGCGGACTGCTGTCTCGTTCCCGAAAGCCGAGAGGAGCTCACGACCGAAGGCGGGCTCGATGTCGCGGCCCACACTGACAAGGTGGCAAACGCCTGCGGGCAATTGGCGGCAGGAGGCATCCGCGTGTCCTTATTCATCGATCCCGAGGCGCGCCAGCTCGATGCGGCCGTTGCGTGTGGGGCCACAGTCGTGGAGCTGCACACAGGCGCCTATGCGGATGCCGTGACCGCGTCCGAGCGCGCCGCCGAGTTGGCTAGGATTCGTGCGGCTGCCGAACGGGGTGCTGCGCTCGGTCTTAAGGTCCACGCCGGCCACGGCCTGAACTATCACAACGTGACCGAAGTCGCTGCCATTCCAGAGATAATCGAGCTCAACATCGGCCACGCGATCATTGCGCGGGCAGTGTTTGGCGGGCTGGACCGGGCCGTCGCGGACATGAAGCGGCTCATGCTTGAGGCCCGTGCCTAATGATCTTTGGAATTGGCACCGATGTCGTTCAGGTGACCAGAGTCGAGCGCGTCTGGGAGCGCTTCGGCCAGCATTTTGCCGAGCGCCTTCTGCTCGATTCGGAGCGTGAGCTGTTCGAGCGCTCCAAGCGTCCCGTGCGTTTCCTGGCTATGCGCTTCGCAGCCAAGGAGGCCGTCGTCAAGGCCATGGGCACAGGTTTCGCGCACGGCATGTGGGTCAGGGATGTCGGCATGATGCCGAACAGCTGGGGGCAGCCACAGATCATCTACTCGGAGCGCGGTGAAGCCATGTGCGCGAAGCTGGGCATTGCGGGCGGCCATCTGTCGTTGACAGACGAGGCGGGTCTAATCGTTGCGATGGCTGTGCTCATGCGTGCGATCCCCAGCGGTAACCCATGAACACACTGGTCTTCGACATTGAAACAGTGCCCGACACCGAGCTCGGGCAGCGCCTCCACGATGTCGAGGATCTGGACGACAGGGCGGTTGCGAAGATCATGTTCTTCAAGCAGCGTCAGGCCCGTCATACGGAGTTCCTGCCGCTGCCGCAGCACAGGATCGTTGCGATATCCGCGGTATTGAGAACCCGTGATGACCTGCATGTATTCAGCCTGGGCGACCCAGAATCCAGTGAAAAAGAGCTCGTGGAACGGTTCTACGACGGTATCGAGCGATATACACCCGAGCTCGTATCCTGGAACGGTTCCGGGTTCGATCTGCCAGTGCTGCATTACCGCTCGTTGCGTCATGGCGTGGTGGCTGAGCGCTATTGGGAGATCGGTGACCATGATCGCGAGTATCGCTACAACAACTACTTGAGCCGGTTTCACTGGCGCCATGTCGATCTCATGGACGTGCTCGCCGGATTTCAGATTGGCGGCCGCAGCTCGCTCGAGCAGGCGGCCACCTTGCTCGGTTTTCCGGGCAAGCTGGGTATGAGCGGCGCGCAGGTCTGGGATCGATATCAGGAAGGTGCGCTCGAGGCGATTCGCAACTACTGCGAAACGGATGTCCTCAACACTTATCTAATCTACTTGCGTTTCCAGCTCGTTCGCGGAGTCTACGATCGTGCTCGCCACTCGGCCGAGCTCGACATGCTCGAGAAGAAACTCGAGCAGGCCACCCAGGCGCATCTGCAGGAGTTCCTGTCTGCGTGGCGAGCGGCGCGCCATGAGCCGTGAGATTGTCCAGGCCGAGGTAACGGTCGTTGGCTTGACTCACGATGGGCAGGGGGTCGCTGATCTCGATGGCGAGCGCGTGTTCGTCTCCGGCGTGTTGCCTGGCGAACGTGCGCTACTGTCAATAAAGCGCCGTCGGCGCCGTTATCGCGAGGCGACGTTAGTCGAGCTCCTCGAGCCCGCTGCTGAGCGCGTCGATCCACCATGCCCTCACTTCGGTCGTTGCGGTGGCTGCGCCATCCAGCACTTGAGCTACGCGGCTCAGGTTCGTTTCAAGGAAGGCGTCGTCCGCGACGCCTTGGAGCGAATTGCCGATATCAAGATCCCGGAGTGGCTGCCACCGCTGACCGGCGCCGAGTGGCATTATCGGCGCCGCGCCCGGCTCGGCGCGCGTTACGTCGAGGCGAAGGGTCGTGTGCTGGTCGGCTTCAAGGAACGCGCGAGCCGCTTCGTAACGGACATGTCGGCCTGTCCTGTGCTCGCAGAGCCGATGGACACCGTGCCGGGTCTGCTGAGTGAAGTCTTGACCGAGACTACGCTACGGCAAAAGCTACCGCAGGCGGAGGTGGCGGTCGGCGATCATGCGCGCGCGATCGTGCTCAGGGTCCTCGCGGAACCGACCGAGGCCGACCTCGAGCGATTCGCCGCGCTCGGCCGAGAGATTGATACGGACATGTACCTGCAGCCTGGCGGCCCCGGCACGGTGAGGGCCCTGGAGCCGGACCGGGCGGGCACGCTGAGCTACCGGCTCGCCACGTTCGACGTCGAACTGCAGTTTGCGCCGACCGATTTTATCCAGGTGAATGGTCCAATCAACGCTGCAATGGTTGATCGAGTCATCGAGCGTCTCGAGCTGAACAGTAGCGATCGCGTTCTGGATCTCTACTGCGGTCTCGGCAATTTCAGTTTGCCAATCGCCCGTCAAGCGGCTGCGGTGCTCGGCGTCGAGGGCGAGGCGGGGCTCGTCGCACGCGCAGCTGGCAACGCCGCGCTCAATCAGATCACCAATGCGCGCTTCGTGACAGCCGACCTGAGTCTGCCGGACTGGCCGTTTCTGCGCGAGGCGTGGGACGTCGTCGTGCTCGATCCGCCACGCTCGGGCGCGCAGGCCGCGGTGAGTCTGATGGGGCGGATGGGCCCGCGCCGGATTGCATACGTCTCCTGTCATCCCGCGACCCTCGCTCGAGATGCGAAAGAGCTGATATCCGGACGGCGCTATCGGCTGAGCGCGGCCGGAATTGCGGACATGTTTCCGCATACCCATCACGTTGAAGCCGTCGCGATATTCGATCGATGCTGAGTGCGGCTTACGATGACATCGCAATCGATACGGATCAGTCTCGCGCAGCAGTGTCTCGAAGTGCTCGGGGGGGCGTCGCCGACACGGCGCTTCGATGTGTCCACCTCGAGGCTGGGGGCGGGCGAGCAAATCGATAGCAACAAGACTCCGCGTGGCAGGCATGTGATCCGCGCGAAGATCGGCGCGGGGCAACCGCGTGGTGCAGTGTTCGTCGGCAGGCGACCTACCGGAGAGATCTACTCGGAGGCCCTGGCTTGCGCGCAGCCCGGCCGCGACTGGATACTTACAAGAATACTTTGGCTATCCGGGACGGAGGTCGGCAAGAACCGACTCGGCTCGGTCGACACAATGCGTCGGTACATCTACATTCATGGCAGTCCCGACTCGGCGGCGCTCGGCAGACCGGGCTCAATGGGTTGTATCCGGATGTCCAACGACGCTGTCATCGAACTCTTCGAGCTCTTGCCGGTGGGCACCGTCGTCGACATCGTCGATTAGGCCGCATCTCTCATGAGGTGGTCGCGGCGCTGGGCCCCCAAGTCTCTGACAGATTGGCAGAATTCTGACTAGAGGTTGATACTATGAACGTGCACTCTGGCTTGGATTGCGACCTACCGATGAGAGATGCGGGTAATTCGATATGACTCTCGGGCCTTTGATGATCGACCTCGAGGGTACCGAACTCAGCGTCGCGGAGGCGCAGTGGCTGCGGGAGCCGGCCGTCGGCGGCGTCATTCTGTTCTCGCGAAACTACGAGGATATCGAGCAGTTACAGCGGCTGATCGTATCGATCCGGTCGCTGCGTTCCCCCGGTCTGCTGATTGCCGTCGATCAGGAAGGCGGCCGCGTGCAGCGCTTCAAGGATCCGTTCACGCGCCTGCCGCCCATGCGTGCTCTTGGGCATCGGTATGATGTCGACCCACGGCGCGGGCTAGAGGTCGCACGAGAGTTTGGGTGGCTTATGGCGGCGGAGCTCAGAGCGGTCGACATAGACCTGAGCTTTGCGCCTGTGGTCGATGTCGATCGTGGGCTTGCCGAGATCATCGGCGATCGCGCGCTGCACGCCGAGGCTGAAATCGTCGCACGCTTAGCTGGTCAGTTCTCGGTGGGCGCCAAGCAGGCCGGCATG
>JAHEEM010000315.1 GCA_024640695.1 Rhodospirillaceae bacterium | reverse complement strand
AAGACCTTGAATGGCTCTCGGGCCATCTGGGAGAGATCGTTTCTCGCATTTACACGGCTCTGGGCAGGCTGAGAGGCGGCGCCGCTCATCCAAAACGCCAGGCCGAGGCTCGCAATGATCGATAGCGTTCCATGTGTGCGCATAGTTCTAGTTCTCTTTTGAGGTTTATCGAGTCTGTCGAATCAAGTGATCGTTCTCGTCCCAGCGGTACCGGATCGTGCGGCCGTCTTCGTCGATGAAGTGCAAGGCCTGCTGAAACATTCCTTGTGGAGGTGAGCCGCGCGGTACCGTTGCTTCGATGATAAAGAGTTGGTCCTGGTGCAGGTAGATACCGGCGAACGTGCGTGATCCGTCCGGATTGGTAATCTGCAGCTGATGTCCGGGGACACGATCGATGTGGTGCCACGCATCGTAGGTAACCTCTCCGCCGCGCATACGGAACTGAGTGGCCGCATAATCTACTGAAGCGAGCTTGTCGATGCGCCAGTACTCGTAGCCTGCTGGCGCGTCGGCTTCGGTCGAGTTCGTTCGGGCCGCGTGAATGGCCTTTGCATCGCTGTAGTCGATGACCGTCACGGAATAATGGCGGCCGCCCATGTCGAGGGAATGGACTCGTCCTGGAAATACCGCGCC
Source organism: Rhodospirillaceae bacterium (assembly GCA_024640695.1). Classification (GTDB taxonomy): domain Bacteria; phylum Pseudomonadota; class Gammaproteobacteria; order Steroidobacterales; family Rariloculaceae; genus JAHEEM01. The sequence continues at coordinate 2,562 of JAHEEM010000315.1, read as the reverse complement.
GTACTCGGAATCCCAGCTGGTGTCTCGGACATTGGGCTGCCCGGGAAAGAGCGTGACGAAGCGATCCTCACGGCTTACGTACTCCGTCCATTCCTGCGCCAGCACTGCAGCGCTGAGAGTCATGAGTGCGGCCAGGAACGACGCCGCGGCGATACTGTGGCGAGGGCGGCGGAGTATTGCGGGCGAAGCGGTTTCTAATCCCATTCTTTTTCCTCGCCGCCTGGCGGCGTCAAAAATCCGAGCAGACATCCGTTGGAGCCATCGCGTAACTGGTGGCAGCGAACTCTAATCGTATCGCCGGGCTTCACACTATCGGGACTCCAGCCGCGGCGAATGAGGCCGCCCGGTGCGCCGCCTTCGAGTGCCCAGATGGTCGGCTCGCCGTTCTCATCCTGAATCTCGAGATATATCCAGGTATGCGGATTGATCCATTGGACTTCACTGACCTGGCCTTCTAGCAGCGTATAATTGTTGACATCATAGTTCCCGTGCGAGTGGTGTGCCCACGCGGACACGCTCAGGAACGCTGCCGCGCATGGTCCGAGCCAGCAGAGCTTTCTGGATGAGTTCATCAGACCACCTGAGAGCGAAATCGGAATCTGCGCGATTCTAACACCTAGTGAGAGGCGCGCATATTTAACCAAAATGCCACTGTTCTTTGGTTAAGCGTCTGAGTCTTAGAGGAAAATCTGGCCGAAAGGTTCAGGCCTCATTCGGGGACTACGCGTCTGCCGCCGGCTCGCCGATCAGAATGTGGGGAGGCAGCGGTGCGGCGCGCTAGCTCGTCATCGTTACGATACGGCCCTTCTCTATGCGCATCTCGCGATTGAAATGAGCACCGTTGATAGCCAGATGCGTGGCGCATATGAGTTGGCTGCCCCGCTCGATTATCTGGTTGAGCTGTCGAGTCACGAGATCCAGGTTGCCTGGGTCGAGGCCCTCCCAGGGTTCGTCCAACAACAAGACTTTCGGTGTGTGCACCACAGCCCGGGCGATCAGCACCCTGCGGAACTGTCCATAGGACAATGCCTTGACGTTCCTTTCCGCGAGCTCGGCAAGCTCGAACTGCTCGAGCAGCTCCTCGACCAGCCGGCTTTCGTCGGGCTTTAAGCGCCGAGTCTGACCGATACTCGAGTCGAAGCCCGATGCAATGCACTCCCGAACGTTGGTTGGGTACCAATAGCCCGCCTGGAGCTCGGGCGAGACCCACGCGATCTGGCGGCGCAGCGACCAGACATTGTCGGGATTGTCGATGCCCGGAAAGCGGACCGTCCCGCCTTTGGCCGGACGCAGCTGGCCGTGGAGCAGTCGCAAAAATGTGCTTTTTCCCGCGCCGTTGGGCCCGGTGAGCTGCCAGTGCTCACCGTCGTAGAGCGTCCAATTAATGTCAGCGAGCGCGCGGCGATGTTCGAGCCACACGTTCGCGTGCTCGATCTCAATAATCGCGTTTGCGGACGGGTCCCGCCGTGTATCCGCGGCGCTGCCTGGAGCGGTCGTGGTGGTGCCGGGGACGGTTGTCACCGGCACTGTCGGCGCTTTGGCCGACGCCGGCACGGGGCCGCACTCGGTCACGTGACCGTCTTTCAAGCGCAGCATTCGATTCAGGGACCGCGGCAAATTTGCCGCCGCGTGATAGGAACAGATGACCGTCGTGTGCTCGCTGATCTGGTCGATGGTCTCGTTGAGCGCTTGGCGTGAAGCCGCGTCCAGTCCTGCGACAGGCTCATCGAGTATCAGAACGCTGGGCTTGAACGCCAGGCCGCGCGCGATCAAGACGCGTCGTTGCTCGCCACGCGACAGCTCGAGAAACGGGCGGTCGGCGAGGTGCAGGAGCTTGAGCTGGCGGAGCAGGCCGCGTGCACGAATTCGATCCGGCGCGTTGGGAAGACGCCGCGGGACATCGGTACGAGCCAGGCCCGATAACACTACATCCGCGGCATCGAAATTCCAGCCGAGGCGCGTGTAGCGGTCCTGCAGCTCATGGCCTACGAGCGTGATCTTTCCGAGCGCCTGGATCGCATCGGTCTGCAGTTCCCCGCCGAAGTCGTAGCGGCGCGTGCCGCCACCGGGCGCTGGCCAAAGCATGCCGGCCAGGAGCCGCAGAAAGCTCGTCTTGCCGCTGCCGTTGGCGCCGATTACAGCCCAGTGTTGGCCGGGGATCAGCGCCCAGTTGAGATCGTGCAGCACGGTACGTCCCGCGAGTGCCACATTGACGTCGCGCAGGATAATCATGGGTCGGTCAGCAGAAGCCGTTGGGGCGGCCATGCCCCGGGTCGAGTCAGTCATCGCGCGTATTATACGGATGCGCGCTGAATCCGGGTCGAACTAAGCGGCGGGCGCGCCGCGCCCGGAGGCCCGGCGCCGCGCTCAGATGTCCTAGGGCCGTACCGGAGCCGAGGCTTTGGCGAGAAGTATTCCCGAGTAAGCCGCCATGTCCTCGTAGTAGCCAACGAAGCGTCGCGGCTCCGGGGCGTCATAGTTCTTGAGATTCTCGGCCCACCGGAATCCGATACTCTGATAGTTGAGCTCGACGTCGATCTGCAGCGGCCCGCGTCCCGCTGG
>JAHEEM010000101.1 GCA_024640695.1 Rhodospirillaceae bacterium | reverse complement strand
TGCAGGACGAAGGCTTTGCAGCCTGGGTCGAGCGCTATCCGGACCGCTTCGTCGCGCTGACCTCGCCGGCGCTGCAGTTTCCGGATCTCGCGGCCGACCAGCTCGACTACGCTGTGAACCGGCTCGGGTTTCGCGGTGCATCAATTGCCGGGCACGTGAACGGCGAAGCGCCTGTCGGGGAGAAATACGATGTCTTCTGGTCGAAGTGTGAGGAGCTCGACGTGCCCGTGTTCACGCATCCGGCCGGAGCGAGCAATATCATTATGGAGGACGGCCTCGACTATCCGGGCGATCTCGGTAACACGATCGGCAACCCGCTCGAGACCACCTTTTTGCTAACGCGCATGATCTACGAGAACACGCTCGATCGTCACCCGAACTTGAAAATCGTCGGCGCGCATGGTGGCGGCTACCTGCCGTCCTACATCGGCCGCACCGAGCAGGCCTGTAATGCCGGCGCAACGGGTTGCAATAACGAGAAGCCCGTGCGCGAATATTTGCGCACGCAGATCTTCGCCGATTCGATGGTGTTCTCGGATGAAGGTCTGCGCCATCTCGTCGCGGAGATGGGCGCAAGCCAAGTCGTTTATGGCACCGATATGCCGCTCGGCTGGCCGGATACGATGGACCTCATCATCCAGTCGTCGTATCTCAATAACGCCGAAAAAGAGGCGATTCTCGGTGGAAACCTGATCCGGCTATTGCGGATCGATCGGACCATTTAGAATCTCTCGCTCTTCGGTAGGGCGCGACGGCCTGGGATGGTCCAAGGCCGTCACGCTCTCCCGTGCAGAGGAGAACCTCGATTAGCGTTACGGCTGCCGGTGCGATTCCGCGCGACGCCAAGATTCTCGGGCTCGTGTGCTCCGGGCATTTTTTCAGCCATTTTCTGTCCCTCGCGCTGCCGCCGCTGATCCCATTCTGGCGCGAGGACTTCGGCCTGAGCTATACGCAGCTCGGCCTCATACTGACTCTCTATGCGGTCGGCACCGGGATTACGCAGATTCCGATGGGATTTCTGGTCGATAGGATCGGCGCCTTGCCGGTTGTCGTGACCGGCCTCGTCGTGCTCTGCAGTGCTATAGCCGGGATCGGTCTCGTCCACGATCCTGTAATGCTTGGCGTGCTCGCAGTCATCGGCGGTGCGGCCAACGGGGTATTTCATCCCGCGAACTACGTGATCATGGCCAAGGCTATCAATCCGGCGCGGCTCGGGCGCTCGTTCGCCGTGCACACTTTTTCGGGCCACATCGGCAACGCGCTCGCTCCGGTAACAATAATCTTTCTCGCCGTGACCTTCGACTGGCGTACAGCGCTCATGACGACCGGTGCATTGGGAGTTGCGGCCGGCGCCGCGATGTTTGTGGGCCTCGGCGGATCGCGAGATCACGAGGCGCTGGCGCCAAAGCGCAAGAAGAGCGGCGGCGGCGAGGACGCGCTCGATTCCGGCGCGTTGCTCAAGTTACTGCTCTCGGTGCCGATCATGAAGCTGTTCTTCTTTTTCGTGCTGACGTCGGCGACGAACAGCGGCATGCAGAGCTTTTCTGTCACGGCATTGGTCACTCTGTTCGATACGCCTCTCGTTGCAGCGAGCGCCGCCTTGACCGCTTATCTCTTTGCGAGCTCGATCGGTATTCTCGCCGGTGGCGTCGTCGCCGATCTCACCAGCCGGCACGACCTCGTTGCGGCCTGCGCCTTCGCGGTGACCGCTGTGATCATCGCGCTCGCGGGCTCCGTGCCGCTTTCCGCGGTGCTACTGATCGGCCTGTTCACGATAGCCGGGCTGTCGCAAGGCGTGATCCGTCCGGCGCGCGATATGATGGTTCACGCGCTTGCGCCCAAGGGCGCGACGGGCCGGGTATTTGGCTTCGTCACGACCGGCATCAATGTAGGTAGCGCGCTGACGCCGTTAGCGCTAGGCTGGTTAGTCGATCACGGCCTAGCTCGTTGGGTATTCTGGCTCATCGCGCTAGGCATGGTGCTCGCGCTCGGCACAGTGTTGAGTGCGGGGACGCACCTAAGAAAAGGCGCTAACGCTTCATGAGTTATTTTCTGGTCATCGGTTTCGTGCTCGGCATCCGCCACGCATTCGATGCCGATCATCTCGCTGCCGTCACGACGCTGATCCTCGGCCGACCGACGCGCCGCGACAGCATCCGCATCGGTGTGGCCTGGGGCGTCGGCCATGCGCTGATGCTGCTCGCCGCTACGACGATCGTGCTGCTTGGCAGCGGCGGCATCGATCCGCGCTACGCAACCGTCTTCGAGTCACTCGCAGGCGTCATGCTGATCCTGCTCGGCTTCGACGTCGTTCGGCGCGCCGTCGTGAGCGGCCTGCACGGCCATGGCCATCGGCACGGTCCGCAGGAGTTCCACTATCATTTCCATAGTCATGACCAGGCTGTCGTCCATACAGTGGATCCGCATGTTCACTCCCATGCGCCTTTAACTCTCGGGCGGGCGTGCATGGTCGGCGTCGTGCACGGTCTCGCGGGTTCTGCGGCGCTGATTCTGCTCAGCGTCGCCGCGACACCAAGCTTGTTGCTGGCAATTCTTTACGTGGTGTTTTTCGGCGTCGGCACGCTAGCCGGCATGGCGCTCGTCAGCGCGGCGCTTGCGATACCGTTTCGATACTGCGCAGCGGCTCATCCGCAACGCTTGCAGCTCGCTCACGCCGCGGCCGGCTGCGTCTCCGTTGCTGTTGGCGCGTGGCTGATTCTCGAGCCCCTGCTGGGCGTGGGTCTCGCGGGGTCCGCATAAGCCTGCAGGCCGCTAGAGATGCTTGCTCGCATGGGCTTGCAACGGTAGCGGGCCAGAATGCCGGTTACCCGGTCATGATTTCGCAGATCCGGATGCTCGCGATGCAAGGGTTGCCCTGAGCGATCTTTTCCGGCCCGTCGAGGCTCTCAGCATCGATGATTCGGTTGCAGCGCCCCGGCACGAGCGGCAGCTTACCTTAGGATTGCCACGTACCGAAGTGCCGCAGCTATCGCGGGTTGTCGTGACTCGTGCCGTCCTGCATAAGCGGGAGATCGCGATCGATACACGGCGGCGCTTCGACGATCTCGATGTCGGTGAGTCTTGCTGTGCGGGGCCTCATTTCCCATGGTTCGGCCAATACGGCTGGATCGTGGGCAGTCGCTTGCCACTGCAGGGTATCGCCGGTGCGGGTCAGGCGCTCGACAACCCGCAGATCGGCCGTGTGAAATGAGCCATCGTCGGTCAACCAGGTTCGGTCATTCAACTTGACGGTCTCCACCACGAGTGTGTCCTCTTCCCAGTGGCCAACTGCATCCCCCAAAAACGTCGCCTCAAAATCGGCTTGGTGGCCACGACCATCCGTCGGAATGATGCGGAAGAAATTGCCGTTTACGTCGTCGTATAAGAAGACCACCTGCCCTGGTATCTGGACGATCTTGTCCGGCGGGCCGATCCTTGGCAGGCCCGGATTCTCACACCTGAGCACTGGATCCTCTTGCACCTGCCTGGCATTGAGGTCCTGGACCTTGCCAATGTGTTCGGGCCTGTACCTTGGCCTATCCATAGGTAAACGGGCAGCGCCCGTGCCTGCTGCCGGCGAAGCCTGCGGGATTTCCTCACAGCCGACGATGCAGATCGAGGCGCCGACTTGCTGGGGCCGCACCCAGGGGATGCCCGCGCCGTTATCCCAGGTGCCGTTCAAATCAGGTAGCCCGTCGACGCCGCGGGGGGTCGCGGGCGCAGCGACGGTCGCAGCTGCGGTCTGCGCCTGAGCCGTCGCGATCGGCAGCGATAAATTAGCTGCAATGACCGCAGCAAAAATGCCCTTACATGCTGGACGGCCCTGCATAGCATTCCCCTTCATGGATTGGGTACGGACGGCTGACTCGCGCCTTCATCCAGGCCCTCGTTGGCCATTTGATAGAAATGTCCGTCCGCGTAGGTGATTCTGTGGACCCAGCCGATATGCGGATCCGCGCGGGCTACGATACCTGTCACCGTGACCGGCTCGCCGTCTCCCATCAGCATCGTTTGAGTGATGCCGCCTCGGCGCAGGAATGCCGTTGGCACCGTTTCCAGTCGCCAGGAAGTTACAGCGCCCTGTTCGTCGGTAACGTCGAGATGTAAATATACGTGAGGGTTGATCCAGTCGACCTCCGTAACGATGCCGGTGAGCAAGAATTTTTCAGCCGGATCGAAGACTCCCCACACGGAGTGATGCGCTTTCGCGGCGCAGGACACCAGAATCAGCAGTAGGGAAGCCGTGATGGGCCTTTGATTCAATTATTAGTCCTCCCCCATATTTTTTTTCAGCGATCTTACCGCATCATGAAATATTGATCAGCCATTCGGATGGTAGCTTCCGTTCGTTGGTTACAGTCCCTCCATGCGCTCCAATAACAGGTTCACGCCTTTCTGGGTCACTCTGTCGTGCCTGATTCTTTCATTGGCATTTGCGGCTTCTGCTCCGCTTTGATTCACTGCAAGAATCGACAGCGCAAGGCTGATCGTTACGAGTTCTTCTCTGATTCGGACTAGTTCTGCTTTCGTCTCGGACACTGAATTTCTCCTTGCTTCGTTGTCCGAGTGACTATACAGACCGCTGATCCGAAACGTACGCTTGCTTTAATCTAAAGGCGGTCAGTTGTTAATAGTTAACGAATGCCGGCTCCCGAACGAAGTCGGCATTGTCCGAGTTGTTCATATGAATCGAGCATTTGGGAGATGCTGCAGATTACAGCGTCGCGCGCCCCGGTTATTCGATCCCGAGCAATTCGACTTCGAAGACAAGCGCAGCACCGCCCGGGATCGGGCCTTGCCCGGTGTCACCGTAGGCAGTCTCCGACGGGCACACAAGTTTGCTTTTGCCACCAACCATCATCTTCTGCACGGCCTCAGTCCAGCACGGGATAACGCCATTTAGCGGGAACGATATTGGCTCACCGCGCTGTACGGAGCTGTCGAACACGGTGCCATCTCGCAGCGTGCCATGATAGTGGACCCGTACCGTGTCCGTAGCTGCCGGGCTCGAGCCCGTGCCCACCGTCATCGGAATATAGATTACGCCGGAAGCGCTTTGTTCTGCGCCTGCCTCCTGCGCCATCTGTGTGAGGAACGCCGCCGATGCCTGCTTTTCTGCTGTGGACCGGGCCGCACTGCGGGAGTTCGCGAGTGCTTGGATGAGCGGACCGTAGGTCTCCATGTCAACTCTGGGTTCGCTTCCGAGTGCGGAGTCTCTGATCCCTGATTCGACGATCGAAAACTCGGCGGCCGATAATGCGAACTGCTGAATGTTGGTGCCGACGGCGACGCCCAAAGCGTACAGCGTCTTTTGCTCATCGGTATCAAGCGTGCCTTGGGCGGCCGTCAGCGTGGCGCATAAACTTAATGTGAGTGCAGCCGCGATAGAAACTCTGCGCATAGGTGCTCCTAGTGACCAGAAGATGGGAAAGAGTTATACAAGCTTAGGTAAGGCTCAAAGTTTGCCAATGCTATCAACTTTACCTCACTCGCTCGAGAAGCTCGAGTAGCTGCTTGCGGCCGAGGCTGAGTTAGAGCAGTCCAAAAACTCGTGCCAATGTGTATCCGATCATCGTGATAACTGATACTGAGCTCCAAGTCCAACAGAACGCTCGAACATCATGAAGTTGAGCGGTCGTATAGGCGATAAAATGGGCAGCCCGAGACACGACGTAAGCCCAGATTAATATCTGAGCCAGCAGCAGTGGCGGCTCGCTAAGCACGAACAGCATGCCTGCCATTAGAAAGCCCGGGATGCTCTCGAGATCGTTCAAGTTCATGCGGCGAGACCGGTCTACGTATTCGTTGACCTCGAGTTGCTTAGGATCAGGGATAGGATTGAGTGGGCTTCTCTTGGCATCCTCCGGACTTCTGAAGCCCGCGCGCACGCTCATCATTCGTACGACCGTCATCCAAGGCTGAAACATTAGTTTCAGCAACATGATCGAAGCTGCCAGGGCAAAGGTCTCGAATACCGGATTGGCTAAGCTCAGTATCTCTGTATCGATCGGCATGAGATCTTCCTGAATGCTGTTGTTGCGCCAGGGCATATTATGCGCCTATAGGTCTAGTCATGTCCCCACGGGACGAAACCATAAAGCCAAGAGCCCCTGGTTCCTTACGTGAGCCCTTCTAATCCCCAATCGGTCGGCCTGAGTTAGCCCCAATGTCTAGGCGCAGGTATTCCTTGTTGCAGGACTGCTGGATGCGATGGCAGTTATCGGCGTTGCGGTGGGGCTGTTCCCGTGACCAGGCCAAACTGGCTGGTTTTCGACGAGTGCTGGTCTGCGAGCCAAGTCTAACCAGGCAAATGATCCGAGCACAGACATGAACAGCAGTCCCCGGGGGGGGGCTGCAGGCCTATTCGACGAGGATCGGCTCCGACGCCGGGCTTTTGTCTGTCTATACCAGTAGTTATTCCGGAGGAGAACTCGCTGCAGATGAGGCGGGCCAATAGAGGCTGCTTATTCGGGTGTACCCCAGCTATTTTGAGGACGTGCATTACCGGAGCCGTAATGGCCTGTATGACGAGGCCGAGCTCAATGCGCATAGCAATGTGTGGGTGCGTATTTTAGTTTATAAGGGACTAGTAGGTGTTCGGTGTCAGGTGAGAGATATCCAGATGCAGGTCAACCACGGTACTAAAGCTGTCCGGTCAGCCGACTGCGAATGACGCCACCTAGATAACCATGTCGTGGTGCAGAGATATCGCAAGCGACCCCGATCTCGGTGGAGTATTCTTTGCTTGATTTTGGTGATTGGTAGGGCATATTGCACAGTCTCAGACATTAGCAGCTGTTGGTTAACAGCTAATGCAGATTGCTGGATATCTGAGGGATATGAATTGATGAACACCGATCTCGGTCAGACCATCGACTTGTTCGTACTGAGGTTAGACCCAACAGATTGAGGAGGACGAACATGCGTACCGCCTTTGCCGTCACCATCGTTGTGCTGGCACTACCGTTCACGCACGGGCGTATCGCCGCCCAGAATGCCCAGCCCGCCTCAGGCGGAGACCCTGAAGCGGGCGCAGCCACATTCGCATTCGGAAACACGTCCTGCTCGAATTGCCATGGCCGGCAGGCTGAAGGCGCGTGGGGACCGGCACTGGCTGGCCGTAACTTGACCGTAGAATATGTCAGACAGTCTGTGCGGAATCCCGTGGGACGCATGGCAAACTTCGACGAGCACAACGTAACCGAGCAGGAGATCGTCGACATGACGGCGTACTTCAACAGCCTGCCGCCGTCTTCGGGACCGAGTGCGTGGCGGGTCGAGTGGCCAGCGGATGGTCCGCAGGGCCAACAAATCGCGGGCGTCATCGGCTGTCTGCAGTGTCACGGCGCGAGTATCAGCACCCCACGTCATGGGGCAGGTGAGAGCGGCGGCGACTTCGAGTGGTTCAAGCGCATGGTGTACGAGCACACGACCACCCAGAGGGAGCAGTGGAATCAGCTCGATCCCGACGTGCCGTCGTCGACGCCCAGGCCAGCCGGGCCATGGGGCCGCGCCCGGATGGGCAACTATTCCAGTGACCGCCTGCTGGAATCCCTTCTCGAGCAGATCTGGGCGTGGATGAACGATCTGGGTATCACGCCTCCGCTGGTCGGCCGGTTGACGCCGGGGGAAACTGGCGTCAACGGCGTCACCTATGCATTGAATGTGTCGAATGGCGCAATCCGAAACAAGGGACTGACGGCTGAAGACGTGACCATAGCCTTGCTCGTGCCGGCCGGCGTCAGCGTGGTTAGTGCGACGGGGGCGGGTTACGCGGGTACCCGGCAGAGTGATGCGGATGAAAACCTCGCGTTGTGGGAGTTGCCTCGCCTAGCCCCTGGAGACCTGCAGAGCCTCACGATCACCCTTTCCAGGGTGGTCGACGAGGAACTGCGAGGAACGATAGAGTATGCCAAGCCAGAGGTACCGATTGGCGATGTTATCGATATTCGCCCACCGGTTCGATGACGCGGCGGCGGTGAATAAGAATAAGACGCTTCAGACGATCGCTATCCTGGTGGTCGGGATTGTCGGCACGGTCGCATGTAGCCCGAGTGGGTTGGACGAAACCGGGTCGGCGCAAGCTGGCGCAACCGTGCAGCAAGTTCCACAGTTCCGCGCGGAAGGGTCTTGGCCGAAACTTCCCAGCCAGTGGGTCATGGCCGTCGTGTCAAGCACGTGGATCGATGATCAGGATCATCTATGGGTGCTGCAGCGGCCGAGCACTTTGAGCGACCAAGAGAAGCCGAGTGCCGCACCGCCGGTGCTCGAGTTCGATGCCAACGGTAACTTTGTGCAGGGCTGGGGCGGGCCTGGGGTCGGTTATGAGTGGCCGCAGACCGAGCACGGCATCTATATTGACCCGAAGAGTTTCGTCTGGATCGGCGGCAATGGCAACGAAGATCAGATCCTGAAATTCACCAGAGCTGGCGAGTTCGTCATGCAAATCGGTGAGGGGGGTGCGCCAAAGACCAATTCCGACACCGCGAACCTCTGGAGGCCAGCAGACATGTTCGTGCACGCGAGTACGAACGAGCTGTTCGTGGCCGACGGATACGGCAATAAGCGCGTTATTGTCTTCGATGCCGACACCGGCGCCTTCAAACGTATGTGGGGTGCGTTCGGCAGCGTCCCCGCTGACGATCCGCCGCTTCCAGGCGAGCCGATGGGTCCTGATGGAGCCTCGCAGTTCATGCCGCCGGTGCATGCTGTTAAGGTCTCGACCGATGGCCTCGTATACGTTGCAGATCGGGGTGGCCGGCGTGTGCAGATATTCACGATCGACGGCAAGTTCGTCGATCAGGTCTTCATCGGGCGCGAGTGCCACGCGCCCGATTGCGGAAACGGGCAAACCGCCGCGGGCCTGGCGTTCTCGCCGGACCCAGAGCAGCGCTATCTGTACGTGGCGAATCGCAGCCAGGCGCAGATCATGGTTTTCGACCGCAAGACGCTGGATTTTCTCGATGGATTTGGATCGTGGGGCTCCGGCGCCGGGCAGTTCGGTACGCTCCATCACCTGTCCGTCGATTCCACGGGCAACTTGTACACGGCGGAAGTCACTCCCTTGAAACCGGAGAATCGACGAGTCCAGAAGTTCAGCTTCACGGGCTTCGTTGCATTGCCGAGTGCGAGCAGGAACAGGTAGCGTGTCAGTGGGGTCGCCGAGCTGGAGAGAAAGTCATGAAGCTCACTAAGCGCACGAGTCTTGCCGGGCTCAGTACTCTGATGCTTCTGCCGTTGCAAGCATTGTCACAGGAGGTCCCAGGCTTCCTTGCGGGGCAGTCTGGGTCGCTGGGCGAGGGCTGGCGAGGATTTTCGGACATCGAGTTCCTGTCGAACGCGCTGCTGACGCTGACACTCGCTGCCGTTCTCGGCGCAATTATTGCCTACCTCCGCGGTATCGACGAACGGCCGACACGCTCGAAGAGATCGACGTGCCGAAGGTCTACATCATGTACGCCGTCATCGGGTCGATTATCGGTATTCTCGTGGTCAAGTACGGTCTGGTTGTGGGATTCGTGCTGTTCGGAATCGGCGGCCTGATCCGCTTCCAGACGATTCTTCAGTCAGCGAGCGTGACCGGCCAGGTGATCTTCGTGACGCTCATCGGTCTGGCATGCGGATTGGATTTGCCGCATGTGGCGGTTCTGGCAACTGCCTTTAGTTTCGTGCTCATTTATTTTCTAGAGGCGCGAACGACTTATCGGATCAATGTCAGGGCGTTGCCCAAGGAGCGGGTCGCGGAGGCGTACCGCACAGTCTTGGAGTAGCAAGGGTGCGCCGTGATGAGTGAGAGAAAGAACCCGGCAAAAGAAAAGATTACGTTCATTTTTCGGGTTGCCAGCAGCGAGATGCCGGCGCAACTGCAAGAGATCTTCGAGTCAAGTATCGACAAATCATTGCAAGGAACGGTTGACTGGGAGGTCGATTAAGCTCGAATCGCCGACAGCCGCCGACAGCCGCCGACAGCCGCCGGGAACGGCGCTCGCCGGCCGGCTGTTTGCGGCCGTGACCCGGGACCCCGTCTGAGCTAGCAGGCGCCGCGCGCGGCCGTCGCATTATCGCCAGGCAGAATAAATCGGCGTAGCCATCAAGAATTCCGGGTTCGCGCCCGGCCGCGGCCGGAATTTCTGTGCCCGGCCGTTGGCGACCTCGGCGATGTAAAGATTGCCTTCCTGGTCGACGGTCAGCCCGTGCACATTCCACATGCCGCCGGGCCAGTCGCCCTGACTGCCCCAAGCGTAAAGCAGGTGCCCCTCGAGGTCGTACTTGACGATCTTCCAGGTGCGGTCATCTGACATCCAGAGATTACGGTCCTCGCCGATGTAGAGGAACTGAGTGTTTGCCATCGGTCCCGTGGTCCACTGGTCGAGGAAGTTGCCGTTCTCGTCGAATACCTGGATACGGTCGTTGGAGCGGTCGCTGACGAACACGCGGCGCGTCTGTGGATCGACGGCGATACCGTGTACGGTGTTGAAGTAACCAGGCCGCGTCTCGGGCGGCGTGCCGAGCTCGCCCCAGTCGAGAAGAAAGTTGCCGTCGGCGTCGAACTTCGCGACGCGGTGGCCGTTGTAGCCGTCGGACACGAACATCGTGCTATCCGGCAGCCACGCGAGGAAGGTCGGCCGATTGAAGTGCGTCGCGTCTGCTCCGGCTTCGCCCGGCGTGCCGATTGTCTGCACGAGCTCCTGGCCGTCGTTAGTGAACTTGAACAGCGAATGATTATGGTCGTCGACGATCCAGACGTTTTTCTCCGGATCGTAGGGGTTTATGTAGATCGCGTGCGGGCGCTTGAGCATTTCGTCCCACTGCGTCCACTGCTCGACGATATCACCTTCGCGGTCGACGACAACGACCGTATGCTCCCAGCGCGCGTCGATTCCAGGGCGGCCTCGCCACGCGTTGGCGGGGTCGGCTGGATCCTGTCCCGGCCCGCCGGCGCCGGGCATGCTCGAGACCGGTCCCTGCGAGGCATTGCGGAATGGCGCTTCGCCGACAGGGAAGGTCAGGCTCGGGCCGATATCAGGCACCGGCGTCGGCCGCGGCCGCTGAATGTTCGGCAGCTCGCCGCGCTGAATGATGAACACGCGATCGGGGCTTTCGGCGAAGATTCCCTGCACGGCGCCCCAGGTCCAATCCGCGTGGCCGGGCAGGCCGCTAATCGGCTTCGGCCAATCCGGCACGACCTCGTAGGGCCCGGTGAAGTCCTGGCCGCCTTTTTGGCCCGGCACGGCCGCGAAGCCTGCGCCCGGCAGCGGCATCTCGGCTGTTGGCCGGGCGCCATTGGTCGCGG
>JAHEEM010000314.1 GCA_024640695.1 Rhodospirillaceae bacterium | reverse complement strand
TTCGTGGCCGCCTCGTTTCTCCCAATAATGAATGAGCCAGCGATCTCCGACTATTACCTGATCCGGTATCACCGGCAAGGTTATGGAGGTAGCAGCGATACAGACGTCGGAGGACGGGAAAGAGAAGCTCGAGACGCGTTCGAATTGCTGACTCATCTTGACGTTGCGAAAGCGCACGTCGTTGGTCATTCGGCCGGAGGCCCGATTGCGCTGCAGATGGCGGCATCTCAACCAGCCGTCGTTCATTCATTGATTCTTCTGGAAGGCTCGCGAATAAATACTATCGGAGGCGTGTTGGATTCGCAGGGAATTAGCCGTGAGGAGTTGCAGCAGACGTTGGAAGCCTACTTGGCCAGCGAACGCGAACGGGCAACCGATCCCCAGGGCGTAGATCGATTCTTTCAGCAGTATTACGGAGACGAATGGCAAACAGAGGTTTCAACGATCATTCCTGGGGCGATCGAACAGGCGAGAGATGATGTGCGAAACAACTGGCTAAGCTCTCGAGTCAATCGCGCTCCATTTGACGATGATTTCTTCGAAGCGATTGAACAGCCTATAGCGTACTTAGTCTCTCGAGACGGGAACACTAACACCGAAATTGCGGTTGCGTTTCATTCCGAAGTGATGCCACATATCGCCATAAAGACCATTCCCGATATACCCAACCATCTTTTTCAAATGCGTTTCCCTGAACAGACGGCGCGAGAATTAGCTACTTGGCTGGTCGCGCATCAGTTCTAAGGGTAACCCCGCACGACAGAATCAAACGGCAGCAACGAGTCGAAAGAAGACATTAGCACTAGACCCCTCTAATGTCCGCATTTGGAGTAATGGCCGTTCAATCGCCGTGGTCCGCATCTCAACTGTTCCTGATGAGGGGAGTATCGCCGCCAGGGTGGCGCGCAACGGGCGGCGCTAGCGGATGGGCGTGGCGATCCGATCGAGAGAGGCAAGGCTCATCCAGATGAACTCGGCCTTGCCGACGAGATTCTCCTCGGGCACGCAGCCGTGGTATCGGCTGTCCTGGCTATTTTCGCGATTGTCGCCCATGACGAAGTAGCAGCCACTGGGAACGGTGCGGGGGTTCAGTTCATTCGGCACGTCGGGCGCGCCGTCGACGAGCGGCATCTGGATGATCTGATGCCCAACGTTGCCGAGACGCTCGGTCAGCAGCGTCGCGCCGTAGCGCATGAGCTCGGCGTCGTCGTCGTTGGCCGGATCACCGCGGTAAGGGCCGATGAGTTCGGTGCTTACGGGCTCGCCGTTGATCCATACTCTGTTGTCGCGTATCACGACTTCATCGCCGGGCAGGCCGACGACACGCTTGATCCAGCTCTCGCCCGGGGCCCAGGGAGGGCGAAACACGACGACGTCGCCGCGCTCAGGCTCGCCGACACTCACGATCCTGGTGTCGATGCCCGGCAATCTGATGCCGTAGGAAAACTTGCTCACCATGATGAAGTCACCGACCTCGAGCGTCGGCATCATCGAACCCGAAGGAATGCGATAGGGCTCGGCCACGGCCGATCGCACAACGAGCACGAGCAGCAGGACTGGCAGCAGCGAGCGCGCCCACTCGACGGGCCACGATTCGCGCGACTCGATGCCTGCGGTTTCAGCGCGACGCTCGCGCCGCCGTCGAAAGAACAGCCGGTCGCTGAGCCACACGACAGCAAGAAAACCTGTCACCTGCAGGAGCAGCTCGGTGTAATCCACTTCGTAACCCACATCTCACTCCCAGGCGCCAGACCCAAACCATATCGCCGACCATCATGCAGGGCACGACTGGAATGCGACTTCAAAGCGACGATAGCCCAGTCGGTACCACGACCCTAGTTACATGAGCGTAATGGAGCCTGCTACGGATTCGAACGAACGTCCGGTTGCGGGCTGCGGTCTCAACCGCGCGACGCAACACAAACTTCGAATCCGGCCTGTCGGCAAACTCCCAACGGACCTTTAAAGTACTATCGTCAATCTGCAACGACGCAAGGAATGCCACGTGTTCAAGATCGCTGAACGACTCGGAGTGGTGCTGTTGGTCCTGACAGCCGGCTGTGCCGAAGTGCCGCCCCCCGACCAGGTTCGAACCACCAACGGTATCGTCCAGGGCATCGACGCAGCCCGGCCCGGCGTACGGGCATTCCTCGGCATCCCCTACGCCGCTCCGCCAGTCGGCCCGCTGCGCTGGGCGCCGCCGGCGCCGGCCGAACCATGGGACGGCATCCGTTCCGCCGCCGCGTTCGGGGACCGGTGCGTGCAGACGAATCCGTTCCCCGACATGCGCTTCCAGAGCGCCGGTGAGAGCGAAGACTGCCTGTCGCTGTCGGTGTGGACAACGGCAGCCGGCGATCCCGGCGCAGCGCTTCCCGTGATGGTGTGGATTCACGGTGGCGGCTTCTTCTCCGGCGCCGGTGACGAGCAACGGCACGACGGCTCGGTCCTCGCATCGAAAGGCGTGGTGCTGGTGCACCTGAATTACCGGCTCGGCCTGCTCGGCTTCCTCGCCCACCCGGAACTCACGGCCGAATCGCCGAACCAGGCCTCGGGCAACTACGGCCTGCTCGACCAGATCGCGGCGCTCGAGTGGGTGCATGACAACATCCAAGCTTTCGGGGGCGACGCGGGCAACGTGACCATCTTCGGAGAGTCGGCCGGCTCGTTTTCGGTGAGCGCGCTGATGGCGTCGCCGCTGGCCGCGGACCTGTTCCACAAAGCGATCGGCGAGAGCGGCGCCTATCTCGGCAGCACCGCGCTCTCCCTGATGCCGCTCGCCGCAGCCGAACAGGTCGGTGTGCAACTGGCCCGGGCGGCCGGCGCCCGCTCACTGGCGGAGCTGCGCGCCACGCCACCGGCGGACCTGATTGCCACGATCGGCGACCAGTCGACGCGGTATGCGCCGATCGCCGACGGATACGTTCTGCCCGAAGACCCGTGGGACCTGTATGCCCGCGGCGGCCAGCACCATGTGCCACTGCTGGCCGGCTGGAACTCGGCCGAGAGAAAGGTGCCACCGACGACCGTGCAGGCGGTAACCGACCAGCTGCGCGCGACCTTCGGCGACGATTTTGCCGCCGCCCGGGAGATCTATCCGATGACCGACGATCGCGATGCGCGCCTGGTGGCCGTCGCGCTCGCGAGCGACGACTTCATCGGCTACAACACCTGGAAGTGGATCGAGGTCCACGGCGCCACGGGCGGATCGCCCGTCTACCGCTATCTGTTC
>JAHEEM010000100.1:2849-11311 GCA_024640695.1 Rhodospirillaceae bacterium | reverse complement strand
TGATGGCGTCGAAGAATCCGCCGTCCTTGGCAACCTGCCAGTCCGCGAGCGGTGGCTCGCCGAGGCGGGTGCCTGAGAAGCCAGTGATCCACGGTGACTTGCCGATTTCGATTGCATCGCCGAGGCCGGGTGTCTCACGATGAGCGGTCACGCGAACTGCCGTGACCTGCCCGTCGAGCGCGACGCCGACCAGTAACTGGATCGGCCCGTTATAGCCACGTGGCGCAATGACCGAGAACACGGCCGCCACGGGCTCGAGGCCCTTCATCGCTAAATAGACCTCGATCGGGTCGCCGGTTCCAAACCTTTCGCGCGTGATGATAGTTCGCCGGCTCGCCTCGATATCATTGTCGAACTCGACCGAGCCCAGAACCTCGTGCAATGTTGTCAGCAGTCGCTCGCGCTGATTCGCTGCGATACGCTCGCGGCTTAGCTCATGACTGAAGGTGATCAGGCCGCCGGCCACGCCGGCCACAAGCGTCATAAACATGACCGCGACGGGTTTGCTGCGCTTAGTCGTGGCCATATATCCGCGGCCTGGTGTAACGATCGATGATAGGTACGCCGGCGTTCATGAGTAGCACCGCGAAGGCGATGCCGTCGGGATACCCGCCCCATGTCCGGATTGCATACGTCAGTGCACCGATCCCGGCGCCGTAGTACAGGCGGCCGCGATCGCTTGCCGCAGCGGTGACCGGATCGGTGGCAATAAAGAACGCGCCGAGTAATGTCGCGCCATTGAAAAGGTGGAAGAAGGGTGATGTAAATCGGCCGGTATCGACCAGGTATAAAAATGTCGCGGGAAGCAGAATCCCGACAAGCACTGACACGGGGATCTGCCAGCCAATGATGCCGCGATACAGCAGAAAGAGTCCGCCGAAGCCGATAAACGCCGTCGTCATCTGCCAGTTTGTTTCGCCGTAGGTGGCCGACAGTGGCCCGCTGCGAATCTCATCGACCGTTTGCATGTTGGCAAGACCGATCCGGACTACGTCGAGAGGGGTTGCCTGCGTGACTGCGTCGATCTCTGCTCCCATCGGAAGCTGACCGACAAATGCGTAGTTGATGTGGTCCCCGAGGCCGAATGCGAAGCTCATCAGGTCGCTGCCTCGCGGTGCGAGCCACTGAAGCATTTCGGCTGGGAAGGATATTAGGACGACAACGTAGCCGACCATCGCGGGATTAAACAGATTCGAGCCGAGCCCGCCGTAGAGCTGCTTGCCGAGCAGGATGGCGGTGACTGCAGCGATGACGGGGAGCCACCAGGGCAACAGCGGCGGCAGGGCAAACGCGAGCAGCGCGGCCGTGACAAGGGCGCTGCCGTCGGCCAGTGCCGGTGGAAGCTGACGGCCACGGAGCTTGAGGAGCAGCGCTTCAGTGCCTAGGGCAGCGAGTGCTGCGAGCATCAGATTGACCAGAATGCCCCAGCCGAAATTCCAGACATAAGCGATGAGTCCCGGTGCAAGTGCGTAGAGAACCGTCCGCATAACCACCGGCACGCTGGTCATCGGCCGCATGTGCGGAGCCGGTCTCAGAGCAAAGTCCATCGGCATGGCTAGCCCCGCTCGTCGGGGTCGCCGCGACGTCTGCGCGTGCGCTCGATGGCCGCATCGATGGCTGCCTGCTGCGATGCGGCGTCATGCCCAAGCGCTGCCTTGAGCCGCTCCTGCTCCTGGTGCGCTTCGTCTACTGTCTGCGCCTGGCGCGAGATGTGGCACGCATAGCGATCCTCGGCTGCAGCCGCTCGATGAAGATGGTCCAGGTGCACATCGAGCTCGTGCTTCGCTGTTCGCAGGATGGCGGTCAGCGGAATGTGACTCGGGCAGACGACGTCGCAACAGCCGCATTCGATGCAATCCGCTAAGCCGAGATCGGCCAGGGCAGTGAATCTCGGCGCCCTCGCGGCGCGCAGCAGCTCCTGCGGAAGCAGGCGCGCCGGGCAGGCCTTGGCGCAGTCTCCGCATCGAATACAGGGCCATTCCTGCCCACCCATCCAAGCTTCGCCTGCGGATAGCGCAATGATGCAGTTGGTCGACTTGGTGACTGGAATGTCGTCGCTCGGCAGGGCATAGCCCATCATGTTTCCACCTAGGATGAGCTGACATGCATCATCGGCGAACCCGCCACAGTGCTCGATCAGATTCCTGATCGGTGTGCCGATCGGTGCTTCGAGGTTTTGTGGCGCATGCAGGCCGTGGCCGGTGACTGTGACTATCCGTGATAGCAGCGGCTTGCCCCGGAATACGAGCTGCGCGAGGGCGTGGGCGGTGCCGACGTTCTGGCAGACTGCGCCGAGATCGATCGGGTAGCAGCCGCTCGGGACTTCCTTGCCGAGCAAACTCTGAACGAGCTGGCGCTCGCCTCCTGCGGGATACAAGGTCGGGATTGGAGCAATAACGAGTCGGCGATCGCCGCGCGCGTGCAGGTCTGCTCTAACCGCTTCCAGCGCGTCCGTCTTGTCACGTTCGATTGCGATCAGACAGCGATCCGCCCCGAGCAGCTCGAGCATGATCAGCGCCCCGTCCAGGACGCTGTGAGCATTCTCGCGCATGAGCATGTCATCGCAACTGATGTAGGGTTCGCACTCTGCGCCGTTCAATATCAGCGTATCGCAGGCCCGTTCTGTGCCTAGCTTGACTGCGGTTGAAAACGCGGCGCCGCCGAGGCCCGCGAGCCCACCGTCCCGGATAGCCTGAAGGCGCCCAGCCTGATCGTTCGGCCAATGCGTGCCGCTGAGTGGTGTAGTGCTAGACCCATCGGCGTCCGTAGCGATGATGACGCAGAGCGATTTTACGAGACGCCTGCCCGTAGGCACGAGACGTTCCTCGATCGCCAGGACCGTGCCTGCCCCGGATGTGTGCGCGGCGACGGACCCGGCGTGCACAGCGCGCCCGATCAACTGGCCGCGCGTGACGAGTTGACCGGGTCTTACGACCGGGTGCGCCGGCGGACCTGCATGCTGTGTCATGGCGATTACGAGTTGCTCGGGCATCGCAAGCTTGGCCACCGGCGTTTCGGTCGACAGCGCCTTGTAAGGCCGTAGTGCCAAGCCTCCACTGAAAGGCGGCGTGTGTCTCAGCTCATGCATCGCGCGGCACCATGTCGATGCAATCGACCGGGCACGGCGGCAGGCAGCGTTCGCAGCCCGTGCAGTGATCGGCGACGACGGTATGCATCATGTGCGGGATACCGAGAATGGCGTCGACGGGGCAGGCGGGCTTGCAGAGATTACAGCCGATACACATCGACTCATCTATGCGTGCGACCTGATCGAGGCTCGCTTGGCCGAGTTCACTCGGGATAGGCCGCGCGTCGGTGCCAAGCAGCTCGGCGAGCTGGCGTACAGTCTCATTGCCTCCCGGCGGACAGAGATTGACTGGTGCAGCGTCGCGAACGAGCGCCTCGGCATATGGGCGGCAGCCTGGGTAGCCACATTGTCCACATTGAATACGCGGCAGCACCTGCTCAACGCGCGCAACGGCCGTATCGTCATTCGCCACGAAGCAGCGCTCGCCCAGCAGTAGTACGAGCGCCAAAGTGATCGTAATCAGGGATAAGACGGCAACACCGATCAGCACTAGAGTCTCGCGAACCCATTGAAGCCGAAGAACGCGAGTGACATGAGTCCGGCCGTGACGAGCGTAATCGGGACACCTCGAAATGGCGCCGGAACGTCCATTTCCTCGATTCTCTCGCGTAGACCGCTGAGCAGTACTA
The DNA here is from genome assembly GCA_024640695.1 of Rhodospirillaceae bacterium. Lineage (GTDB taxonomy): Bacteria > Pseudomonadota > Gammaproteobacteria > Steroidobacterales > Rariloculaceae > JAHEEM01. Next base: position 7,594 of record JAHEEM010000100.1, on the reverse strand, counting down.
GAACGAGCCCAAAACCTAGTGCTGCGCCGGCGCCGAAGACGACGGCCTCGATCAGGCTGTCACTCTGTCGCGAATTGAGCAGCGCCACACCCAATACGGCACAGTTGCTCGCTATGAGCGGTATATAGAGGCCGAGCAAGCGGTAAAGCAGCGGTGAAGCGAATCGCAGTGCGATCTCGGTGAACTGCACGGCCGCGCCGATCACGAGAATGAACGCGACCAGCTCGAGATACTCGAGAGCCAGTGGCTCAAGCAGCAAACGGTCCACTAGATAACTCATCGCCGAGGCCAGTGTCAGCACCAGCCCGGTGGCGAGCGCTAGACCTGCGGCTCCTTCCAGCCGCCGCGATGCGCCAAGGAATGGGCAGAGACCGAGAAATTGGACCAGGACGAAGTTGTTGACTAGGGCAGCGGCGACGATGATGAGCACGAGCTCGGTCATAGTGGTTTTCGTATCGCCTCTAGGTGACTTTCATTCCAGGCTCCGCGCCAGCGTCGGGGCTTAACAGGAAAATCTCATTCTTACCCGCACTGGCCGCGAGGACCATGCCGGACGAGGTTCCGAAGCGCATTTTTCGCGGTTTCAGATTCGCTACCACAACGACTAGACGGCCCTCGAGCTCGGCTGGGTCGTACGCGGACCGTATCCCCGAGAAGATCTGCCGGGTCTCGGTGCCTAGGTCGACCTCCAGGCGTAGCAGCTTGTCCGCGCCCTCGATGTGACTGGCGCTCACGACCTTTGCAATCCGCAGATCCACGCGCGCGAAGGTATCGATATCGATCTGCTCGCTCGCGTCGCTTTTGGCTGGCGCCTGGGATACTTTCTCATCGCGCGACTCTTGGATCATAGCCTCGATATCCTTAGGGTCGACACGTTCGAGCAGGGTTTGAAAGCGCTCAATTCGGGTTCCGAGCAGCGTAGTCTGCGCGTCCGACCACTGCAGGGGCTCGACGCCGAGGAAGGCCTCGGACCGTGCCGCAAGCTCGGGCACGACCGGCTTGAGATAGATGATCAGCATCCTGAACAGGTTGATTCCGAGAGTGCAGACTTCGACAACGCGCTTGGTGTTTGCCGGATCTTTGGCGAGAATCCACGGCTTATGTTCGTCAATGTACTGATTGGCCCGATCGGCTAGCGCCATGATGCGGCGCACGGCTTTAGAATAATTGAGCGTCTCGTAGTCTGAGCCGATGGCATCGCCTTCTGACGCGAACGACTCCAGCAGCGGCGCGTCCGGCAGCTCGGCGGCAAGCCGGCCGTCACCGAGACGATGAACAAAGCCAGCGCAGCGGCTCGCGATATTGACCAGCTTACCGACGAGATCGGAGTTGACGCGCGCGACAAAGTCGTCGAGGTTGAGATCGAGATCGTCGGGCGTCGAGCCGAGTTTCGCGGCGAAATAGTAGCGCAGGTAGTCGGGATTGAGGTGTCTCGCGTAGGTCGACGCCATAATGAAGGTGCCGCGCGACTTCGACATCTTTTGCCCATCCACGGTCAGGAATCCATGCACGAATACGCCCGAAGGCTTGCGGTAGCCTGCACCGCTCAGTACGGCGGGCCAGAACAGTGTGTGAAAGTAGACGATGTCCTTGCCAATGAAATGGTAGAGCTCCGTGGCGTGGCCTTCGGTCCAGAACTCGTCGAAATCTAACACCGACCGCCGGCATAGATTGAGAAAGCTCGCCATGTAGCCGATCGGCGCATCGAACCAAACATAGAAATACTTCCCCGGTTCGCCAGGGATCTCGAAGCCGAAATAGGGCGCATCTCGCGAGATATCCCAATCCTTCAGGCCGGCCTGGAACCACTCGTCGAGCTTGCGAACGATCGATGGGTCGATGTGCTCGGCCACCCAGGATCGGAGTTCCGCCTCGAAGTCGCCGAGCTGGAAGAAGAAGTGCTCGGATTCACGAACCGATGGGCGAGTCCCGGAAACGACCGATATGGGGTCCTTGAGGTCCATTGGCGAATACGTCGCACCGCAGCTCTCGCAGGAGTCGCCATACTGATCCGGCGTCTTGCATACCGGGCAGCTGCCACGGACATAGCGATCCGGCAGAAACATCTGACGCTGCTCGTCGTAGGCCTGCTCGATACTGCGCTTTGCGATGTGCCCGGCACGCTTCAGGCGCGCGTAGATTTCTGCGGTAAGCTCTCGGTTCTCTTGCGAATGCGTGGTCAGATAGTTGTCCACGCTGACGTGGAAACGCTCGAAATCCTTGCGGTGGTGCTCGGCGATCTCCTGAACCAGCTCTTCGGGCGGCACGCCCGCGACCTCGGCGCGCAGCATGGTAGGGGTTCCATGCGCATCACTTGCGCAGACGTAAATGCAGCGATGGCCTTGCATGCGCTGAAAGCGCGCCCATACGTCGGTCTGCGTATATTCGACCATATGGCCGAGATGCAGCGGCGCATTTGCATAGGGTAGTGCGCTCGTGACGAGGATGTTTCGAGTTGCTTTCAAAATTTATATGCTCCAACCGCGCGCGTCCGGCACTGCGCCGGGGTCACCGGAGGCGGTGCCGCGACGCGATTATGCCATCGGTGGGGCGGAGATGCTGCTCAGGTGGAGTCTTTGAACTGCTCGAACTTGTTCTTATCGAAGGCCTGCATATAGGCCTCGTTGCCGGTGATCACGCGCCGTTCCATGAGGTCCTTGAGTGCGCCGTCCATGGTGCGCATGCCCATGGCGCCGCCTGACTGCATGACGGTGTCCAGCTGCTCGAGCTTGCCCTGGCGGATTAGATTGGCCACGGCTGAGGTGTTGACGAGGATCTCCAGAGCTGCAACCCGCCCCGTGCCCTCTTTTTTCTTGGCTAGCTGCTGGGAGATTACGCCGCGCAGTGAGGTGGAGAGCATGTTCCGGATATGATCCTGCTTGTCGGCCGGAAAGATGTTTACGACGCGGTCGATCGTTGCGCCGGCACCATTGGTATGCAGGGTTCCCATCACGAGGATGCCCATCTCCGCTGCGGTCATTGCGATTCCCATAGTCTCCAGATCACGTAGCTCGCCGACGAGTATCACATCCGGATCCTCGCGCAATGCGGAGTGCAGTGCATCGCCGAACGAGCGGGTGTGGACGCCGATCTCGCGCTGGCTGATCAGGCATTTTTGGCGCTGGTGTACGAACTCGATCGGATCCTCGATAGTCAGGATGTGACCGCTCAGGTCGTGATTGATCGCATCGATCATAGCTGCCAGCGTCGTCGTCTTACCGGAGCCTGTTTTACCCGTGACCAGGATCAGCCCCTTGTTGGCGCGCGTGAAGTCGCGCACGCACTTCGGCATGCCAAGCTCGTCGAGGGTGAAAGCCTTCGACGGGATACCTCTGAACACGGCGCCGAGACCGTACAGATGGCGAAAGACATTGACGCGAAATCGGCCGAGATCGGCAATCGCGTGCGCGAAGTCGGCCGAGTCATGAGCCTCGAGTTGTCGCTGGATGGCCTTGGGCATGATGGCGTACAACGCTTCCCTGAGCTCATCGCCGTTGAGGATGCGGTTATCGAGCGTAATGAGATCGCCGTGCACGCGCATGCGCGGGGGGTCGCCTGCAATAAGGTGCAGGTCGGAGCCCTTACGCATCATCATGCTGCTCAAAAAGTCGGCGACCATGGACATAGGCGTTACTGCTTTGAGTGACCGAACTCGGTGCTCGGTAGGATCGTGGTATCCGTGACGAAACGCTCGAATTTCTTATGATCGGTGGCGTACCGATACGCGTCGTCGGGGTCTACGAGCTTCTGGCTGACCGCGTCGAGTAGAGATTGATCCATCGTCTGCATGCCGAGATCCTTGCCAGTCTGAAGCTGCGCCGGGATCTGGTGCGTCTGGTCGGTAATGATGAGTTTGGCTATTGCTCGGGTCATGATGAGCACTTCGAGCACGGCGCGGCGGCCGCGGCCATCAGCAGTTTTTACTAGATTCTGTGTCACTACCGCATGCAGGCTGTGAGATAGGAAGCTTTTTGTCTGTTCGCGCTGATCCGCGGGCAGGGCGTCGATAATTCGATCGATGGATTTCACCGCGCTCGTGGTGTGTAGCGTGCCGAGAACGAGGTGCCCGGTCTCGGCCGCGGTCATTGCCATGCTAATAGTGTCCGGATCTCTGAGCTCGCCAACGAGTATGACGTCCGGGTCTTCGCGCAAAGCCGCGCGGACCCCCTCCGAAAAGCTGGGCAGATGGGTGCCGAGCTCGCGTTGCACGATCTGGGACTTCTTGCTCGTGTGCACGAACTCGATTGGGTCCTCCAAGCTGATGATGTTGAGGCTGCGAGTCGCGTTTAGGTGGTCGATCATGGATGCGAGCGTTGTCGATTTGCCGGCGCCGGTCGATCCCGTCACGAGCACCATGCCTTGATGCAGATCGCAGAATCTCTGAATGATTGGCGGCAACCCGAGCCGCTCCATTGTCGGAATCTCACTCGGAATATTACGAAAGGTGGCGCCGACACCTGTCTCCTTGCGATATACATTCACGCGGAAGCGGCCTCTATCGCCACTCACATAGGAGAAATCGATATCTCTGCCGCTGTCGAAGCGCTCTTGTTGGCCTTCCGTCAGGATCTCGAAGATATAGTCTTCGAGCTCCGCTCCGCCGAGATCGCGGAACTTGATCGGCATAAGGTCACCGTGAAGCCTCAGCATGGGAGGCACGCCCACCGCCAGGTGCACGTCAGAGCACCCCTGAGCGAGGCCGAGCTTGAGAAAGGCGTCGATTCGTGCCATGCGCGTTAACCGAG
>JAHEEM010000100.1:0-2839 GCA_024640695.1 Rhodospirillaceae bacterium | reverse complement strand
TTCGAGTGCATCCTTAAACTGATTCATTGAATCATACCGCTTGGTCTTGTCGACTGACATCGCTTTCTTGACGATCTCGCTCAGCTCCAGCGGCAGGCTTTTGTTGACGTTGCGTAGCTCGGGCGCCTTGCCTTGGACATGCTGGTACATGACTGACATATGGTCGCCGCGGGAGTAGGGCGGCTCTCCGCAGAGCATCTCGTAGAGGATCACGCCGAGGCTATAGATATCTGCGCGCTCATCGACCTTTTTCCCCAGGATCTGCTCGGGCGCCATGTACTTCGGCGAGCCGATGACGTAGCCGGTCTTGGTCAACTGCGTGTCACCGCTTTTCGCGGCGGCGGCGACGCCGAAGTCCACGATTTTTAGCAGCGCATCGTCATTGATCAAGATGTTCGCGGGCTTCAAATCGCGATGGACGATTCCTTGGTGGTGAGCGATCTGCATGCCCGTGCATACGTCGCAGGCAAAGCGGATCGCTTTCTTCGGGTCCATCGGTTTTTGCTTGGCAATTTCGGCGCCGAGCGTATGCGACGGGAAATACTCCATGGAAATCGCATAGCCGCCGCCGAGGGCGAGAAAGTCATAAATTCTGATGACGTTCTTGTGAGTGATTTTGCGTGAATAACGCAGCTCGTGAACGAAACGTTTGAGCATTTCTTCGTCAGTGGCGACATTTGGGTTCAAGAATTTGAGAATCAACCTGTCGTCAACGACGGTGTCCTCGACGAGCAGGACGGTGCCGAACGCACCTTTGCCGATTTTCTGAATGAATTTGTAGCGGCCCTCGATTACATCGCCCGGCTCGAGCAGGCTGATGTCGAGCAGCCCGGGCTCGGGCGTCGTGATCGAAGGTTCGGTTGGCGGTGGCGGTGGCGGTGGGGCCGGTGGGGCCGGTGGAGGGCTCTGCATGAGCAGTGTGCGCACATCCCCACCCGCGGTTCGGTCTCCAGGTCCCTCAGCCAAAGTCGCACGTGCGGCGAGTAGCTCGGCAGACGTTCCTCCGCCCTGGCCTTCGAGTTTCTTGATGGCCCTGGCTGCGATTCTGGCGATGGTTGCGTCGGTGCCGTCGGCGTGCTCACGAATCAGGACGCTGAGGGAGTCCGACTGATTATCGCGGGCGAGCAGGGAGGAGGCTTCAATCGCTGCGCCCTTGAGCTGCTTGTCGTCGCTTTTGATGAACGGTAGGACTTTCTTGAGCGTTCGCGGGTCTCCGAGCTTGCCGAGTGCGCGGATCGCAACGGGCGCTGCGCGACCGCCACGCTCCAGCATCGCGACTATGGCAGGGACCGCTTTTGGATCGCCAATTTCTGCAAGTGCATCAGCGGCGCGTTCACTTACCCACCAGTCCTGATCGGCGGTCGCCTCAATGAGCTGGTCGACAGCACGTTTGTCTTTGCAGGTATTCAGGATCTCGATTGCAGCGCGCCGAATGTCCTCGTCCTTGTCCTTGATGAGCTCGAGCACGGCATCGACGACGCGTGCGCCGCCGATGCGGCCGAGAGCATCCGATGCGCGTGCGCGAACCCACCAGTCCTCGTCCGCAACAGCTTCGAGCAGGTGCTTGACGCTGTTGGCGTCGCCGATTTCGTTGAGCACCTCCACCGCGGCTCGGCGCGAGAATTCGTTCTCGTCTTTGAGCGCGGGTAGGAGGTGTTTCACTGTGTCGGGGTGATTTATCTTTGAGATGACCTCGACGGCCCTGTTGATGAGCTCGACATCGGCGTCCAGCAGCATCGAGCACAGCAGCCCAATGTCGATCTGGCCTTTGTATTTAGCGAGGCCGTCGAGGGCTGCTTTGCGAACCAGCTTGTGATTGTCCTTGAGATGGGTCTGTATGGCGTCCGCTACGCCCTCGCCGCCGAGCTTCGCCAGCAGGTTGATCATATGCATGCGCACGATCGGGTCCTTGCCGCCCATGCGCGTCAGGAGGTCGGGCACGAGATCGGCACTGGCCGCCTCCTCGATGAGTTTGAAAACAGCTGTCTTCTCGCTCGGCTGCAGTTCGTAGATCTGCCCGAGGAGCTGGCGAACGTTTAGTCGGTCCTTGTGAACGGTGAGGATTTCGACGATAGCTGCTTTGGAGTAGTCATCGTCTGCGAGAAGATCGACGAGCCGATTAGGGTTGTAGCGCCGGCTTGAAGATAGGGCCCAAGCTGCCCCGGATACGGTCCGCGGGTCTGCGTCCGCCAAGCCGCGCGCGACGATCGGTAAGGTCTTGTCATTGATCAGGCTGTCGAGCACCTCGACATATTCCACGGTCCGCCGCTTGTCAGCACTACCGAGAGCCCCCAGGATCTTCGGGATAGCGGCGGGGCCGAGCTTGCCGAGCTTGTCAAATGCCTTCTTCGCGCCAGCCGAGGCCGGGTCACCCTCGCTACTTATTTGGGCGATCAACCGATCTGCTTGTAAGGCGCTGATGAAGTTCATAAAGGTCCAGAACCCCGTAGCCAACTCGACGGGGCTAAGGGGGCCAGCAATCCGACATAATGGTCCATTCGATACGCCCAATTATGCCACACGGTTTTGCTGAAAATGGTACGCGCCTCACAGGTTTGGGGCCCGCCGGTCACGCCTTTGAGGGGTGCCGGCGACCGGCCGCTCATGGGGTACAATCATCTACTATTTTGAGGACGAGATCAGGCGTATGACGCAAGCCGATATCCAGCGACTAAAGGCCCACCTGGGCGCGTTCATCGTGCCCGCTACGGCAGCCCCGCTGGGCGGCAAAGGCACGGCGCTCGAGATCGAGAGCCCCAACGGTGACGGCTGTCTCGTCCGAATTCGGCTCGGCTTCCCGGCAGCGCGCAGCGGCGCCTCCCTCATCGCGGCGCTGGAA
>JAHEEM010000099.1 GCA_024640695.1 Rhodospirillaceae bacterium | reverse complement strand
GTTGCCGTTGGTTGCCCCGTAGGCCCCGGCATCGATGTGCACAATTTCATTGTTGGACCGCGGCTTGAGGTCACGACCCTTCTCTTCGATGCCGCGAAAACTTGTCGTGCCGACGGTCCAGCCCGGCGTCCAGTTGGGCGCGTTGCGGCGAAAGAAGGCCTCGACGTCGGCGCGATGCGACTTCAATATCCGTTTGGCCCGCTCCTGGACCTCCTGAGGCGCCTCGAATCGCGGAATGGAGTCCGATTCCGGATGGTAGCTGACGTTCTTGACCGTATGCTGCGCCGGCAGCTCTTCGCGCAAGAAGGTCAAGTCTTCCTGAGACGGCAGCGGCACGGGGCTGCGCTCGAAGTAAACGACTTCGCTGCGTTCGAGCGCCTCTTGAATCGCTTCGGGCGCTGCATCATCAAAACGCCGCAACGTGTAACGATCCACCATGTTTAACTCGCTCCAGTCTTATGACAGCAAAAAATAATACACTCACGGCTGCGGCAGCGCAGCGGGCGGGGCAGGCCCGGGGTCTTCATTGCCGAGCTGTCCGAACGCCAGATCCAACTTAGGCAAGACATCGTCGACCTCGATCAGGTCCATCGCGTCGGGATTCCGAACGCGCTCGCCCCAGCGTAGCTCCTCGACCCGCTTGCCGAATTCGTGCTCGACGGCCTCGGGATATTTGTCGACGACGAGGTGCTGACTCAAGTACGGGCCGGTGCGATGCCGGTTCGATGTCGCGTATAGCCCCACGACCGGCGTGCCGACCGCAGTCGCCATATGCGCCGGCCCGGAGTCTGGGCAGAGGACGGCGTTCGCGCGCGAAATCAGCGCCAACAACTGCTTCAGGGTAGATTGCCCGACCAGATTCGTGACGGGCTCGGCCGCGCGTGCCGCAATCTCGCTACCGTATTTTCGCTCCAATTCCGTCGGCCCACCCGTCAGGATCGTCCTCGCCCCGAAGCGTGTCGCGGCATAGTCTGCGACCGCGGCATATCTCTCAACGCGCCAGTTTCGGTAGTTGCGGAACCGCTGTCCGGTGCAGGGGCTGATGATCAGCGTCGGGTGAGAGCCGTCGATATGCCGGGCGGCAAACTCGCCGTCCGCGCCCGATACCGGGATATCCCAGCGGGGCTCGGCATGCGCGATACCGACCGCATCGGCAAACTCGAACAAACCGTCCATGACGTGTTGTTGCGGCGTTGCAGACAGATACGCGTTGCAGAACAGCCACTGATGGTCCCGCGCACGGGCCTTGTCGAAACCCAGACGCGTCTCAGCGGAGACGAACGTGCTGACGATATTGGCGCGCAAAGATGCATGCATGTGCAGCAGCAGCGGGAAACGCCGCCCGCGCAAATCGCGCCGGAGCGCGAGATACCCGGCCCAGCCCCTGCCCTTGTCGAGCACGATGAACTCCACGCCCTCGAGGCCGGCGAGCAGCGCGTGCTCGACCTTACCGACGATCCAGGTGATCTTGGTATTTGGCCAGGCGGCCTGAATCGCGCGGACGACCGGCACGGTATGGCAGGTATCGCCGATCGCCGACAGGCGGATGATGCAGACCGCGTCGGGTGGTTCGTTGAAGCGTATCAGCTCACCCATGCTCGATGCGGCGCAAGATCCACTCAGTGCAGTCGCGAAGTGCCATATCCTAGAGATAAAATCAGGCAAAAGCACGATGCACCGTCACCATTGGCGCTGCCGTGCAGGGCACACGAGGGATGAAACGCACCGCCGCCATACTGTTGCTGCTACCCGTCGGACTCGTTGCCGGCCTCTGGACGACCGTGTGGCTCAGCCATCCGATGCTGGACGGGAAGATAAGCATCGCCGCCTTGGACGATTCGGTGCAGATCACGCGGGACGCCTTCGGAGTGCCCACCGTCACGGCGAGCAGCCGACGGGATCTTGCGCTGGCGACGGGCTTTCTGCACGCGCAGGATCGGTTTTTTCAGATGGATCTGTTGCGCCGCGTCGCGGCGGGCGAGCTCAGCGCCCTCGTCGGCCCGGCGGTGCTCAACTTAGATCGCGACCGCCGGCAGCATCGCTTCCGCGCCGCCGCGGCCGACCGTGTGCCCGGGTTACCGGCAGGCGATCTCGTGCTCCTCGATGCGTATGCGCAGGGTGTCAATGCCGGACTTGCTGCGCTCGGCGCAAAACCGTTTGAGTACCTCGTGCTGCGCACCGAGCCCGAGCCGTGGCGGATCGAGGACACGCTGCTCGTGAACTACGCAATGTACTTTGATCTCAACGATGAAGATGCGAGCCGCGACGCGAGCTTCGCGCTACTGCATGAAGCGCTCTCGCCCGCGCTCGAGGCGTTTCTCCTGCCGGAGGGCACGCCATGGGACGCGCCGCTGATCGGTGCCACGCTCGAGGCGCCGCCGCTGCCGGGACCCGAGGTCTGCGATCTGTCGAGCGCCGTGACTGCCGCGCGAGCGCGCGAGCGCACGGCCGGGCTGGACGCGTTCGTCATCGAGGCGCCGATGGCCGGCAGCAACGCCTGGGCGGTAGCTGCCGGGCGCAGCGCCGCGGGTCGCGCAATCATCGCAAACGACATGCACCTCCAGCTTAGCGAGCCGAACGTCTGGTACCGAATGCGTTGGGTCGTCGCGCCACGCGACGCCGCGGAGGCGCCCCTTGATATCACGGGTGTGACACTGCCGGGCGCACCCGCGGTGGTCGCCGGCAGCAACGGCGCCGTCGCGTGGGGCTTCACGAACAGCTACGGCGACTGGTCGGACCTCGTGATTCTCGAGCAGGACCCTGCCGATCCGAACCGCTACCGCAGCCCGGATGGCTGGCGCGAGATCGAAACGCATAACGAAACTATCGCCGTGCGCGGCCAGGATTCAGTGGCGCTGCGCGTGCGCTCGAGCATCTGGGGCCCGGTGCTCGACACCGACCGCGCCGGCCGTCAACGCGCGGTGCATTGGCTGGCTCACGAGGCCGAGGCCGTCAATATGCGGCTGATCGATTTCGAGCGTGCGCGTGATGTCGATGCGGCTGTGCGCATCGCGCACACGGTCGGCTCAGCGCCGCAGAACATCATGATCGCCGACCGCGACGGCAACATCGCCTGGACGATCATGGGCCGCATCCCGCTGCGCGTCGGTTACGATCCGCGCCTGCCGGCGTCTTGGGCCGATGGCCGTGCAGGCTGGCGCGGCTGGCTCGACTCGCAGGATTATCCGCTCGTCAAAAACCCGCCATCGGGGATTCTCTGGACCGCCAATGCGCGCACGAGCGATGGCGCCGCACTCGAGCAGATCGGGCGCGGCGGCTACGCGCTCGGCGCACGTGCCCAGCAGATCCGCGACCAGCTCATGGCCCTGAAAAGTGCGTCCGTCGAGGACATGCTCGAGATTCAACTCGATGACCGCGCCATTCTGCAGCAGCGCTGGGCCGATCTGCTCATCGACGTGTTGCGCGCGAACGGGGCCAACGATTCGCAGCGACTTGGCGAGTTGCGCGACGTGCTGGAGGCTTGGGATGGCCGTGCAAGCACGACGTCAGCCGGCTATCGGCTCGCACGCGAGTTTCGGCGCGTTGCGCGAGATGCGCTGCTCAGCAATATCGTGTTCGGCTGCGGCGCGATCAGCGAGCCATTCGAGATCAGGCGTTACTACCAAACTGAAGGTCCCGTATGGCGCCTCATGACCGAACGGCCCGCGCATTTGTTGCCGAGCGGCTTCGGCAGCTGGGAAGATTTTTTCCTGAGCATGGCCGAGGCGGCGATCGCGACCTGCGGCGACGGGCCGCTCGAGGCCTGCAGCTGGGGCCAGATCAATCGCGTCGACATCCGCCATCCCCTCGCGCGCGCGCTGCCCTTGCTATCGCCGTGGCTGACCGTCAACTCGGGCGCGCTGCCCGGAGGCCAATACACACCCCGGGTGCAAGAAGGTCTGCAAGGCGCGTCGGAGCGCCTGGCAGTCTCGCCCGGCGACGAAGCTAACGGCTACTTCCACATGCCCGGCGGTCAGAGCGGCCACCCGCTATCGCGATTCTTCCGTGCAGGCCACGACGCGTGGGTCAACGGCGAGCAGCTGCCGTTCCTGCCGGGCCCCGCCGCGCATACGCTGTTACTGCGGCCCGACGCCTAGGCTCAATCACACTGCCAGCGAAAGAGTCTCGAGATCGGTACTACTGGCAGTTCAATCAAGCTATAGTGAGGAGATCGCGGTAGGGGGTGACGTGTGACGATCAACCGACGACGCTTCATGAACAACGCAGCCGCCATTGCAGCGGCTGGATTCACGGCCGGCATGACGGCGTCCCAGAAGGCCGACGCCATAGAAGACGAGATGGCGCGCCAGCTTGCAAAGACTCGGACGCTGCCGTGGCTGTGCAACGTCGGCGAGGCAGGTAACGGACCCGGGCCATTTCTACAAGGCACCGATCCGCTGTTGCCAAACATGCCGGAGAAGCCGACGCTACTGGATTTTTTCGAGCGCCGATGGGGCGAGAACTCGCAACACTTGCTGCAGAGTGCAAACCTTGCCCTCGAATCGGGGCTCGACGAAAGACAGGTGCTTGCTTGCCTGCTGCACGATATCGGTAACCGTTTCATACGCACGGATCACGGCTACTGGGGTGCGCAACTCATCGAACCATACGTCGACGAAGAGATCAGCTGGGCGATTCGCTACCATCAAGCGCTGAGATTCTTTCCCGACGAGTCCGTCGGCTACGAATACCCCGAGGCCTACATCGGCTATTTCGGAGAGGGCTACGAACCGGAGCCGTATATTCACGCGGCATACGAGTATGCGCGCAATCACCGTTGGTACATGACCTCGCGGCTGATCACACTCAACGACCTGTACTCGTTCGACCCCAACGTCGAGGTCACGCTGGATAAATTCGTGGACATCATCGGCCGCCACTTTCGAACGCCCGAAGAGGGGCTCGGATTCGACGGCAGTCCCGTGGCCCACCAGTGGCGCACGATCATCTGGCCGAATAACTTCCTGTAGCGCAACACGTGGGCGGGCTCTGTCTTCGGGAACCGATGACCAAGCTCTAACTGTCTGAAAATCAAAGAACTGAGGTAGTCACAGGCCCCGCCCGAGACTCACACGGCCGATGTGCCGCCATCGACGGCAATCGTCTGCCCCGTGATGTGACGCCCGGCCTCGCTTGCCAGCAGCACGACGAGACCTTTGAGGTCATCGGCGGTGCCGATCCGCTTGAGCGGCGTTGCGGCAATGATCTCTTCGCCGATCCTGTCGATCACAGCCTGACTCATTTTTGAAGGAATGAAGCCCGGGCAAATTGCGTTGACAGCGATTCCATAGTGACCCCATTCGGCGGCGAGGGAACGTGTGAAGTTGACGAGACCGCCTTTGCTCGTGTGGTAAGCGATCGCGCGAAAATCTGAGCGCAGCGATCCCTTAAGCCCCGCGACCGAAGCGATGTTGATGATCCGCCCTCGTCCGCGCGGGATCATCGAGTTTTTGCCGACTTGCTGAGTCACTAGCCACGTGCCGGTCAGATTAACATCGAGAACCTTGCGCCACCCGTCGAGTGGGTAGTCTTCCGCCGCCCCGCCCCAGCTCGTGCCCGCGTTGTTGACGAGTATGTCGATGGGCCCGAGCGTTTCGGAGACGGCTTCGAGCATCGGCGCGATCGTCTCGACGCGCGACAAATCACTCACCGTCGCGAAGACGTCGAAACCCTGTGCCTCGAGCTCATCGCGGGCGCCTGCAAGCTCGTCGGCATTCCGTGCGGTAATTGCGATCCTGGCGCCCATCTCGGCGAGGGCATTGGCCATCGCGAGGCCGAGGCCGCGAGACCCGCCTGTCACGAGCGCGATACGGCCCGTGAGGTCGAAGAGCTGTTTGACTTGCACGTCCGGGTAAGCCGTCGTTTACGTGGACCAGTTATTGTCCATCATCGCAGCCTACTATACCGCCCGGATCAGGGGAGGCGCATCTGCCGGAGTCCGTGCTCAGACGATGCCCTTCGCAACCAGCGACTCGATCTCGGCCTCACTGAGCCCTCCGATCCTCGTGAGCACGTGCATCGTATGCTGACCTAGCATCGGTGGCGCTTTGTCATAGGCGATTGGCGTGCCGGAAAATTTGATGGGATTGGCAACCGATGGTGTACGCCCGGCGTGCGGGTGCTCCAGATCCAGCTGCATGCCCCGGTGACGAACCTGGGGATGCTCGAACACCTGAGCGATGTTGTTGATCGGACCGCACGGCACGCCGCCCGGCTGAAGCAGCTCAATCCACTCACTGACGGTTCGCCGGGACAGGATGTCCTGGAGCAGCGGAACCAGGATCTCCCTGTGCCGGACGCGGTTGCCGTTCAGCGAAAAACGCGCGTCGGCTGCCAGCTCCGGCGCGCCGATCAACTGACACAGCCTGACAAACTGAGTGTCGTTGCCAACGGCAATGATTAGGTCGCCATCCCGAGCATGAAACACCTGATATGGAACTATATTGGCGTGCGCATTGCCCTCACGCTTCGGAATGACACCGGAAGCTAAATAGTTTATGCCCATGCCGGCAATCGTGGCCACCTGGGTGTCGAGCAGTGCGAGGTCGATGTACTGACCCTGCCCGGTCTCCGCGCGGTGCGCGAGCGCGGCGAGGATAGCAATCGTCGCATAGAGGCCTGTCATGATGTCGGCGGCCGCAACGCCGACCTTCTGCGGTCCGCCGCCCGGCAGATCGTCCCGCTCGCCGGTGATGCTCATCAACCCGCCCATGCCTTGAACGATGAAATCGTAGCCGGGCAGATGGGCCATGGGCCCATCCTGGCCGAAGCCGGTAATCGAGCAGTAGATCAACCGCGGGTTGATCTTCTTGAGGTCCTCGTACGACAAGCCGTAGCGCGCCATGTCGCCGACTTTATAGTTCTCGATGAAAACGTCGCTGGCCTCGGCAAGGCGACCAATGATGGCCTGGCCTTCCGGCTCGGCGACATTGACCGTTACCGACAGTTTTCCTCGATTGGTCGACAGGAAATATGCGGATTCACGCGTTTCCAGGCCGGCTTGGTCCTTCAAGAACGGAGGACCCCAGCGACGCGTATCGTCACCCACGCGCGGGCGCTCGATCTTGATGACCTCGGCGCCCAAATCAGCCAGGGTTTGACTGGCCCAGGGACCGGCGAGAACCCGAGAGAGGTCGAGCACGCGAAGCTTATCGAGTGCACCAGTCAATGCTTCGCTCCTGGCCACTCTTGCCTCGCGCGCCAGATCGTCATCGCATTTGTTCGACGAGCCACAAAGCAAGGCCCGGGAACAGGATCAGCAGTGCGAGCACTACCAGCTCACCGACAACAAATGGGAAGACGCCGGGAAAGATCATCGCCTCACTGAGGCGTGCCTGAACTGAGGCTCAGCAGCGAAAATGGGTCGACACGCGCATCCAGTATGCGCACGCCCCAGTGCAGGTGCGGACCCGTGACCCTACCTGTCTCGCCTGCGCGCCCGATGAGCTCGCCGCGCCCGACCATCTGACCCGGTTCGACGAGGATCTCCGATAAATGCAGGTACGTGGTGTAGACCCCCAGACCGTGATCGATGAACACGGCGTTACCGCTGAAAAACAGGTCCTTCGCGAGCGCGACCCGGCCGGCATTGGCGGCACGAATATCGTCGCCCGTCGCGGCACGCAAATCTGCGCCTGAATGCGGCGCACGCGGCTCGCCGTTGAAAACACGGCGATGACCGAAGTTTCGTCCGCCTTGCACGCCCGGGATCGGGCTGGCGAACGGCTCCGACCAATATGCTTGCGGCGTGAGCTCAGCGTATACAGCTGCGATCTCGCGTGAGTCGCGCGCTGAGCGCTCCTGGTTCTCCGGGCTGAGCTGCACGTATTTCGGCTCGACCGTCAGCTCCGTCGTCGGATAGTCCTTGCTGCGCACCTCGATGGGCTGGGTGCGGGTTTCTACACGATCATCCGCAAAACGCAGCGCGAGCTCGGCGGCGTACTCGCCCGTCTCGACATCGAGGTCAACGCCGATGATGGTAATCCAGCCGTCTGCGCGCCGTACGAATGGAACGGCGCGGTCTTGCCAGTGCACGGTCACGGCTTCGAGCCCGGGCTCTGCCGGCTGCTCGAGCTGAAGTGCCTGGCCTTGTAACGCGACCAGATTCGCAGCCAGTAAAGCGATAACGCTCACGCCGAGGCTCCTCGTCAGAACTCAGCTCATTGTATTGCCCGCCGCCGGCGCCGCAAGGGCTCGCGGCCGTAGCGCTTACTTGCCGGGAATGTAGTCAGCCGTCTTATAGTCACCCGTATCGAAACGATCGAGCCTGACGATTTCGCCCGTCGCCGTATCCATGACGGTCACGTAGATTCGATCGAGGCCTTCCTGGCGAAACACCGCAGTCTGCTGATACCGGCTGACTTCGGACGCACCCTCCTGAGCCACCGCTGAGCTGAAGACCCAGCCGAACGACATCATCGAGACGACTGCCGCGGTCGCGAGAGATAATTTGAAATTCACGCCAGCGCCCTCCATGGAGCTGAATTGAATGGATACTGGTCGAGGTGAGCTCAGCAGCCCACGAGGCGCCTAGTGCAGCGGCGAGCTCGGAGACGCTGCAGCATAATAGTCGGCTATGAGCATCCGCGCATCGATGTCGGGGGCCACTGCCCGCACCGCGAGCTCGCGGAACTGCTGGCCATGATCCGACGTCGGCGTATCCGCCTGGATCTCGAGGAGCAAGCCGTAGAGGCCGGTTTCCAGCGCCTGATAGCTCGTCACGCCGACCGTATACGTGCCTGATTCCTGGATCCGGAACGCCACGACGGAGCGGCTCGCGTCGCCTTCGAAATCATCATTCTCGAGCTGCTCCCCGCTCGGCGCGCGCACGATCAGGTACGGATCGAACGTTTCTGAGCGAAGCTCGATAACGGCAAACGCGCCGGCGCGTCCTTCGAACGTGAAGTGATCGCAATACTCCCCGGCTTCCAGCAGATCATCGCCGCCCTCGAGGTAGCCGTACTCGCCGACTTCGGGCTGCAATGCAAGGCTCGCAACTCCACCGCGAGCAAGTGACTTTCCTCCGTCGGCGCGCAGCCGAATCCGTCCGGCTTCAAATAGCATGCGGCAATCGGTCGCGTCGGCCAGCCGGTCTTCCTCCAGCAGCATTGCAGCCATACCTTCGCCGACAAAGCGCGGATCGTCGCACTCGCCATCGCGAATCCACTCGCTCGTATCGGCGCCGAAGTCGATCGCCCCGGTGATCGAAGCGTTACCCGCACGCAAGCGGATATACCCGGTATCGAACAACAAGCGGCAGTCGGTCGCATCGGCGAGGCGATCCTCATCGAGCAGCACACCCGCCATACCTTCGCCAATGAAACGGGGATCGTCACATTCGCCATCGAACGCCCAGCTGCTGGAGTCGTCCCCGAACGCAACCTGAGCCTGGGCCGGCGGCGCCCACGCGGTCAACAGCAACGCGATGGCGAGAAACCGCTGGGTCAGAAATAAATAATGCATCGTCGTAATCTTGGATCGCCGTGTCTCGTCTTATTTAATACCAAGATCCACAAGCGACTGAGCGAACTGAAGTCACAATACCGACGCGGCTGCCTGATCAGATATGCAATCTAGATTCCGCCGAGTGTGCGATCGAAAACCCAGAATACCGCCACGGAGCCCATGCCATAGGCAGCTGCGAGCCGCCAGACCGGAGGCGTCGGCAAACGGGTCCGCCGCCAGAGCCAGGCCACGCCAAGCACCGCAAAGATGAAGATCAGCTGGCCGACCTCGACCCCGAGGTTGAAGAACAGAAGTGCCAGCGGGAGGGCTTTCGCAGGTAGACCGACTTCCGTGAGCGCGCCCGCAAACCCGAAGCCATGCAGCAGGCCGAAAACGAAAGCCACGACCCAGGGGAACTCGACCGCGAGGCCCCTGCGCGCTTCGCCCGCAACGTGCTGTCGGCCGAGCTCCGATGCCAGGAACAGGATGCTAAGCGCAATGACGGCTTCGACAGGCGCCTGCGGCACGCGGACCAGACCCAGGGTCGCCGCGCCGAGCGTGATGCTGTGGGCGACCGTAAAAGCCGTCACAGTGATGATGAGGCGGCGCAGATTATTGACGAGCAAAAGCAGGGCCAGCACGAACAGCAGATGGTCCACGCCGATTAAGATGTGCTCGGTGCCGAGCCCGAGATAGGTGGTGATCACCGCAATTATGCCCTGCGCCTCCGGGATGGTCGTCGACGGATTGGCCGGTGTGAGCAGCCGCGTAATCGAGCTGCCGTCGAGGTAATCGACACGCAGCAGCACGTCCGTCAGCGTGCCGGCCAAACCGGCGATCGCGACGCTGCGCCCGGCCAGTCCAGCATCACAGCGCAGATCGCGTTGCTGAACGCGCGCATCGCCCATGACGTACGCGTGCACGGGACCTACAAACTCGCACTCCTCCGGCAGCTGCGGCGTCAACGCCTCAGCCAGACCACCGGAAAGCGATACTTTCCACTGCACCGTGAAGGAGTCCTCGGCGATCTGCGCGAAGCCCAGGAAGCCGGGACTGAACTCGTGCGCGTGCGCTCCTTGTGCCGGCGCGAGCACGGCAAACAAGGACAGTGCGGCGAGCGCCGTTACTCGGACGGCGGATCCGGTTGCCATTGGCTGCGCACGGACTCGGGGATCTCTATGGCGATGTCGTAGCGGGCGCGAAGACTCTGATAGGCGGCCTCGTTCGCAACACGACGGCGTTCAGCGTTGAAGGCAGCCTGTACGCGCTCGCGAATCTCCGCAAGCGCCGGCTGCCGCGCGTCGCTGCGCGCGGTCACCCGAACGAGATGCACGCCGAACAGCGAGCGCAGCGGGCCATGCCAGGCCTGGTCCGGCGCAAACGCGAACACCCCGTCAGCGAACTCCGCGCCGAGCTCGCTGCGCAGCTCCTCCGCCGTGACTGACTCGTACTGGCGAGCGACCGTGCTCGAGCTGCCGACGACGGCAGCCTCACCCCGCGAAGTCATGCTTGCGAGCGCAGCTTCCGCAGCGGCAACGATGCCGTCTCCATGCTCGCTGGGACTGAAATAGATCTGCTCGAAGCTCAGGCGCGCGGGCGCCTCGAAAGCCGGCCGGTTAGCAATGAAGAACTCGGCCAGCTCGGCCTCGGTTGGCGGCTCCGCCGGCAACAGGTCCTCGATCAAGAACGTCATCTTCTCGACGAGGCGCTGGCGAATCTGCGAGTCGTCCTGATCGAGCCCGAGCGCGAGCGCTTCTCGAAACAGGACCTCCTCGCGAATGCGGGGCTCGATGAGCTGGCGGATCTCCTCCTCGCCCGGCGCCTGACCGGACAGCATCGCAAGCGCCTGCGACAGGCCCGCGATCTCGATCTC
>JAHEEM010000009.1:26900-39924 GCA_024640695.1 Rhodospirillaceae bacterium | reverse complement strand
GTGCCGTGCTACTTCATGCACGGCAACCGCGACTTTCTGATCGGCCAGCGATTCTCGGCAGCGACCGGCTGCCGCCTGCTCGCGGAGTGGCACGTCGCCGAGATATCGGGCCAGCGCGTTCTGCTGACCCACGGCGATCTTCTCTGCACGGACGACACGCCCTACATGCAGCTGCGGACGATGGTCCGCGCCCCGGACTGGCAGCAGGCGTTCCTCGCCAAATCGCTGGACGAGCGCCGCGCGATTGCCGACTCACTGCGGCAACGCAGCCAGACCGAAACGGCCTCCAAGCCCGCCGATATCATGGACGTCAATGAAGCGGCCGTCGCGACCGCGCTGCGCACGCACGCCGTCAAGCTACTGCTGCATGGGCACACGCACCGGCCATGTGTGCACGAGATCCTCGTCGACGACCGACCTGCTACGCGTATTGTGCTCGGCGCCTGGTACGAACGGGGCAGCGTTCTGCGCTGGGATGACAGCGGGTTTCGACTCGAGGCGCTAGAGCCTTAGCGCAGATCACCTCCGTCGGTCCCGCCCGGCGCTTACGCTGACCGGCGATTTTTCGCCATTGGCATCACCACCGAGATTGGCGCGCTAGGCCGTCGCAGCAAGCTCTTGCGCAGCGGCAAAGGCCTCGATGAGCTCGCCGATGGATTGAAAGCGCTCATCAGGATCCACGGCCAGCATCCGATCAAGTATTGGCTGAAGCGTTCGGTAGCCGTCGACCAGAACAGGACGCGGCGCGTTCGCGTGGCGATAGATTACGGCCATCGGAGAATCAGCGACAAACGGTCGTCTCCCGGTCAGCATCTCGTGGAAAATGCAGCCAAGACTATAAAAATCGGCACGCTCGTCAGCTGGCTCGGCATGGCCCTGCTCCGGGCTCATGTAATACGGCGTGCCGAAGATCTGCCCGGTGCCAGTAATCGCCGCATCGAGCTTCAGTTGCTTGGCGAGGCCGAAATCGATAAGCACCACAGTGTCGTCGTTGCGGAACATGACGTTAGCCGGCTTGAGGTCGCGGTGCAGGATCCCCGCCTGATGGATTGCTTCCAACGCCAGTGCAATCTGGCGTGCGTAATCGACCGCTTCCGCCCGGCTCAATGTTCGCTGCAGCCGCTTGGCAAGACTTCCACCGCTGAGATACTCCATGGCGATAAACGCGTGATCGTCGGCGATACCCAGATCGAAAATCTTCACCACGTTCGGGTGATCGATTTTCGCGATGATCTCGTACTCCTGCAGGAAACGATCGAAGACATGGCTGCTGCCGGAATCCGGCATGTGCTTGAGGACCTTGAACACACGCCGTGTTTGGCTGCCTTCCTCCTGTGCGAGGTAGACGCTCGAAAGGTCACCTGAGTGCAGCTCCGCGATGAATGAATGTCGTCTCAAACTGGTCAAGGCGGGGCCGCCACTTCGACCGGCGCCCGAGTCCGGCAGACTTCCGCCTCTACAGTCGAGCAAGGCTCGCATGGACTTCACGAGACGATGATGGGTCAGGCGTGATTTCGGAAAGTAGTCGGCCGCACCGCTTTTCATCGCCTCGATGGCCAGAAACTCATCGCCGTCTGCCGCGAATACAACCACGGGCGGGCAGCCGGCGCGCGCTCGCAGTGTGCGCAGCAGAGCCAGGCGCTCCTCGTGCAGCAAGGGATGCCCGAGCAGGATGAGATCGAGATCAGCTACCGGAAAAGCCTGAGTCAGGGAGCCGGCCGAGCTCGGCTGGTACTCCTGAATCATAGCGTCGGGCCATTCGACCTCCAGATGGTAACGAAGGATGCGCCGGTACTCGGCGTCGTCATCGATGATCAGGAATCGCATGCCTGCCCATCAGCCGGCTCGACATGGTCCCCAGCAAATCGATCGGACCGGCAAGCACGCGCAAGACGGCACATAACATGCTGGCGAGGAATGCGCTTCGTTCGCACGGGGCCTCCCGGGAACAGCCCACCCCGCATCATCCTCATAGCACCAGGCGCATCTGCAGCTCGCACCCGAGCACCATGCAAGCGTATCTGAGACTCACAGCCCGCCGGCAGCCTGCATCGTATCGTCCTCACCGTAGCCATCCCGCTCCTCGCGCAGTACCCGCGCATCGCGCCTGGCTCGTGTTGCGTCGGCACGTGTGACTTCCAGCCGCGACAAATAGGCTGGGGTTACGTCACCGGTTACATACTCGCCGGAGAAACACGACGTATCGAACGCATCGATTGTGGCGTGCTCGTGACGCACCGCTCCGACGAGATCCTCGAGATCCTGATACACCAGCCAGTCGGCGCCGATGATGCGCTGGATCTCCTCAGCGCTGCGCCCGTTGGCGATGAGCTCGCTCGCTGCAGGCATGTCGATGCCATAGACATTCGGATACCTGACGGGTGGTGCCGCAGAGGCGAAATAGACCCGATTGGCGCCCGCTTCGCGAGCCATATCGATGATCTGCTTCGACGTTGTGCCGCGAACGATCGAATCGTCGACCAGCAGCACATTCTTTCCGGCAAATTCCAGGTCGATCGCGTTGAGCTTGCGACGCACCGACGCTTGCCGTTCCGCCTGTCCCGGCATAATGAACGTCCGCCCAATATAGCGGTTCTTGATGAACCCTTCGCGATATTTGACGCCGAGCTCGTGAGCCACCTGCACAGCCGCGGTGCGCGACGTGTCAGGAATCGGAATCACGACGTCGATATCGTGGTCGGGCCGCAACTTTAGAATCTTGGCCGCCAAGGCTTCGCCCATACGCAGCCGCGCTTTATAAACAGACAACCGGTCGATGACCGAGTCGGGTCTCGCAAAGTACACGAACTCGAAAATACACGGCGAATACGTCGCGCCTTTGCGATACTCACGAGTGAATAGGCCACCGCGTTTATCGATGAAGACTGCCTCTCCAGGCATGAGATCCCGTTCGAGCTCGAAGCCGAGCGCATCGAGCGCTACGCTCTCCGATGCAATCATACGCTCCGTGCCCTGCGCAGTCTCACGAATACCCAGCACCACGGGCCGAATTCCGTGAGGATCCCTGAAAGCAACGATCCCGAAGCCGATGATCATCGCAACGACTGCGTAGCCGCCCGAGCAGCGTCGATGCACCGCCTCGACAGCATTCAGGACCGTCTCCGGCGTTAGCCCGTCCTTCGACAAATGGCTGAGCTCGTGCGCGAACACATTCAGCAGCACTTCGGAGTCGGAGCCGGTATTCAAGTGTCGGCGATCGATCTCGAGCAGCAGATGCTTGAGCTCATCTGCATTGACGAGGTTACCGTTATGCGCAAGGCAAATTCCGTAAGGGGAGTTGACGTAAAAAGGTTGCGCTTCCGACAGACTCGCGCTGCCTGCCGTCGGGTAACGAGCATGCCCGATGCCCATGTTTCCGCGCAGCCGATTCATATGGGTCTGCTCGAACACGTCTCGGACGAGGCCGTTACTCTTGCGCAGGTGCAGCTGACCTTCGTGCGCGGTCATGATCCCAGCGGCGTCCTGCCCGCGGTGCTGCAGGTTGGTCAGCGCATCATAGATGGCTTGATTGACCGGTGATTGCCCGACGATACCGACTATTCCACACATGACGCTGACACCAAATAGATTGAGGAATGAAGATCAGCCCTCGGTCGTCCCAATATAGTCGCTACCGAGCGCAGCGTAATAGCGGATCCCAGCGGCGATACGGTCACCGGTCGGCCTGAGCTTTGCTTCTTGCCACCAAGGGTCGCTGGCAAGTCCCGCATAGTCGAGCACTATGACGCCCAACCCGACGATCAGGACACCTCGCGCAAACCCGAACAGAGACCCGAGCGTGCGATCGGTACCGCTAAGACCGGACGCGCGTATCAGCTCCCGCACGAGCCATGCCGCAATGCCTCCAGCGATCATGACGACAATAAAGATAGTCAGTCGGGCAGCCCAGATCTTCAACTCAGGCGCCACCACCCATTCGCCGAGCAATGGCTCCACGACCCAGGAAAATCGCCATGCGAGCCAGATCGCAATGAGCCAGGTACCAACCGACAAAGCCTCCTTCGCGAATCCACGCCAAAATCCAAATCCGGCGGAACCCACACAGACTGCAATGATGAGCAGGTCTATCCACGACATCCGATCGCGATCTCCGTGCTACTCGAACATGACCTGCGCGACGAATCCATGAGCCGATAGTGCCGAAGCAATCGCCTCGGCGCGCGCGCGCGTTGGCTCGGGGCCGAGGCGGACGCGGTAGACGGTCGGGCCGCTGACGGGAAACCCAGCAACGTCGGCATCGTAGCCATAGGTCCCGACTCGCGCCGCAAGACGGTCCGCGTTTGCGCGCTCGCCGAACGCGCCGAGCTGCACGTACCAGCTCGTCCCCGCCGGATCGCTCGCGGCGGGCTTGGCGGCGGCAGTTGGGGTCGGGGTCGGGGCGGGAGTCACGGCCGGGGTTGGAGTTGGGACCGCGGCCGCGGTCGGCGCGGGCGCCTTAGTGACGGCTGCAGCCGGCGGCTGATCCGGGACCACCGCAACCGCATCCGGCGCACTGCCCTGGTCGCTGGCGACCGGCGAGTCGCGGCGCTCGAGCTCGATGGTCTCCGTCCTGATGGGTGGATCCTCTGCGGCTGGCGCGGGAAGCTCCAATGCCGTGCTCTGCGGCGCACTGAGCTGCTCGGGGCCATCCAGCACCCAAGGAATCAGCCATGCTCCGATCGCCACGAGCACCGCCGCCCCGACGAGTCGTTCCTTCAAAACGCGGTCCATTTGGCGGATATTTCGCCCCACGAAGACACAGACGATTATAGCTTAAGCGCTGCCATTACGGGTCCGACGATTTGAAAAGACCCGAAGACTACGACGCGATCACCTGGCTGCACCTCGGCCGCCGCGACCACACTGGCAAGCGCAGCGTTGTCTACCGGCCGCGCCGGCCCGCAGCCGAGCGCCTCCAGCGCCGAAATTAAGACCTGGGGCTGCGCCGCACGTTCGGTCTCGGCCTGCGTGGTTAACCATTCGTCGACCAATCCGACAAACGGGCGCAGCACGCCGCTGATGTCCTTGTCTGCCATGAAACCCACGATGGCGAATGTCCGCCCGGCAGCCGGCCGGCGCGTCAATTCCTGCGCCAAGAGTGCCGCCGCGGCAGGGTTGTGCGCGACGTCGAAAATCCATTCGGCAGCGCCAATCCAGGCGCGCTCCAGGCGACCCGACAAGCGCACGCTTTGAAGTGCCGCCGCGATCGCGCCGCTCGCAACCGGCATAGCGCTCTGCATAGCCTCGACCGCCGCCAAGCATGCCGCGGCGTTGTCGTACTGTATCTGGCCTGGCAGCGACGGCCGCGGCAGACCCGCGATCGTGCTGCAGCGGCCACGATAGTCCCAGTAGTCGTCGTCATGGCGCACACATTCGAAATCCAGCCCGGCACGCCATAGCTGAGCACCGAGCGTGTCCGCGTACTCGAGCACCGCCTTGGGCGGATCGCGATCCCCCATGATCGCGGGTCTGCCCGGCCTGAAGATTCCGGCTTTTTCCAGACCGATCGCTTCCCGAGTGTCGCCGAGCCAATGCTGATGGTCGAGATCGATGCTCGCCACGAGCGCGAGGTCGGCGTCGAGGGCGTTAACAGCATCGAGGCGACCGCCAAGACCAACCTCTAAAATGGCGATCTGGGCATCTTGTTGCGCAAAATGCAGACAGGCGGCGACTGTCGCATACTCGAAGTACGACAGAGAAGTGGGGCCTCGTGCCCGATCGATCTCCTCGAATAGGGCTACGAGTTCTGTGTTTGTGGCATCGGCGCCGCCGATGCGCACTCGTTCATTGAACCGCAGTAAATGTGGCGACGTGTACGCTGCGACTCTATAACCGGCGAGACGATAGATGGTCTCGAGCATCGCAACGCAGGAACCCTTGCCGTTGGTGCCGCCGATGGTCAACACGCGATAGGACGGTCGCTCGAGATCGAGCACCTGCAGCACCGCTTTGACCCGATCTAGCGAAAGGTCGATTTTCGTCGGGTGCAGAACCTCGAGCCGCTGGAGCCAATCCTCCAACGCAGCGGCCGCACTGTCGTCTGTTTGGGTTACCGGTTCGCTCAAGCGGGCATGGGTCGATCGAGCAATATACCCAGCAACGCAGCGATCTCGTCGCGTGCATTGCGACGATCGACGATCATGTCGAGCGCGCCTTTCTCCAACAGGAACTCGGAGCGCTGGAAACCCGCTGGCAGCGTTTCGCCGACCGTCTGCTCGATGACCCGCGGACCGGCGAAACCGATCAAGGCTTTCGGCTCGGCGATATTGATGTCGCCGAGCAGCGCCAGACTCGCCGAGACACCGCCCATCGTCGGGTCGGTCATGACCGATAGATACGGCAGGCCCGCGGCAGCAACACGCGTGAGCGCAGCGCTGGTCTTGGCCATCTGCAGCAGCGAGTACAGCGCCTCCTGCATACGTGCGCCGCCGCTTGCGGAAAAACAGATCAATGGACGGCCATGCTCGATGCAGTAGTCGGCCGCGCGCACGAAGCGCTCGCCCACGACCGAGCCCATCGATCCGCCCATGAACCCGAACTCGAAGGCCACGGCGACGACGGGGATAGCCTTCAGGGTCCCGGCCATGACAACGAGCGCATCGTCCTCCCCGGTTGCCTTTTGGGCCTGTGACAAGCGATCCCGATAGCGCTTGCTGTCCCTGAATCGCAGCGGATCTAGGGGCTTGATATCCGCAGCCATCTCCTGGCCGGAATCGGGATCGAGGAACATCTCCAAGCGCTCGCGCGCACCGATGCGGATGTGATGCTCGCATTTCGGGCAAACATAAAGATTGCGTTTGAGCTCGGCGCGATAGAGCTGGGCGGTGCACTCGGGGCACTGAACCCAAAGCCCCTCGGGCACGGATCGCGTTCGCTGACCCGTCTTGATCCGCGACGGCATGAGTTTGTCGAACCAGCTCATAAGGTTACTTCCAGCCCCAAGCGCCCTGCATCATAACGAAAAGCCGCAGCACGCACAGTGGCCGAGCCCCGGTTCCATATCGCTCCCACGGGCACCCCGCAGGCGGCAGCTCCAGCGCAGCATAGCGCTCTCGTTGCTAACATCACGCGCCGTCACCCAGAGGCACGGCTTGGTAAGGCAAGCCAAAGTGCGTCGGATATGCGATTTGCATCAGAGTCAGCCCGTGTGCGGGCGCCGTTACGCCGCCGAGCGTGCGATCACCGCTCGACATGAGCTGGCCGGCCCAGCTTGCCTGCTGCCGACCACGGCCGATCTCTACGAGCGCGCCGACGAGGTTGCGGACCATGTGGTGCAAGAAAGCATTCGCCTGGAAGTCCAGCTCGAGCAGGGACCCGCGGACTCGAATTCTGAAACCCATGAAGCGGCGGATCGGTGAAAGAGACTGGCAACCTGCAGCGCGGAAGGCCGAGAAGTCATTCTCACCGAGCCACGCGAGAGAAGCACGCGTCATCGCGGCGCAATCCAGCGGCTCCCGCAGCCACCAGGAGCGCCGGCGCGCCAGAGAAGACCGAACGGCTTGCTGAAGAATCGAATACCGGTATCGACGCCAGATTGCCGAGCGTCGCGCGTCAAAGTCCCCGCGGACTTCGTGCACCCACTGAATCGCCACGTCTGCGGGCAAATTGGCGTTGATGCCGAGCAACCACTGGCGAGGCGTCCGGCGCGCGGCCGTATCGAAATGAACGACCTGCTGCGCAGCGTGAACGCCAGCGTCCGTCCGCCCGGAACCTTGAATTCTAACGAAAGCATCGGCAACCGTACCGATCGCAGCTTCGACCTCGGCTTGGACGCTGCGCCCTTGCCGCTGCAGCTGCCAACCGACGAAATCCGTGCCGTCGTACTCGATGCCCAGTGCGATGCGCGCCATGTGGCGGCGGAGCGGCTCCGGAACCTAGCTCAGAGCGCTTTGATGAGGCCCTGCGCCTCTTCCTGCTGGCCGCTGTCGCCCTCATCCAGGACCTCCTCGAGAATGCTGCGCGCACCCTCTGGATCGCCCATGTCGATGTATGCACGCGCCAGATCGAGCTTCGTGCCGACCTCTGTCATCGTCTGCGCATCATCGCGCGAGGCTCCTTGCTCCCCTGGTGCCGGGTCGTCGCTGCCGGTGACTTCGAAGCTCACATCCAGGTCGATGTCCTTGTTGCCTCCGAACCCGCCAACACTCGGCTGCTCAACCGTGTCTTCGCCATCGAGTGCGGCCGAGAGCTCATCGACATCGAGATCGAGATCGAGATCGAGGTCGTACCCGAGAGTGTCGGCTGAAAACTCACTCACTTTGGGATGATGAGCGGTAGAGTCGCTGTCACCGTCGGGTGGCTGCAAAACTTCAGTGCGCACGAATTCCGACGTGCTGCTATCGTCGAACTGGTCGCCGACGTCCAACTGATCGCCGCCGGAAAGCACCTGCGTTACACCGGTCGCCGAGAGCATGTCGGCGTCTTCTTCGTCAATATCGAGCAAGCTCTGATGGCTGCCGGTCGGGGTCTCTCCCAGATCAGTCAGGTCATCAATGTTGAGGTCGAGGTCGAGGCCGAGGTCGTCGAGATCGATTTCCGTCGTACGATCACCAGATTCCAAGTCTTCAAGAGACAGTCGCGGCTGCTGCAGCGTAGGCAGCTCCGCGGATGCTTCGATATCCTGCTCGAACGCGGGTGACTCGATCGTTGGCGCATCAGGACCCAGCGTCTCTAGCGTCGGCGCCTCTTGAGTTTGCGCTTCGATGTCGAGGTTTGGTGACGTCTTCGCACTCGGGTCATGCTGGGCTTGCTCGAAGAACGCGGCTTCGATACCGGCGGCCGTCTTTTCGCCGACGTCGAGCGCGTCACCGAGATCGAACACTTCCTCATCCGACGCCTCGCCGGTACCGTCCAGCTCGAGCGTGGCATCTGCGTCGCCAGCGTCTAAATCCAGGTCCATCGCGGCAAGGCTCTCGTCGTCGAAGGCGAGGTCGAGGGCCGTCGATGCCCCGGCGGCGAGATTGAGGTCGACCGAATCACCGGCGGCCGAGGTAGCTTCCGCGAACAGTGACTCGTCCGGGCAAATCTGCTTGCCCATAATGACGACCTTGTCCCAATCGCTGTCGGACTCGTCACCGATCGACGCTTTTAGAATACGTGCCGTATCGAGGAACGCTTCGCTATTACCCCAGACGAAGTACACCTCCAGCAGCTTGAGCCGCAGGCTGCGGTCGTCCGGGCTCGCCTCGAGGGCCTTGGAAACCAGGTCTGCAGCCTGATCGTAGAGCCCATAGGCCATGTGAAAGTCGGCTTCGGCAATCGGATCAGCCTGATCAAGGTTGATCACCGTCTGGCTCGACAGCGTCGCCTCGATGGGATGTTGACCGGTCGCGGCCGGAATCTCGGTCGTAACCGACTTGGCACCGAAGTTGACTTTGGTGTGAAGACCAGCGTCGAGGTCAGCATCCGCGTCGAGGTCCGCATCCGCGTCGAGGTCCGCATCGGCACCAGCGTCGAAGTCCACGTCAAACTCGGCCTCCGGCAGCACATCGCCACCTTCATCCTCGCCGACATCGAAAAACTCTTCGGCCGACTGCTCCGGCTGCGGCAACTCTTGAGTATGCTGCTCCTCGACGAGGATCGTGTCTTCGTCGAATTGAATCTGGCTACGCAGGTGCTCCGTCGCCTCGCGGGTCTCCATGTCCTCATCGGACTCGGCTTCGAGCGCCTCCCAGCGTCCGGTCAAGTCATCGCCGTCCGCTTGGCGGGAGCGCAGATACACGGCACCCGCGCCAACCAAGGCGGCAATGCCCACGATGACCCATATCAGCGGCATGGCAAGCCAACCGATCACCCGCGAAATCAGCGACTGGCTCGGGGCTGCTGCAACGACCTGCGTGGAGGTCGACACGCTCCGCGGTGGCGGCGCTGCGACCGACTCCTCAGCAATCTCCGCCGTGTCGACGGTGCTGGCCGGCTCGTCGATGCTTAGCTCCGGCTCCTCGGCAAAGATCTCCTCGGATTCCAGATCGACGCCAGCCCCAATCACCCCGTCCTCGCCCGCCGGTGTGTCCGAAGGGCTCGGGGCAACTTCGGCGACCGGCGGCTCCGCACTCAGCTGCTGAAGATTACTGAGCGCTTCGTCCTGTATCGATAAGATACGCTCGGACGCCGGCGGCGTGCCGCCGCCTGTGCCTTCGCCAGCTCCGGGCGCATCCGCGCCAGCCGCAGCCGAGGTAGCACTTGCGCCAGCGCCCGCGACGGGGGTCGGCGCCGCTTCGACCTCGGGAGGCAGCAAGCGCAACCGTGCCGGTTGCTCGGTCTCGCCTGACCACGCGTTGGTCTCGGTCACGGCCTGCTGCGTGGCCTCCGCCGCGCTCAGACCTCCAAGCGCCGCGTCGCCGGGAAGCTCGAGGTTCGCACCCGAGCGCAGCAGGTTCATATTGCCCTGGAAGGCAGCCGGATTGGCTCGGTATATCGCGACCATCATCTGGTTCATGGTGACGCCAGCCGGCCGGTAGCGCGATGCGATTGCCCAAAGGGTCTCACCGCGTTGCACAGGGCCATAGGCGCCGGGCCGGTCCGCAACCGGTGCGGGCTGCTGCGGCTGCGGGGCCGTGCCTGATGCTGCGGGCGCTGGTGTTCGCACCGGCTCCGCTACGGCGGCTGCAGGCGGAACGGGCGGGCGTTGAATCGCAGCCGCAGGCGTTGCAGGCTGCGGCGCACGTGCGACCGCAGGTTGAATCGGTTCGACGGCTGTTTCTTGGGGCAGCATCACGGGCGGATCTAGCAACACGGTGTACTCGCGCAACAATCGCCCACGCGACCAGGTCGCCTCGACCAGAACAGTCACGAATGGCTCGGCGATCGGCTCAGACGAGGTCACCCGAATAACGTTGCGGCCGACGTTGTCCCGGCCCACGGCAAAGCTCAGCCGGCCAAGGAATCCAGGCCGGTCGAGGCCATAGCGCTGAAAGGTCTCAGGGGGCGCAAGACTGACACGAAGATCTGCGAGCTCCTCAGGCGTCGCCGATACGAGCTCGATATTGGCATCGAGGGGCTGGTTCAGGGCGGAGCGCAGCTCGATATCCCCAAGACCTAGCGCCCATGCTCCGAATGGTGCAAGCAACAGGGGCAAACCGCCCCAATGTGCCCGTCGTATCATGAAAAATCCCCTACCTGTTAAGAGTCCGCGCATTTAAACGACCGCATTTAAACGACCGCATTCAAGCGATATCAGCGACAAACCGCTCCGGGCTGCGAGCCAAAACAATACATTACATAACTCTATTTACCAATATCTCTGCAATCTGCACGCTGTTCAGGGCCGCACCCTTCAAAACGTTATCGGCGACGACCCAGAGGTTCAGTCCGCGTGGGTGCGTCAGGTCCTCCCGGATGCGGCCGACATAAACAGGGTCCCGATCCGCGGCATCGGTTACCGCCGTCGGGTACTCGCCCGGCAACTCCCCGTCGATCACAGCAACTCCAGGAGCCGAATTTAACAATTTCTGGACCTCCGAAACTGTGATTTTCGTTCGAGTTTCGATATGTACCGCCTCGGAGTGACCATAATAGACGGGTACCCTGGCGCAGGTAGCATTTACCATAATGCTTGGGTCCTCGAGTATCTTACGGGTCTCCCAGTACATCTTCATCTCTTCTTTCGTATAGCCCGTCTCCATGAGGCGGTCGATCTTGGGAACCACGTTGAATGCGATAGGCTTCTCCGGTCCCTGCGCGGGTGCCTTGCCGCCCGCCAAGCACGCTCTCGTACCCTCCGTCAGCGCCTCCATAGCGCTGCGGCCTGCCCCGGATACGGCCTGGTAGGTCGCCACGTTGACTCGCTCAATCCCGACGGCATCGTGAATCGGCTTGAGCGCCACGACGAGTTGTATGGTCGAACAGTTGGGGTTGGCGATGATGCCGCGGTTACGGTAGTCCGCGATTCGATGCGGGTTGCACTCCGGCACGACCAGGGGGATGTCATCCTCGTAGCGGTACTGGGAAGTGTTGTCGATCACCACGACGCCGGCCGCGGCTGCCCGCGGCGCTGCCACTGCCGACACCGAAGCCCCTGCCGAGAACAAGCCTATGTCGATGCCGTTGAAATCGAAGTCTTCGAGGACTTCTATCGGATACTGCTGGCCACGGAACGTCACCGTTCGCCCAGCCGAACGCGCGCTTGCCAGCGGCACGAATCGCCCGACCGGGAAATTGCGCCGCTCCAGCACCCTCATCATGGCCTCCCCGACGAGGCCGGTCGCGCCGAGAACGGCGACAGCATATTTCTTTGTCATGTTCGAGTACTCGGTATGGATCTGTCAGATTGAGAAAGGACGGCTTTCGGTATTCCGGTGGTCGGCTTCAAGCTTTTTGCTTGTAGCCGACCACCGGAGTGGCCGATACGACATCCGCGTTCTGGCCGCGGTGCCGCAGGTAGTGGTCCATGAGCGTCAGAGCGATCATGGCTTCGGCAATCGGCGTCGCACGCAGGCCCACGCATGGGTCGTGGCGCCCGGTCGTGACGATATCGGTAGCGGCCCCGGTGCTATCGACGGTACTGCCCGGCACCTGAATGCTCGAGGTCGGTTTCAGGGCGATACTGGCTAGAATGTCCTGCCCGGAGGAAATACCCCCGAGCGTGCCGCCGGAAGAATTCTTCGTGAATCCTTGCGGCGTGATCTCGTCTCGATGCTCGCTGCCGCGCTGCTCGACACATCGGAAACCGTCGCCGAACTCGACGCCTTTCACCGCATTGATACTCATGAGGCCGTGCGCAAGCGCGGCCTCGAGCTTGTCGAATACCGGCTCACCCAGCCCGGGCGGCACACCGCTCGCGATGATGTTGATGCGAGCACCGATCGAATCACCATCCCTGCGCAGCTGAATCATGAACTCTTCCAGCTCCCCCAGCCGGTCCGGATCTGCACAAAAAAACGGGTTCGTATCGACGGCTGCCAAATCGCGCGGCTCGACCTTCAGCGGCCCAAGCTGCGCGAGGTAGCCGCGTATAGTCGTGCCGAGACGCTCGTGCAGATACTTGCGCGCGATCGCCCCGGCGGCAACCCGCATGACGGTCTCG
>JAHEEM010000009.1:0-26890 GCA_024640695.1 Rhodospirillaceae bacterium | reverse complement strand
GCCGCCGCCACGGTAATCGCGGATTCCATATTTCTGCTGGTAAGTGTAGTCCGCATGACCTGGGCGGAAGCTGTCTTTGATCTTCGTGTAATCGCGCGAGCGTTGATCGACGTTCTCGACATATAGGCCGATTGCCGTGCCTGTCGTGACCCCCTCGAAGACACCCGACAGAATGCGGACTTCGTCCAGCTCCTTACGCTGAGTTACGAAGCGCGACGTGCCTGGTCGGCGGCGGTTGAGGTCTTCCTGAATATCCGCCTCAGTCAGCGCGAGTCCCGGCGGGCAGCCGTCCACGACACAGCCCAGGCCCGGGCCATGACTCTCACCGAACGTCGTCACCGTAAACAGTTTGCCGTAAGTGTCGCCGGCCATTTGCTGGGTCCCCCGCGCCACCGGCGCGATCTGGATTGATGGCTCCGAAGCCGCCGCGGCTTCTACACAACCTGTAATTCCAGCACGCTAACTCGGCAAGTGTCCAGTCAATTCTTCCCGCGTGATCAGCAGCACGCCCTCGCCGCCGCGCTCGAACTCCAGCCACGTGACGGGCAGTTCCGGGTGCGCCGCGACAAAAGCATCCTGCGCCTCGCCGACCTCGATCACGAGTATCCCCTGCGGCGCGAGGTGCGCCGCCGCAGCTTCGAGTATGCGATCGATGGCGTCGAGCCCGGTTCGACCTCCGCTCAAAGCCAACCCTGGCTCATGGCGATATTCCGGCGGCAGCGCGGCGATGCGGGCATCGGGCACGTAGGGCGGGTTTGAGACGATAACCCGATACGGCCCCCGCGCAGAGGGAAACAGATCCGTCTCGAGCAGCGTGATATCAGCGTCCGGCACCAGCGCGGCGACGTTGGCAGCCGCAATCGCCAGCGCGGCTGCCGACACATCGGTCGCATCGACACCCAATCCCGGGCAGTGATAGGCGGCGGCGATAGCAAGACAACCGCTGCCCGTGCCAATGTCGAGGAGCCGGTCACCCGGAGCCAGTCGGCACCACGGCGAGAAGCAGGTCTCGATCAACTCCGCAATCGGCGAGCGAGGAATTAGGACTCGTTCGTCGACTGCGAAGCGCAAGCCGGCGAACCATGCCTCGCCAAGCAGATACGCCAGCGGCTTGCGCTGCTCGACCCGCTGGCGCGCGAGATCGAGTATGCGCGGGAGGTGGCGCTCATCGGCAGACGCTGCCCAGCGTTCCTCTTCCCATCCGAGCACGGCGCGCACGAGCCAATAGGCTTCATCGGCGGCGTTGTCGGTTCCGTGACCGTAGTAGAGCCGGTTGGATGCGAAGTAGCTCGCGACATGCTCGACCCAGGCCTCGCCGTCTTCGCTGCCTCGCAAGCTATGTTCGAGATCGGTCGACTTCATCGGCCGCGGATCATACCCCGTATGAGATAATGCCCGCCATGATCGGCCCCATGCTCAGAATTCTGGTCGTTGGTCTCGTGCTGCTCGTCGCGGTCATGCTCGCGACGGTAAATCTGCGCCGACCGTTGCCGGAGCCCACCGTTGCCAGCTACTTCCAGACGCCGCTGGCGTTGCCGGCGTTCAACCTGCGGACCGCGACCGGTGAATCATTTTCTAACGACGATCTGCGCGAGCGTTTCACATTGATGTTTTTCGGCTTCACGAACTGCCCCGATATATGCCCGCTGACACTTGCGGCGCTCGCGGCCGCGAATGCGGATCTGGAAGCCAGCACAGACCCAATGCCGCAGGTCGTATTCGTCAGCGTCGATCCGAATCGTGATACGCCCGGGCGGATCACCGCGTATCTGCAAGACTTCGACCCGAATTTTGTCGGTATGACTGGCGACCGGGCCAGCCTCGACCCGTTGCTCCGCACGCTCGGCGTTACCGTGATGATCCAGGAGTTTCCAGACCAGCCCGGTTACGCGGTCACACACAACGGCACGATCTACATGATCGGGCCGGACGCGGAGCTCATCGCGACACTGAGTGGCACGCCGCCGCCGGCGGCGATTGCCACGGATGTCCGCCGAGTCAGGGAGCTAGATCGCCGGCGCCGAGCCAATTCGAGCGATCGATGAGCTCGACGCTATTCGGCTGGCTGCAGCACCTGCTGCCCCAGCGACTGCTCGGCCTATGCGTTCGCAAGCTGGCACAATCGCGGCGACCCACCATCAAGACGCCTTTAATCCGATGGTTCGCCCGCCACTACGCGGTCGATCTCGCCGAAGCCGAGCGGCCCGCTCTGGACGACTATGCAAGCTTCAACGAGTTCTTTACGCGCGCGCTTCGTCCTGGCGTGCGACCGCTCGCGCCCGGTGAATCGACGCTGATCTCACCGGCCGACGGCCGCGTTACCGAGTTCGGCACGGCGATCCATGGCCAAGCACTGCAAGCGAAGGGGATGCCATATCAGCTGGAGGAATTGCTCGGCCCGCCGCCGGCGGTGACCGGCGCTCATGAGCTCGGCGACTTCGTCACGGTCTACCTTGCACCTCACAACTACCATCGCGTGCATCTGCCATTGGCCGGCGCACTGACGGGCGTGCGCTACTTTCCCGGCAAGCGCTTCAGCGTCAATGCAGCAACTGCCCGCACGATCCCGAGGCTGTTCTGCCGCAACGAACGCCTGGTCGCATGGTTCGAGACAGCAATTGGACCCGTCGCGGTCGTGCTCGTCGGCGCGCTCAACGTCGCCGGAATCTCGACACCCTGGCTCGGCGAGGTCAGCAGCGCGGCATCCCGGTTTTGGGAGGGTCGCGATCTAGGCCAGGGCTTTGTCGAACGCGGCGCCGAGATCGGCCGCTTCAATCTCGGCTCGACCGTTATCGTTGTCTTGCCGTCTGGCAGCACATGCTGGGACGATGAGCTCGTGGCCGGACAGGCGATCCGCATGGGCGCGCGGCTCGGCTCAACTGTCACGACTGATTCTTCGGACTGACCCATGTCGTGGAGGCCTTCGGCGAGCTTAGCGACGCTTCAGCTTAGGGCACGGCTGCTCGCGCGCCTGCGGGCTTTTTTTGCGGCGCGCGGCGTCCTCGAGGTGGAAACCCCAGCGATGTCGCTGGCCGGATCGATGGACCCGGCGTTGACGAGCGTCACGGCACGTGTGCAGGCGTTGGGTGGTGCAAGGATGTACTTTCAGACATCACCGGAGTTTGCGATGAAGCGTCTGCTCGCGGCGGGCAGCGGCGACATCTACCAGATATGCCGTGTCTACCGCGACGGCGAGGTCGGCCGCTGGCACCAGCCAGAATTCACCATGCTCGAATGGTATCGCGTCGGCTGGGATGACTTTAGGCTCATGGACGAAGTCGGGGCCCTGCTCACGGAGGTTCTCGAACGCGAAGACGTTAGACCCGAGACAGTACGCATGAGCTACCACGAAGCGTTCGAACGCTTCGTCGGCGTCGATCCGGGCGCAGACCCCGATTCACTCGCGGCGGCTCTTGAGGGTCAAGGCCTGGCTGTGCCGGCCGCCGCGGATCAGCGGAGCCTGCTCGACTTCGCCTTGAGTGCAGCCGTCGCACCCGCGCTGCCGAGGTCGGCTTTGACATTCATTTACGACTTCCCCGCCGACCAGGCCGCGCTCGCACGAACGAAGCCAACGACCCCTGCAGTTGCAGCGCGCTTCGAAGCGTTCTTCGATGGTATCGAGCTGGCTAACGGCTTCGCCGAGCTCACCGGCGCTGCAGAGCAGCGCCGGCGCTTCGAGGCTGAGCGCGCCCAACGCCTTGCGGCGGGCCACGACGTGCCACCGCTCGACGAGGCGCTGCTTGCAGCGCTCGAGCATGGGCTGCCGGATTGCGCGGGCGTGGCGGTCGGCTTCGATCGTCTCGTAGCCGCAGCAGCGGGCATCGACGGCATCAACGCTACCGTGAGCTTCGCGCACGCAGCCGCGGGTGCAGCGCCGCTCAGCTAGCCCTTCACACGAGAGACGTATTCGCCGCTGCGCGTGTCGACCTTGACGATTTCGCCTTCCTCGACGAACAGCGGCACACGCACGACCGCACCGGTTTCGAGCTTGGCTGGCTTCGTGCCGCCCTGCGCAGTATCGCCGCGCACACCGGGATCGGTCTCGACAATCTTGAGCTCCACGAAGTTGGGCGGCGCCACGATCAGCGGCTGCCCGTTCCAGAGTGTGACGATGCACGTATCCTGTTCCTTGAGCCATTGCTCGGCGCCACTGACGGCCGGCGCGTCGGCAGCCAGTTGCTCGAAGGTTTCGGGAAACATGAAGTGCCAATGCTGACCATCGGTGTACAGATATTGCATATCCCGATCGGTGACGTCGGCCGCCTCGACGGAATCCCCCGATTTGAAGGTCTTATCGACGACCCGTCCCGTTTTGAGGTTGCGTATCTTCACGCGACTGAACGCCTGGCCTTTTCCCGGCTTGACGAATTCGTTCTCGACGATTGTGCATGGATCGCCGTCCATCAAAATCTTCAGGCCACCTCGAAATTCGCTTGTGCTGTAGCTCGCCATAGACTTTCCGATTACTCCGATACACACTTTGCGTCGGTCGCCCGCCGCCGCTCAAACAACGGCGAATCATAAACGTTTAGCCAGACCAACGATACGGTGCCGCCCATGCCCTCGCACGCTGCCGTCGATACCGTCGCTGCCGCGGACGAGAACTGGCAGACGCTGTTGCGAACCGCCATCCGCAGCCCCGAGGAGCTGTTCGCGTTTCTCGAGCTCAGTGGACCCCAGATTGCTGCTCTAGACCCGGCGACGAACGAATTCCAGCTGCTGGTGCCGCGAGGTTTCGCGGCGCGCATGCGCAAGCGCGACCCCGATGATCCGTTGCTGCGCCAAGTGATTCCACTGCGCAAGGAACGCGAACAGGTTGCTGGCTTCGACTATGACCCGTTACGGGAGCTCCCACTGACGCGCGGAGGGCTGATCAGAAAATATGCGGGTAGAGCCTTGCTGGTCACTACGGCCGCCTGTCCCGTTCATTGTCGTTACTGCTTCCGCAGACACTTCCCGTACAGCGAGCACACGGCCGCGCGCGAGGACTGGCGGAGCGCCGTTGAGGATCTTGGATCAGCGACAGACGTGTCCGAAGTGATACTGTCGGGCGGAGACCCGCTGAGCCTGTCAAACCGACGGCTGACCGAGCTCGTTCAGAAGCTCGAGAGCATCGAGCACGTCAGAACACTGCGTATTCATAGCCGTTTCCCAATCGTGTTACCCGAACGGATCGACAGCGGCTTGCTGCACTTGCTCACCGATAGTCGGCTGGAAACGGTCATGGTTATGCACTGCAACCATGCCCAAGAGATCGATGAGTCCACCGCCGCCGCGCTCCGAGCACTGCGCTCGACTGGCGCGATGCTGCTGAATCAGAGCGTGCTGCTGCGGGGTGTCAATGACGACACTGCGGCACTGTGCAGCCTGAGCCGACGCCTCCTGGCTGCCGGCGCCCTGCCATACTATCTTCACGAACTCGACCCGGTCGCTGGCGCTGCGCACTTCCAGGTACCGCGTCAGCGAGGCTTTGAGCTCATCGAAGGAATGCGCCGAGCGTTGCCCGGCTACCTCGTGCCACGCTTCGTTCGCGAGGTTCCCGAAGAATTAAGTAAAACGATTCTCATTTAGCGCGAGGCTTGGCTCTGATCGCCCATCCGGCGGCAATCATCTGTGATCCGAGTCCGTTCGAGCTGCGGGCCAGGTGCTAGAATCGCTGCGACCCACGCATATAAAGATAGCGACAAGCTCCCGAGAGGCTGAATGGCACAGACTGCGGCAACGCCTATCGTGACGGTTAGCGAGCACGATGAGGATACCGATCTCATCAACCGGCTACTGCGCAAGGCGGGCGTCACCGCACAATGCCAGCACGTGGCCAGCCTCGACAAACTGGCCGATGCGTTGCGCATGCAGCGCCCCCATCTGCTGTTTTTATTTTCGGCCGACCCGGCTAAGAACGTCGGCGCAGTGGCCAAGATCTGTGCTGAGCTTATGCCGATCTTGCCAATCATCGCGGTGACTGAAAATGCCGACGAAGCGTCAATCGCCGCGTCAATGAGCGCGGGCGCGCGCGATCTGGTCTCCCGCACGCAACCCGAACGATTGCTGGCCGTGGCAGTCCGCGAGCTGCGGGCGCACCGCCTAGAACATTCTTTGCGAGAAACGATCGTGTCTGCGAATCGCTACCGGCGCGAGCTCAAGGCCGTCATGGCCGGCGCGGTCGAAGCAATCACCTACGTGCAGGAAGGTATCATCGTCAACGCCAATCCCGCCTGGGCTGAGCTCTTCGGTTACGACAACCCCGAGATGATGGTTGGGCTGCCGTTCATGGACTACTTCGACGCCGGCAGCCACGCAGCGCTCAAGGGCGCCCTGATCGCCTGCAGCCGAGGCCAGTGGACCTCCGACCTCATTCGCTTGACCGCGGTCGACAAAGCAGGCTCGACGGCGCCCGTTGACGTGCAGCTGGAGCGGGCCGAGTTCGGCGACGAGCCCGCCGTTCGTTTGAGCGTTCCGCACAATCAACTCACGCACAATGAGCCTGAGCAGCTCATCGTCGACGCGGTCCATAAGGACCCGATGACGGATTTCTATCATCGGCGGCAGTTCATTGAGCTACTCGGCGAACGGCTGGGTAACAGCCCCGCCGGCGGCGTCCGCGCACTCGCTTACATCAGGCCGGACAAATTCGGCGAGATCAAGGATGAGGTCGGGCCGCTCGCAACCGAGGACGTCCTGATTCAGCTTGCCGAAATCATCCGCGGTCTGACGCAGCCGAACGACATCTGCGGACGTTTCGGCGGCGTCGTGTTCACAGTGCTGATCGAGCGCGGCACGCTGCGCGATGCCGAAGCCTGGGCCGAAAACGTCGTGCGCATGATCTCCGACCACCTATTCGAGATTAATGGTAAGACGCTCAACCTGAGCTGCACGCTCGGTCTCTCCGAGGTAACAATCGGCACTGATCGCGTCGACAGTCTCCTGCTGGATGCAGAGCGCGCCAACAAACGCGGCCGCCAGAGAGGCGGCAATCAGGTCATCGTCGCCGAAATCTCAGACGAGAGCACTCGCGTGCGACGTTTCGACGATATGTGGGTCGAGCGCATCAGATCAGCTTTGATGGAAAATCGCTTCCGACTCATACATCTACCGATCGCAAGCCTGCATGGGCCCCCGAAAAAAATGCACGACAGCGCGCTGCGCATGATCGACGAACAGGGCGATGAGATTGGCGCGACCGAATTCATCGCAGCGGCCGAACGTAATCAGTTGCTGAAGACCATCGATCGCTGGGTTATCGCCTCGGCGTTCACCTTCTGCAGCGCGAATAAGCCCGGGCAGCTGCTCATCAGGCTCTCGAAAGATTCGATCACCGACAGCACCCTCATAGATTGGGTCAGCAGTCTGGCACAGAAGGCTGAGCTGACGCCCGGGCAGGTCTGCTTTCAGTTCACTGAGGAAAATGCCACCCAGTATCTCAAGCCACTCAAACAGCTGATCTCGAATCTCCAGAAGCTCGGCTTCTCAGCCGCCATCGAGCACTTCGGTATTGGCAAGAACTCGGCGCAGTTACTCGAGCAGCTGCCCGTGCAGCTCGTCAAGATCGATGGCGCAATATTGCAGAACATCTCGACCAATCCTGGGCATCAAGAGAAAATCAAGCTGCTGGTCTCGGCAGCGCGCAAGCGCAAAGTCGCAACGGTCGCCGAACGGGTCGAGCAGGCCAGCACCATGGCAGTCCTGTTTCAGCTCGGCATCGACTATATGCAGGGCCATTATGTGCACGAGCCTGACGTCGTGCTCGGCGAGCACTGAGCGCAGCGGCTCGCCCGAGCCCGCACTCGAGCTTTGAGCCAGGGTTCGGTGACTACTCCGGACAGGCCCGATCCACCTTCCGCCAACCCCGCGGCAGGACGCTGCCGCGGCGGCCGCGACCGGCGAGGTAGTGCTCCAGATCCTTCGGCTTGATCGTCATCTGGCGTTGGCCAGAGGTGATCTGCAGAGCCTGCCCCTCGGCGAGCACGCAAACCGAGATCATTTCGAGGCCGGACTTCGCCGGCAGAGCAAGGATCTTGTTGCCCTTGCCGCGCGCGAGCTCCGGCAGCTCATCGAGCGGAAACGCGAGCAGTCGCCCGTCGCTCGACACAGCGGTCACGAGCCGGCCGCTCTCACCCGCTGCTGCAGCCGGTATGACCTTGCTGCCCTTCGGCACGCTGAGCACGACCTTGCCGGCCTTATTGCGCGAGTGTAGATGCTCGAGCTTGACCACGAAGCCGTAGCCGGCCGACGAAGCCAGCACCCAACGATCCTCGGGAGCGCCGATCAAGACGGCGCCGAAGCCCGCACCGTCGGGTGGCTTCAGGCGTCCGGACAGCGGCTCACCCTGCCCCCGTGCCGACGGCAAG
The DNA here is from genome assembly GCA_024640695.1 of Rhodospirillaceae bacterium. Lineage (GTDB taxonomy): Bacteria > Pseudomonadota > Gammaproteobacteria > Steroidobacterales > Rariloculaceae > JAHEEM01. Next base: position 18,542 of record JAHEEM010000009.1, on the reverse strand, counting down.
GTGTGTGCAGGCAGGCTGTAGGCACGGCCCGTGCTGTCGAGAAACACGGCCAGCTGATTGCTGCGCCCCACGGCCGCAGCCAGAAATTCGTCGCCCGATCGGTAGCTTAGCGCCTGTGCGTCGACTTCGTGACCTTTTGCTGCGCGTGCCCAGCCTCGTGCCGAAAGAACAACTGTAACCGGGTCACTCGTAATGAGCTCGGCCTCGTCCATCGCCTGCGCCGGATCGCGCTCGACGACGATCGTGCGGCGGTCATCGCCGTGCGTCTTTGCAAGCTCGAGAAGCTCCCCTTTGATCAGATCCTTGATCTTCTGCTTCGATCGGAGCGTTCGCTCCAGGTCGGCTTGCTCCTCGGTTAGCGCGTCCTGCTCACCGCGAATCTTGATCTCTTCGAGACGGGCCAGGTGTCTGAGTTTTAGCTCGAGGATTGATTCTGCTTGCGTGTCGCTGAGCTTGAAACGCTTCATGAGGACGGGCTTAGGCTCGTCCTCTTTGCGGATGATTTTGATAACGGCATCGATATTCAGAAATGCGATCAACAAACCGTCGAGGATATGCAGGCGTGCCGTGACACGCTCGAGACGATGGTTGAGCCGACGCTTGACGGTGTCGGTACGGAACCGCAGCCACTCCTCGAGCAGCGGCTTGAGACCAAAGACTGCCGGGCGCCCGTCGAGACCGATGACATTCACGTTGACTCGAACCGTGCGCTCCAACTCAGTCGTTGCGAACAGATGGTGCATGAGCGCATCGAGGTCGACCCGTCCGGCGCGCGGTGTAAGAACCAGCCGCGTGGGATTTTCATGATCCGACTCGTCGCGCAAATCCTCCATCATCGGTAGCTTCTTCGCCCGCATCTGCGCGGCGATCTGCTCGAGCACCTTAGCGCCGGAGATCTGAAACGGCAGCTCGGTGACGATGATCTCGCCATCCTGAATTTCATAGCGGGCGCGCAGCCGCAGGCTGCCGTTGCCAGTGTTGTAGATGTCCAGGATATCGGACCGAGGCGAGATCAACTCTCCGCCGGTCGGAAAGTCAGGCCCCTTAATGTGCTTGGCGAGCTGACCGAGCGTCGTCTTAGGCTCCTCCAGCAGGCGTATCAGCGCCGTGGTGACTTCGCGAAGATTGTGCGGCGGAATATCGGTCGACATACCCACGGCGATGCCGCTCGTGCCGTTCAGCAGGAGATTGGGCAATTGAGCCGGCAGCAACACCGGCTCGCGCAGCGTTCCGTCGAAATTCGCCTGCCACTCGACCGTGCCTTGATCCAGCTCGGACAACAGCACTTGCGCGTAACGTGTAAGCCTCGCCTCCGTATAGCGCATCGCAGCGAAGGATTTGGGATCGTCCTGCGAGCCCCAGTTGCCGTGACCGTCGACGATGGGGTAGCGGTAACTGAACGGCTGCGCCATATGGACCATGGCTTCGTAGCACGCCGAATCTCCGTGCGGGTGAAACTTGCCGATGACATCACCGACGGTGCGCGCCGCCTTCTTGGGCTTGGAGCCAGCCGACAGACCGAGATCACTCATCGCATAGATGATGCGGCGCTGCACCGGCTTGAGGCCGTCGCCGATATGCGGCAGCGCGCGATCGAGGATGACGTACATAGAGTAGTCCAGATAGGCCTTCTCCGTGAACACCGCCAACGGAACCCGTTCGACGCCTTCGAAGTTGAGTTCTTGCTCTCTCATGTATTCATCCCGTTCGTAGGACTTGCCTCAGATGCCCGCGGCGCTGCTGCGCATGGCCGCGCCAATCGATCCCAGCAGCCGGTACCGCTAAATCTCCGCCAGGTTGCCCTTTGCCTGCAGCCAGCTGCGCCGATCGGACGCGCGTTTTTTGGCCAGCAGCATGTCCAGCATCTGATCCACGCCGTCCTTGTCGCTGATCGTCAGCTGCACCAGGCGGCGGGTCTCCGGCGCCATCGTCGTTTCGCGGAGCTGCGAGGGATTCATCTCACCGAGCCCCTTGAACCGCGTGACCGACACTCGACCTTTCTTATGCTCGGCCTCGATCCGGCCCAGCACCATGTCGCGCTCGGCGGCGTCGAGCGCGTAGAACACGTCCTTGCCGACATCGATACGATACAGCGGCGGCATAGCAACAAAGATACGCCCAGCCAGCACCAGGGGCCGAAAGTGCCGCAGGAACAACGCGCACAGCAGCGTCGCGATATGCAAGCCGTCGGAATCGGCATCTGCGAGTATGCAGATCTTGTGATAGCGCAGCCCGTCGAGGTCATCCGATCCCGGGTCGACGCCGATCGCGATACTGATGTTATGCACTTCCTGCGAAGCCAGCAGTTCTCCAGGATCGACCTCCCAGGTATTCAGGATCTTGCCGCGCAGCGGCATGACCGCCTGTATGTCGCGATTTCTTGCTTGCTTCGCAGAGCCGCCGGCAGAGTCGCCTTCCACGAGAAAGAGCTCGGCCATGCCAGGCTCCTGGTTGGTGCAGTCGGCGAGTTTGCCGGGCAGTGCCGGCCCGGAGACGATGCGCTTGCGCACCACCTTCTTGGCCGCCTTCAACCGCCGCTGCGCATTGGAGATCGCGTGCTGCGCGATCTCATCGCCGGACTCCGGATGCTGATTCAGCCAGACCGCCAGAAGGTCTTTGGCGACGCCGCTTACGAACCCGGCGCACTCGCGCGATCCTAGCCGCTCCTTGGTCTGTCCAGAGAACTGCGGCTCCTCCATCTTGACGGAAAGCACAAAGGCGACACCATCCCAGACATCCTCCGGCGCGAGCTTGACGCCTCTGGGCAGCAGGTTGCGGAACTCGCAGAATTCACGCAGCGCCTCCGTCAAACCAGCGCGCAAGCCGTTGACGTGCGTGCCGCCTTGCGGGGTCGGCACCAGGTTCACATAGCTCTCACCGAGCGGCGCGACGTCGTCGGCTCTCCAGACCAACGCCCAGTCGACGGCCTCGCGCTTGCCGGTCAAACTACCGGTGAACGGGTTCTCCGGCAGCCAGCTGCCCTGCTCCAGGCTCTCGAGCAGATACTCCTCAAGGCCGCCGCTGTACTGCCATTGGAGTTTCTCCGCTGGCTTTTCGATTTCCAGGCGCACGTCGAGCCCGGGACAGAGCACCGCCTTCGCGCGCAGCACGTGCTTGAGCCGCGACAGCGAGAACGTGGCGCTGTCGAAGTACTTGGGGTTCGGCCAGAAACGCAGCGTCGTCCCGGTGTTCGCTTTACCGACTTTGCCGACGACCTCGAGCTTTCCGCGTCGCTTACCGTCGCTGAAGCCCATGTTGTATTCCTTGCCATCGCGCCGAATCCAGATCTCGAGATTCTTGGACAACGCATTTACGACCGAGACGCCAACGCCATGCAGGCCGCCGGAGAAACGATAATTCGTGCCCGAGAATTTTCCGCCCGCATGAAGCTTAGTCAGAATGAGCTCGACGCCCGGAATCTTCTCCTTCGGGTGGATGTCCACAGGCATGCCGCGGCCATCGTCGGCAACTTCCAGCGAACCATCGGCGTAGACCTTCACGTCGATGCGCTTTGCATGACCCTCGATTGCCTCATCCACGCTGTTGTCGATGACCTCGTGCGCGAGATGGTTAGGACGGGTCGTGTCGGTATACATCCCGGGCCGGCGACGCACAGGCTCCAAGCCGCTCAAGACCTCGATGTCAGCCGCGCGATAACTCTTACTCATTTGACCTGTTGCGTCCCCACGCCGAAGCCCGCCGAGAGACTCGGCAAGCGATGTGTCGGTCGAAGCGTTCGTAACCCCGCGCCCGCCCTCAGGCAGCGTCTGGCCGCAGTCAGCGCCCGAAGTAGGCTAGATGGGGCAGGCTGGATTGTAACGCGAGAGCTCGGGGCTAATCGAGATCGCGCAATAGAGAGTCTCGGCTGGCGTCCGCCAGCGTGGCTGCTTGGTGGTTGTAGTTTGGGTGGTCGATACCAAACACCAACGATGCGCCCGCCTTGAGCGCAGCACGCATCTGGGCGCTGAGCTCGAATCGCAGGAAATGCACTGCCGAGGTCTTCTCCTCGGTGCTGCGGTCGAGATCTTCATCGGCGATCGCATAAACGGGCTCGTGATCGCCAACCTGGCAGTAGACATGCCGTTCGATACCGCCAAGCTCGGCAAGCGCCCGACGGCGGTCTTCGACCTCGGTGAACTCCAACATGAACGTGGCCTTCAAATTGCCGCCGTCCGGTATCAGTGGGTTATAGGCCTGCAGCTCATCTTCGATGCCCTTGGCCTCGTAAACACGCTCGATCCGCAACATTTCCTGAACCTGGTACTGGATCGTGAGCCGATCCTCAAAGTACAGCGTCGCGTTGGGTCCGACCGCGACCTGGCGCGCCTGCTTGTGCGCGAGGACGCGCGCGCGGAACTCCGGGCGCTGCTTGTAATACTCCTCCAGGCTAAGGAGGTCGTTACGAGTCAATTTATTGTCCATCGGAGTTGGAGATCCTTAAATGCCATAGCTCTTGCGCAGCAGCTGTAGCGGATGAGTCGGCTCAGTTGAACCGGCAATGCCGGCGATATGCTCGGCCGCCATCGGGCAGTCGCTCGTAAAATACTGTGCGCCTGCGTTCTCGACCTGCCGCGCAACAGGCCGGCCGATCTTCTTCGCAATGTCGCTACACTCGCTCTTAACCGCGTAAGTCCCGTCGTGCCCCGAACATCGCTCGATGGGCGCGACCTCGGTATCGGGAATCAGCTCGAGCAGATCGCGCGTCTTGAGCCCGAGGTTCTGGACACGCAGATGACATGGTACCTGATAGCTAACCTTCCCGAGGCTTTCCTTAAAGTCCGTTTTGAGCTTGCCGTTGCGGTGACGCAGCATCAGATATTCGAACGGATCGAACATTGCAGCGGCGACAGCCTTGACCTTCTCGTCCTCAGGGAACAGCAGCGGGAGCTCTTGCTTGAACATGAGCACGCAGGAAGGGATCGGTGCAACTATGTCCCAACCTTGATTCACCCATTTGAAAAGCTCCTCGATATTCTCGTCCTTGTGCTTTTCGACGGTCTTGAGGTCGCCCAGCTCGAGCTTCGGCATGCCGCAGCAGCGCTCGCGCGCCGCGAGCGCCGTCGGAATCCCGTTGTGCTCCATGACCGCACTCAGATCCTCGACAATTTCCGGCATGTTGCGGTTTCCATAACAGGTCGTGAAGATGACGACCCGTCCCTTGGTTCTGCCTACCGGCTCCGCGGGTGCATCACGGCGATCAATCTTGGCACCGAGCCTGCGACGCGCGCTCTTGGAGTGGTAGGCAGGTAGCGGCGCATCGGCTGCTACACCAAGCGCGCCCTGCAGGATCCGACGGCCGAGCTTGGAGCCGTTGACGGCGTTGACGGTCTGCGTGATGACAGGTATCCCCGCGAGACTGCCGATCGCGTCCGTGGAAGTCAGCACGCGGTCTCTAAATCGGGTCTTGCCATCGTCGAAGTGCTTGACCTTGGCGCGCAGCATAAGGTGCGGGAAGTCGACGGCCCACTCGTGCGGCGGCACGTACGGACATTTCGTCATGTAGCACATGTCGCAGAGATAGCAGTGCTCCACGACGTCCCAGTAGGCCTCCTTGGGCACTGAATCCAACTCACCGGTCGCCGATTCGTCAACCGCATCGAACAAGGTTGGAAAGGAGTGGCACAGGCTGAAGCAGCGCCGGCAGCCGTGACAGATATCGAATACCCGCTCGAGCTCAGCATTCAGCGCAGACTCGTCCGTGAAATCAGGGCTGCGCCAGTCGACGATATGTCGCGTCGGCGCCTCTAGGCTTCCTTCTCTAGCTGGAATCTTTGAATCGGTCATCTGGAGCCTGCTTCAAAATTTGTACCTGACCGCGGAGCGGCCGGCACGCCATGGACTACGCCAAACCCGCTGGCAAACTTGCTAACGATCAGCGCGAGCACCGCGCCCCGAACTCATCGGGACGCGGCGTCTCACGACAGAGTCTTAGCTGTCGAGGCTGTCCAGCGCTCTCTGGAACCGATTGGCGTGGGAACGCTCTGCCTTAGCGAGCGTCTCGAACCAGTCGGCAATCTCCTCAAAACCTTCGTCACGGGCGGCCTTGGCCATTCCCGGATACATGTCGGTGTACTCATGAGTCTCACCGGCGATAGCGGCCTTGAGGTTGTCGCCCGTTGCACCGATCGGCAGACCCGTTGCTGGATCACCTACGACTTCGAGGTATTCGAGATGCCCATGCGCGTGGCCTGTCTCACCCTCGGCGGTGGAACGGAACACGGCAGCGACGTCGTTGTAGCCTTCGACGTCCGCTTTCGACGCGAAATAAAGATAGCGTCGGTTTGCCTGCGACTCGCCCGCGAAAGCATCCTTGAGATTGGTCTCCGTCTTGCTGCCCTTAAGATTCATATGGTCCTCCTGATCGAGAATTGAAAAAGCCGCCCCACGAACGGCAATCGAATGCAGATGCACCCTAATCGCATTTAGACTGAGTCTAAGAGTCTCAGATGAATTTAAATGAGCACATCTGGACTGTCAACTTGCCGCGGCGCCACCAGACGCTTGAACCTCGAACCGCGTTTGACCGTGTCGACGGCGCTGTGTACCTTGGCGTCGATCGTGCCGATCGGTGAGAACATGGCCAAGAAACAAGACACAAGCGTCAGCGGCCTAGAGCAGTCGCTCAAGGAGCTCGAGACGCTCGTCGAGCGGCTCGAGGCTGGAGATCTTCCATTGGCTGAAGCGCTCGAGCAGTTCGAGCACGGCGTGAAACTAACTCGCAACTGCCAGACGATACTCAAGCAGGCTGAGCAAAAGGTCGAGATCCTGCTGCAGAAGAGCGACGCGGCCGAGCCGGTCCCGTTCGAGTCGGCAAGGGAAAATTGAACGGCAGCGGCCAGCCCCGCGAACAGGCAACTTGCTCGACCAGGTTGCGACGAGCGTCATGGGCAGCCCTGAGCGCGGCACCGCGAGCGCCAGGCGACTGATCTGCCGGCCGCTACGTCGTCGTCGTCAGATTCGGTGACTGCAGGCGCGTTATCAGAGTGCGCAGAAAGACCTTATTGAAGCGCAGCTGGCAGGATGCCGAGGCCTGCTCGAGCAGACTCGAGCTGACGCGCATAAGCCTAACGTCAGTGTTCGCCATGATCGTCGCGGTGCGTTTCGCCCCGTCGACATAGCTTGTCTCACCAAAGCACTCGCCCTCCGACAGGATGCCGATACTTCGCCGACCCGACTCTACGCCCACCTCGCCCGATACGATGATGTAAAAGCGGTCATCCATTTCCCCTTCACGAATGATCGCGTGACCTGCATGGAAATCACGCCAATCACTGGCGCGTAACACCTCGTGAATCTCCGCATGGGAAAAGTCATGGAAAAAACGCAGCTTGCGCAGCAGATCGAATTTTTCTTTGCGATCGATGTGTGAGTACTGGTTGCGCAGGTCCTGATAGACCCGGGTCAAGGCCGCAGCGAACTCGGAGGCGTTACCGAAGCGCTTCTCCGGCTCTTTCTGCAATGTCGTTGCGACGACCTGCTCCAACTCCTCCGAGATCTCCTCGCGCAATGAATGCAGCGGCGGCGGCGTCGCAAATACGATCTGGTGCAGCAGCTTACTGAGATTATTCGCGCGAAAGGGCCGGAAACCGGTCAGCAGCTCATACATCACGGCGCCGAGCGAGTAGATATCCGACTGCGCTGTAATCTCCGCAGACTGGACCTGCTCGGGAGACATATAGCTCGGCGAGCCCGCAATCCCTTCGATGCGCGAGATATCCGAATCCGACACCAGCGCAATGCCGAAATCGATGATACGAACGTCGTTATCGTTCGTAAGCATGATGTTGTTCGGCTTGATGTCGCGGTGCACGACGCCGCGATTGTGCGCATAGTAAAGCGCCTTCGCGCACTTGTAGATGATCTCGACAACATCGTCGATGCGCAGGAGATTATCGGGCTTCGTGTAGGCCGCGAGAGTGCGCGCGCCGTGAATGTGCTCGGTGACGACATAGTACTGGCCGCCTTCCTCACCCGCATCGTAAATCGGCACGATGTTCGGATGCTGCAGACGGCCCACCATCTGAGCCTCGTTGAAGAACATCTTGCGAGTAACGCTCGACTTCTGCTCGTCGGACTCGTTCTCGAGGTTATAGACCTTGATCGCGACGTCACGCCCGTAATAGGGGTCGTGGGAAAGGAACACGCGCCCGGTGCTGCCCTGCCCGACCTCGTTGATGATCACGTATTTGCCGATGCGATCCGGCACACCGTTTCTCGTGACCTTGTTTGCAGTTTCGGGTCGGGCTTGTAACATACCGTGTCAGGGAAAAAAGTACTGATATAACAACAGACAAGCCGCCCCAAAGGCGGCGGCGATCAGGTCATCAAGCATAATCCCGATGCCTCCGCCCAAACTGTGATCCACATCGCGTATCGGCCAGGGTTTGACGATATCGAAGAAGCGGAACAGCACGAAGGCGGCAGCTAGCCAGGCCGGACTCGACGGAGCGGCCAGGCAGACTGCGAGATAACCCACGATCTCGTCCCAGACGATCGCGGGATGATCGTGCACGCCGAGGCGCCTGGCTGATTCGCCACAGATCCAGACGCCGAGCGCGAACAGCACAGCGACGAGGCCGAGACGCATCGGCCACGGCCAGGCCGCGATCAACCAGGCCGGCAGCACAGCAAGCAGTGTGCCGGCAGTGCCGGGCGCGACCGGCGCGAGTCCCGACCCGAAACCGAGCGCCAGGAGGTGAACCGGGTCCTTGAGAAGGCGCGGCGACAGGCTTGGCGTCGACGTCATCGGAAATGCTGATAGCCGCTCGACACAGGATCAAACACCTCGCCGTCACGCCGACACTCAACCCCGCTGCCGCCAACGAGCCGTCCGATTCTGCGTGCCGGGCAACCCACGCCTGCGAGCACGGCCTCGACCGTCTGCGCCTGCGACGGGGCCGCCGTGAAACACAGCTCATAATCATCACCACCGCTGAGCGCATAGGCCTCGGCGATGGTCGGCGGGCACACGCTGAGGAGCTCGGCGGACAGCGGCAGTCGCTCGACATCGACGCTTGCACCGCAGCCGCTTGCATGACAGAGATGCCCGAGATCGGCCAGGAGCCCATCAGAAATGTCGATCCCAGCGCTTGCTATCGGGCCAAGTGCCCGGCCTGCGATGACGCGCGCCTCTGGCCAAAGAAAACGCTCTTGCAGCGCTGCGTGCTCGGGGCCCTTGTTGCCCGCCCCTTCCTTGATGAGCATCAGCCCTGCCGCGCTGTCGCCCAGCGTTCCGGTGACATAGATGTCATCACCGACATGACCACCGCCCCGGGTCAGCATCGCGGCTGGATTGAGAGTACCGAAGATCTGCAAGCTCACGGTCAACGGGCCGCGAGTCAGATCGCCACCGATCAGACTGACGCTGTGCCGGTCGGCCAGGCCGAATAGGCCGTCAGCGAAACCTTGCAGCCACGAGTCATCGGGCTCGGGCAAGGTCAGCGCCAGCGTACACCAACGCGGCTGTGCCGCCATCGCAGCCATATCACTGAGGTTGACGGCAAGCACACGGTAACCGACTGCTTCGGCGGGCAAGCCGAGCGGGAAGTGCACGTCCTCGACGAGCGTGTCGACTGCGACCGCAAGTGCCCCGCTCGCTTGCACGACGGCTGCATCGTCACCGATACCGACGAGCACGTCGCGATCCGCGCTGGAGCGGGAAAAATAGCGCGCGATGATCTCGAACTCGCCCTCAGCCATGGCGTTCTTGTTCCTTTACCCGAGCTGTCTGCCAAGCGTCGCCGCCGCAACTTTGTCGAGGACGGCGTTGACGAAGCGATGACTCTCCGCCGGCCCATAACGTTTGGCGAGCTCCACGGCTTCGTTAATGATGACCTTCGTCGGCACGTCGGAGCGCTGCCTCAGCTCGCTGAGCGCAATGAACAACACAGCTCTCCCGATTGCATCAAGCTGCGCCATATCGCGGTCAGCGCGCGCAGCCACGATGCTCTCGAGCGCGGGCGCATCGGCAATTGTCACACGCAGCAGCGCCTGGAAATACGCTTGGTCGATACCACTGTACTCCGGTGTCGCCGCGAACTGCTCGAGCAGATCGGCTTCGCTGGAGTCAGCCAGCTGCCACTGGTACAGCGCCTTGACCAACATCTCCCGCGCTCCATGGCGGGCACGGTGCCCTCGTCCTTTTTTTGCCGGCATGCCGATCCCTCATCCGTGACAGCGCGCAGCCCAGCTGGTTCGATTGACCCTCACTGCGCCCGGCACGTCTGCCCAAGCATTAAAACAAACGGTCTGCGAAAGCTCGATCAGCACCAGGGATGCTCTGTTCGTTATTTGCGGCCGCAACCGGCCGGTCTCAATGTTCTGCAGATCCGGAGCCAGCGTCACCGAGCGCTGCAAGGTGTGGATAGCTGCTCAGCCTCGAGTTCGACGGCATCCGCATGCACCGCCAAGCCAAACTTCGCCCGCCGCTGCAGCTTAGCGCTCGAGCTGCCGCAGCACGCTCACCATCTCGATGGCGGACATCGCGGCATCCGCACCTTTGTTGCCAGCCTTGGTCCCCGCGCGCTCGACCGCCTGCTCGATCGTGTCCACGGTCAATAGACCAAAACCGATAGGAATGTCGTATCCGAGACTTGCCTGCGTAATGCCGCGGCTGGCCTCTCCCGCGACATAATCGAAGTGCGGCGTCGCGCCGCGAATCACGCACCCTAAGGCCAGGAGCGCGTCATGCCGCCGACCCGATGCGAGCTTCTTCAGCGCGAGCGGCATCTCGAAGGCACCGGGGACGCGCACGAGCTCGATCTCTGCCGGATTCGCCCCATGCCTGACCAACGCATCGATCGCACCGGACAGCAAGCGATCGACGATAAAGTCGTTGAACCGCGCGGCCACGATACCGAAGCGCAAGCCAGTGGCATCGAGCCTGCCTTCGACCACCTGAATTCGCTCATCCATTGCTGTTACTCAACTGCTTCACCCGGCGAAGACACATACTCGACGACCTCAAGGCCGAAGCCCGACAGCGCGTGCATGTGCTTCGGAGCGCTCAGCACGCGCATGCGCCGCACGCCGAGCGCGCGCAGTATCTGCGCCCCTGTGCCATAGGTCCTGAGATCGGATCCGGCATCGCGCCTTGCCAATAGCTGATCCTTAGGACTCTCAAGACTCCTGATCTGTTGCATGAGGTCGCGCGGCGCCTCCTCCTGGCGCAGGATGATCAGCACGCCGCGTCCTTCCTCGGCAATCAACCGCAGCGCGCTGCGCAGCGGCCACCCCAGACGCGGGTCCTTGATACCGACGACATCGCTCAGCGTGCTCTGCAAATGCACACGCACCAGCGGCGGCTCGTCACCCTCGAGCTCGCCACGCACGAGCGCGAGATGCACATTGCGATTGACGTGATCCTCGAAGCAGACGAGCTTGAACGGTCCGTACTCGGTCTGAACCTCTAGATCGGCGATCTGCTCGACCGCTTCCTCGTGCGCGAGCCGATAGCGGATCAGATCGGCGATCGTGCCAATCTTCAAGCTATGGCGCCGCGCGAATGCGACGAGATCGTCACGCCGCGCCATCGTGCCGTCGTCGTTGAGTATCTCGACGATGACAGCAGCCGGCTCCAGCCCGGCAAGCCGCGCGAGATCGCAACCTGCCTCCGTATGGCCTGCGCGCGTAAGCACGCCGCCGGGCTGCGACATCAGCGGGAAGATGTGGCCGGGCTGGCTCAGATCCTCGGGACGCGCGTCCGGCCCCACGGCCGCCCGCACGGTTCGCGCGCGGTCATGCGCCGAGATGCCGGTCGTGACGCCGTCGGCCGCCTCGATCGACACAGTGAAATTGGTTGCACCACGCCGGTCGGTGCTACCGACCATGAGCGGAAGACGCAGCTGCTCGCAGCGCCCCCGTGTAAGCGTCAGGCAAATCAGGCCACGGCCATACTTCGCCATGAAGTTGATGTCGTGCGGCTTGATCTTCGCCGCGGCCATGATCAGATCGCCCTCGTTCTCGCGATCCTCGTCATCGAGAATATGGCCATTTCCCCGGCGCGAAGCGCGGCAATGATGTCCTCGATGCGATCGAGCCCCGACCAGGCCTTATTTTCCTGCGACGATGTAGCCATGCTTGCGTAACAACTCCAAGTCGACGCCGCCCGAGCCGCTCGCGAGCCGCTCGAGATAACGGGCAATGATATCGACCTCAATATTAACAGCGGTGCCGACCCGATACCCTAAAATGATTGTCATTTCGCGCGTGTGAGGCACGATATTGACCTCGAAGCCGGTGGACGTGACGGCGTTGACCGTGAGGCTGACTCCGTCTATAGCCACTGAGCCCTTGCGAGCGAGATAACGCAGCAGATGTCCAGGCACACCGACTTCAAGGCGCTGCGATCGCCCTGCCGCACCGAGCGCTCGCACCTCGCCGACACCATCGACATGGCCTGAGACGAAATGCCCGCTCAACGAGTCGCCGACACACAGCGCCGGCTCGAGATTGACCGCCGCGCCGACCTCGAGCCGGCCGAGCGTCGTCACGGCGAGGGTCTCGAGCGACACGTCGGCAGTAAAGCGCCCGTCACCGCAACCGGTCACCGTTAGGCATGCACCGTTGACCGCGACGCTGTCCCCAATCGCGAGATCGGTTAGCGCCGCCGTGCCGAGATCAAAGCCAAAGCGGCAATCGCCGCCGACCGGCGTGCGCTCGGTGATCCTGCCGATGCCCCTGATGATGCCGGTGAACATTGAACTGCGACTCTCCTCAAGCGTCCGGCACGTTAGCGGGGCGCGCTATGACACGCAAGTCCGCACCAATCTGTCGACACTCATCGAGCATGAGCCGCGGACTCTGCGCGAGCGCGGTGAGCTCTCCGAGATCGAACATGCCGCGCGCAGCGTTACCGAGCAACAGTGGCGCAATGTAGATAACAAGCTCATCGATGAGACCGGCGCGCAGCAGCGCGCCATTCAGGCGCGGGCCGGCCTCGACCCATACTTCATTGAACTCGAGCTCGCCGAGACGCCGCGCAACCTCGCGCAGGTCGCATTGACCATCGCCACCGACCCGCTCGACCGCGACCCCCTGCGCGGCGAGCGCCGCAGCCTTATCAGGGTCGGAGGCGCGCGTGAATATTAGGCGCTCACCGGGCAGCGACAGCGTCTTGGCGCCCAGCGGCGTTCGCAACCGGGAATCGATGATGATCCGGCTGGGATGGCGCAGGTCAATGGTCGAATCTCCAAGACGTGCATCGAGCGCGGGGTCATCGGCGAGCAGTGTGCCGATGCCCGTCAGCACCGCACTGGCGCGCGCGCGCCAGCGGTGAACGTCCTCGCGCGCCGCCTCGCCGGTCAGCCATTGACTCACACCATTCGCAAGCGCCGTGCGCCCATCCAGGCTCACGGCAAGCTTGCTGCGAATCAGCGGGCGTCCTCGCAGCGCGCGCGACAGGTAACCCGGGTTCAACATTCGCGCCTCGTCTTCGAGCACACCGACGTCGACCTCGATGCCGGCCTGCGTCAACTTCTCCACGCCGCCGCCTGAGACCCAGGGTGTCGGATCGCGCATCGCGCAGACGACCTGCGCGACGCCGGCCGCGATCAACGCCTCGCTGCACGGGTCCGTCCTGCCGGAATGATTGCAGGGCTCGAGCGTCACGAAAGCGGTCGCCCCGCGAGCCGCCACACCCGCCGCCGTGAGCGCGACCCGCTCCGCATGAGGGCCACCCGCCCTCGCATGCCAGCCCTCGCCAACGACCTCGCCGGCCTTGACGAGCACACAGCCGACGCGCGGATTCGGATCGGTCGTGTACAGTCCGCGTTGCGCGAGCTCAATCGCGCGATGCATGTGCTTGGACTGATCGGAAATCGTCAAGAATCGTCGTCCTCGGGCAGCAGCGACATCTGCTCCTTGTCGAGCAACAGGCTCGGCAAGGCCTTCAGCCGCTGGATCTCCTCCTGAAACTCGGTGACGTCCTGGAAGCTGCGATACACGGACGCGAAACGCACGTAGGCGACCTCGTCGAGCCGGCGGAGCTCTTCCATCACCAGCCCCCCGATCATACTCGAGTCGATCTCGCGCTCACCCAGAGTCCTGAGCCGATGCAGGATCCGGCTGACGCTCTCCTCGATCTGCTCACTCATGACCGGCCGTTTTTCGAGCGCGCGTATAACACCGCCGCGTAACTTGGCCTCGTCGAAGGGCTCACGGCGCCCATCGCGCTTACCCACGCGCGGCATCACGAGCTCGGCAGTCTCAAAGGACGAAAATCGCTCGCCGCAGGACTGGCATTCGCGCCGCCGCCGCACCTGGCGTCCCTCGCCCGCCAGGCGCGAGTCGATGACCTTAGTCTCTTCGTGGCTGCAGAATGGACAGTGCATGGACCACCTTGCCCCGTCTATCGACGCTTACGCGTATACCGGAAACCGCTTGCACAACGCGAGCACTTGCGCGCGGACGTCGGCGACGACCGCATCAACCCGTGCGGGCTCGGCAACGGCGTCGAGCACATCGGCCATCCACTCGCTGAGCTGACGAGTTTCCTCAAGGCCGAATCCGCGCGTCGTGATCGCAGGAGTGCCGACACGCAGACCGCTCGTCACGCGCGGCGGCCGCGGATCGCTCGGGACGGCGTTCTTGTTGACCGTGATATTGGCGCGGTCCAGAGACTCCTCGGCGTCCTGCCCGGTGATGCCCTGCTTGATCAGGTCGACGAGCATGAGGTGATTGTCGGTTCCCCCCGAGACGATCTTATAACCGCGGTCGATGAGCGTCTTGGCCATGCAGCGCGCATTGTCGAGCACAGCCTGCTGATACGTCTTGAACTCCGGCTGCTGCGCCTCGAGCAGCGCAACTGCCTTTGCCGCGATGACGTGCATGAGCGGCCCGCCCTGGATACCGGGAAACATGAGCGAGTTGATACGCTTGGTCAGCTCCGGATTCTCGCGCGCGAGGATCAGGCCGCCGCGCGGGCCGCGCAGCGTCTTATGCGTGGTCGTGGTGACCACATCAGCGTAGGGCACAGGGTTCGGGTAGAGGCCAACTGCGATCAGTCCTGCCACATGCGCCATGTCGACCATTAGGTAAGCACCGACCTCGTCGGCGATCGCGCGAAACTTAGCCCAGTCCAGCTGCCGCGAATAAGCCGAAAAGCCAGCGACCACGACTTTTGGTCGGTGCTCGCGCGCTATCGCCGCGACCACGTCGTAGTCGACTTCACCACTCGCCTCGTCGATCCCATATTGCACGGCCTTGAAGATCTTGCCGGAGAAATTAACCTTCGCACCATGCGTGAGGTGCCCGCCGTGCGGCAGGCTCATACCCAGCAGCGTATCGCCAGGATTCATCATCGCAAGATATGCCGCCGCGTTCGCCTGCGAGCCCGAGTGCGGCTGCACATTGGCGTAATCCGCACCGAATAGCTGCTTGGCCCTATCGATCGCGAGCTGCTCCGCGATATCAACGTACTCGCAGCCGCCGTAATAGCGCTTGCCCGGGTAGCCCTCCGCATATTTATTGGTCAGCACAGAGCCCTGGGCCTCGAGCACGCGAGGGCTCGCGTAATTCTCCGAGGCGATGAGCTCGATATGCTCTTCCTGACGCCGGGTCTCAGCCTGGAGCGCCGCAAAAAGCTCGTCGTCAAATCCTTTGATCTGGTATTCGTTCGTAAACATCGTCAGGGTCCTAAGCGAGTGGGTAGGAATTCTCGGAGCCGTTCAAGAGTCAGGCGGGCTGCATTGTAACCGCCTCGACCGGCTGGCGCGCCCCACCCAGAGCTGCCCTGCCAGGGCCGGGTGAGCACCGTGGCCGGGTGACTCAATCGCCGATCAGACCCTCGACGGCCCGTGTCCAGGCTCGGGCGAGATTGCGCCTATTGTAGCCGCCGCAACCCCAGGCCAGCACGCGCCCGGCGCAGTGGCGCTCAGCCAGCGCGGCAACCCTGACGGCTGCGTGGCCATGGGCTTCTTCCGAGTAGCGCATATGTGTGATCGGATCGCCCGCCAGCGAATCGGCGCCGCAGTTCAACAGCAGCAGCTGCGGCTCGTGCGCGTCGATGTAGGCCTCGACCTCCTGCCAGACTTCGAAAAAAGCCGCGTCGTCGGCACCCGGTGGCATAGGTATGTTGAGCTTAGTGCCGGCTGCCGCCCCCCGGCCCGTTTCATCACGGCTACCGGTGCCCGGATACAGAGAGCGGCCGTCCTCGTGGATGTCGGCAAACAGCGCCCGCGGATCCTCCTCGAAACCATAGAAGACCCCATCGCCGTGATGCGCGTCGATGTCGATATAAGCCACGCGCTCCAGGCCATGCAACTTAAAGGCCGCCTCGATGGCGACGCCGGCATCGTTGAACACGCAAAAGCCCGCCGCGGCGCCGCGCGCGGCATGATGCAGGCCACCGATCGGGGCAAAAGCCTTGCGGTGAGGGCCCGACATGATCGCCGCGAGCGCATCGAGGGTCCCGCCGACGACGTGCGCCGCGGCCTCATAAACACCGGGGTAGGCCGGCGTATCGCCGTGATCGAGCGCACCGTAGCCCTGCTGCGAATACGCGATGACGTGGTCGACATACTCCGACGTATGAAAGTATTGAATCTCTTCGCGGCTGGCGAGGCGCGGACGCTGCTTTGTGACCGAGCCGACCTTGGCGGAACGATCGAGCTCGGCCATGAACGCGTCGTGGCGGTCGGGACCGAAGGGATGACCGTCTGGAAAGCCATACGCTGCCGCTTCCTCGCCACAGATCAGCAGGACTTGTTCTGCCATTGATGCCTCGCTCGCTATGCTGTGCACTTGCGGCTCGCTGCCGTACCCGCCTCGCGACGCGCGCTGCGGCTGGCATGCCCGCCCGGGTTCATTGATAATCGCGCCTCTTCGAAAACGACTCGAATTTCATGGCGCAATACATCTATACCACGAACCGCCTGTCCAAGGTGGTGCCGCCTAAGCGCTTCATTCTGCGCGACATCAGCCTGAGCTTCTTTCCCGGCGCCAAGATCGGCGTGCTCGGCCTCAACGGCGCCGGCAAGTCTACGCTGCTGCGCATCATGGCGGGTGTCGACCCAAATTTCGATGGCGAGGCGCGTCCTCAGCCCGGCATCAAGATCGGCTATCTACCCCAGGAACCGGAGCTCGACGATACCAAGGACGTCCGCGGCAATGTCGAGGAAGGCGTCAGCGAAATCGCCAACCTCATCGCGCGTTTCAATGCGATCAGCGATCGTTTCGCCGAGCCCATGGACGACGCGGAGATGAACAGCCTGCTGACAGAGCAAGGCAAGCTGCAGGACAACATCGACGCAGTCGGCGGCTGGGAGCTGGAGCGCAAGCTAGAGGTTGCTGCCGACGCCCTGCGGTTACCCCCCTGGGATGCCGAGGTCAGCAAGCTCTCCGGCGGCGAGAGGCGCCGCGTAGCGCTCTGCCGCCTGCTGCTGTCGCAGCCGGACATGTTGCTGCTCGATGAGCCCACCAACCACCTGGATGCAGAGTCGGTCGCCTGGCTCGAACGCTTTCTCGCCGAGTATCCCGGCACGGTCATGGCAGTCACCCACGATCGCTATTTCCTCGACAACGTCGCCGGCTGGATACTCGAGCTCGACCGCGGCTACGGCATACCGTGGGAAGGCAACTACACATCATGGCTCGAGCAGAAGGATCAGCGTCTGAAGCTGGAAGAAAAAACCGAAGCCGCCCGGCAGCGCGCGATCAAGACGGAGCTGGAATGGGTACGCTCCAATCCGAAGGCGCGCCAGGCCAAGGCGAAGGCCCGATTGCAGCGCTTCGAGGAACTCAATTCCAAGGATTTTCAGACCCGTAACGAGACCAACGAGATCTACATTCCGCCCGGACCGCGACTCGGCGATCTCGTCGTCGAGGCAGACGGCATCAGAAAATCGTTCGGCGAGCGCGTTCTGTTCGAAAATCTGTCGTTCAGCCTGCCGCCGGGCGGCATCGTCGGCATCATCGGACCGAACGGCGCCGGCAAGACAACACTGTTCAGAATGATCGTCGGCCAGGAAAAGCCGGATGCCGGCACGATTCGAGTCGGCGATACGGTGCAGCTCGCCTATGTCGACCAGTCCCGCGACACACTCGATGCGGATAAGACGGTCTGGGAGGAAGTCTCTGGCGGGCAGGATATCCTCAAAGTCGGCAGTTACGAGACGCCGTCACGGGCTTATCTCGGCCGATTCATTTCCGCGGCACGGACCAGCAGAAGAAGGTCGGCTTGCTGTCCGGCGGCGAGCGCAACCGAGTACACCTCGCCGAGCTGCTGCGATCCGGCGGCAATCTGCTGCTGCTCGACGAGCCCACGAACGACCTCGACGTCGAGACGCTGCGCGTCCTCGAGGAGGCGCTCCAGCGCTACGCCGGCAGCGCCATCCTGGTCAGCCACGACCGATTCTTCCTCGACCGGCTGGCGACGCACGTGCTGGTGTTCGAGGACGAGGGCAGGACGGACTTCCTCGAGGGCAACTACTCCGACTACGAGGCGTGGAAGGAGAACCGCGGCGAGAAGGCCACGGCCGCCGCCGCGAAGGGCGGCTCCCACCGCCGGCTCACGCGGGGCTAGCGCCCGTTCGTCAGTCGATGTA
>JAHEEM010000098.1:659-11345 GCA_024640695.1 Rhodospirillaceae bacterium | reverse complement strand
CGTCCTGCACGCGGATGATGTCGCGCGCAAGGCCGCGATCGTCGGTGCGGTACCACCAATACTGGTTCGCGCTAATCGCCGAGACGTCGATCCCCCACTCGTCCATCATCGTAAGGCGGCTCGGCTCGAGCAGGCGCGGGCCGCCGATGCGGCGCTCGACAGACGTGCCGCGGATGACTTCTTCGACTTCTTTGATCGATGCATGCGCGTGAATGTCTACGGTCTTGACGCGCTTGCCTGCGACACGGACTTCCTTGCGCCCTTGCCCCCAGGCGGCGGGCTTGACCACGAGCATGCTGGCCGCCATTGCGGCGGCACCCAAAAATGTTCTACGACTCGGCATTCTTGCTCCCTCTCTCTATCAACTGGTTTTATCCGCGAATACTCGCAGGGCATGCACCAATCGCCATTGAGATTGGAGGCGCAGCAGCAGCGCGGTTGAGGTCTAACGATACGCTACGCGCGCCAAAATTCAACGCGTCAGCCGTTTTCGACCCGCGGTCTGAAGCTCAAGACACTCGTCGAGATCTTCTCTCAACGGCCGTGACAGTTGCCGCAGACCCCGGCCTGAGCGAGCTTGTGCTCGTCATTGGCGATGGCCGCGAACGGTACCCGGGCCGAATGGCACATCGCACACTCGTAGCCGCGCTCAAGAACCAGCGCATGCGATACCTGAAAATGCCAGTAGCCGTCACGCTCCACGCCGAGCAGCGCACGCAGCGCGTCGGCGTCTAATGCTGGCTCCCAGGAAGCAGGATCCGGCAAGGGCTCCTCGGCCGGCCGCGGCGCTATTGCGAGCGGCTCGCGCGTAGCCCCGTGCGCCGCAGCAATCGCTCGCCCGGCTACCCGCCCGGTCACAAGTGCCGGACCAAGAAACATTCCATCCATGCCGTGTGTGCCGTTGATGCCGACGCTACCGGTGAGCTCCCCAACCGCGTAAAGACCCGGCACCGTCACGCCGGCGCTGTCGAGGGCGCGCGTCGCGAGGTCCACGGCGACACCACCCATGCTCTTGCGCGGCATCGGAAAGAACTGAATCGCGTAGAACGGCGGGTCGTCGATCGGCGGGGGTGCGGCTGACTTCGACATGAACCGCCCGAAATCCTCGTCGCGACCCGCCGCGATCAGCTCATTAAAGTGCGTAACGCTCGCCTTGAGCACGTTCGCTGGCAGCTGCGTTGCCGCGGCCAGAGCATCGAGAGAGTCCGCCTTGATCGTTGCCTGCGGATTATCGAGCACCATATGGCCCTCGCCTCGGTTCCTGATCCACTCGCGGCCGCGCATCGAGAACGCATCGCGCGACTCGTCGTCAAAGATCGCCCAATAGATCGTAGGCTCCTGCGCCATGAGATCAGTCAGGATCTTCTTGTCTAAACCGTCCTCGTTCGTGAAACGACGGCCCTGTGCATTGACCCAGAGTGAGTCACCGTTACTCGCTGTAATAGCCAGGGTCTGATCTGGATCGCGCGGATCGACCATGCCATTCGTATAAATGTAGTGACGGTTGATCCACTTGAGTGCGGCGCCAGCGCCCTGCGCAAGATCGAGCCCCGCGCCACGCGCATGCACCGAAGCGCCGAGCACGAGGCGATCTGGGCGCGGCAGATCCGTCCGCCAGTTGGCGAGCACGCGCTCGAGGTTACCCGCGAAGCCGCCGGTCGCGAGCACTACGTGGCGACTCGCGAGCGTGCGCTCCCGACCGGTGCGCAGGTTCCTGACGACAACGCCCGATACGCGGCCATCGTCGACGACGAGGCTTTCGACGTTCTCGTTCCACTCAAACGAAACGCTCGGCAGCGCAAGAGCGGTCCGATACAGCGCGAGCACGACATCGAGCGCGCCGCGCGGGGTGAAGTGGAACCGCGGCACGCTGTTCTCCCAGCCGCCCTGGACGCGCACGAATTCGACGTTGATCTCCGCGAGCCAGTCGTAGATGAGCGCGCGCGAATTCTCCGCATAGAAACGCGTCCAGTCCGGATCGCCGTCATCGGTCCATGCCATCCAGTCAGCATAAGCGCGCTCGGGAGAGTCCTCGTAGCCGAGTCGGGCCTGTAGCGGAGTCGCTGCGATCGCAAATCCGCCGGCCATGACGGCGTGACCGCCCATGACGGAATTCATGTCGACGACGCGTACAGTGACGCCCGCACGACCCATCTCGACGGCTGCCGCCAGGCCCGAGAGTCCGGCACCGACGACAATCGCCTCTGCGTCGAGCCGCGGCTGCGCGACGGCCTCGCGGTCCATGTGAACGACGAGTCCAAACACAAATGCAAGCGCGGCGCAGCCATTCGAGAGTCTCATGGCAAGTCTCCTAGCGACGATCGGCGCGCATCTCAAGCGCGTTCGATGTATGAGCCATCGATCTGGGCAACCGAGGTCACGCCGGCCTCCTGCATCACTCTTCGAAACTCCGTGCGCAGTATCTCCAGAACTTTCTCGACGCCGGCCTGGCCGAAAGCGCCGAGACCCCACACATAGGGCCGGCCAATCGCAACCGCGTTCGCGCCGAGTGCGAGCGCCTTGAATATGTCTGTGCCGCGGCGAAAGCCGCCGTCGACGATCACCGGGATGCGGCCACCAACAGCCGCGACGATCTCTGGCAGGCTCTCGATCGTTGATCGGCCGCTCGCCTCGGACCGCCCACCGTGATTTGAGACGATGATTCCGTCGACGCCATGGCGCAGGCACAGGGCCGCGTCCTCTGCGGTCACGATACCTTTGAGCATGACGCGCATCGACGTCGTATTCTTGAGGCGGTCGACGAAGCCCCAAGTCAAACCGGAGGCCTGCGTATTCTCGACGCCACTCAAGTCGATACCACGATACATCGCCCTATCTTTAAGCCGGACCGCCGGCGGGCCTTCGACGTGGCAGGCATTGCACTCGGTTGTATCTGCACGCCGATAGCGCTCCAAGGTCTCCATGTTGCGCGGCGCGGCGCGGTCGACCGTTAGAGCAACGACGGGACAACCGGCTTGCTCGGCTCGCTTGACCAGACTTTCGGCGACGTGCCAGTAGTTGGTCGGATAAAGTTGAAACCAGACCGGCGCACCGCGCGCAGCCGTGACGTCCTCGACGGTCTGGCTCGTCGCCGTCGAGAGGATCTGCATGTGGCCACCGCTGCGCGCGGCGCGCGCCGAGGCAACCTCCGCCTCGGGGTGATACTTGCCTTGACCGCCGACGGGCGCGAGGGCGATCGGATTATCCCAACGCTGACCGAAGACTTCAGTGGAGGTATCGGGATTGCGGATGTCGACGAGGCGGCGCACGCGAATCCGAAACTTCTGAAAGCCCTCGCGGTTGGCTCGCAAGGTTTCATCGCCGTCCGTACCCGATGCCGTATAGCCGTAGTGCGCGGGAAGCATGCGGCTCTTTGCCGCAGGCTCGAACTCGAAGACGTTCAGTGCGTCCTCGGCCGCGCGGATGAGATCGGCCGGTAGCTCCTGGGCCGAGGCGAGCCGCTGGCCGAGGTAGGGTAGCAGACCCGTGCCTGCGAGCACCGGCGTGCTGGCCAGAAAATGAAGGAAATGGCGCCGGCTCGCAGCCGAAAAATTGCTGGCTGACATACAACCCCCCGTTGTTGTTATTGCTTATTCTCCGGGCTTATCTTCCGGGCTTATCTTCCAAGCAATTGTAACTCTATTCTCTCAGCCCACCTTCTCGAGCGCGGTATTGAGCTTATGACTCGGCCGCATCGCCAGGCCCACGAGCTTAGGATCCGGATGGTAGTAGCCGCCGATCTCGACCGGTTGGCCCTGCGCGGCATTGAGCTCGGCAACAATCTCGACCTCGGCTTCCATGAGGCAGTCCGCCACGGGGCTAAACAGCTCCCTGAGCTCGCGATCATCGTGCTGCTCGGCCAGAGCCTGTGCCCAGTAGAGCGCCAGATAGAAATGACTGCCGCGGTTGTCGAGCTCACCTAACTTGCGCGAAGGTGACTTGTTGCTCTCGAGGAACCGGCCGTTGGCGCGATCGAGCGCCTTGGCGACGATCATTGCCTTAGAATTATTTGTCGCGCGGGCGAGATCTTCGATCGCAACCGCCAGCGCGAGAAACTCACCGAGCGAGTCCCAGCGCAGATGCCCTTCCTCGACGAACTGCTGCACGTGCTTCGGCGCCGAGCCACCCGCGCCTGTCTCATAAAGACCGCCGCCTGCGAGCAGCGGCACGATCGAAAGCATCTTGGCGCTCGTGCCGAGCTCGAGGATCGGGAAAAGGTCGGTCAGATAGTCGCGCAACACGTTGCCGGTGACTGAGATCGTGTCCTGCCCCGCGCGCACGCGCTTCAAGGTCGCGCGCATCGCGTCGACCGGCGCCATGATGCGAATGTCGAGACCGCTCGTGTCGTGCTCCTTCAGATAAAGCTCAACTTTCTCTATGAGCGCCTTGTCGTGACCGCGGTTTTCGTCGAGCCAGAAGAATGCCGCGGCGCCGGTCGCGCGCGCGCGTGTGACGCCGAGCTTGACCCAGTCGCGAATCGGCAAATCCTTGGTCTGGCACATGCGCCAGATGTCGCCCTTGTCGACGGTTTGCTCGAGCAGAACGTTGCCGTCGGCATCGGTGACATTCACGGTACCATTCGACGGTATCTCAAACGTCTTGTCGTGCGAGCCATATTCCTCGGCCTTCTGCGCCATGAGTCCGACGTTCGCGACGTTACCCATCGTGGTCACATCGAACGCGCCGTTGTTCTTGCAGTCCTCGATAACCTCCTGGTAGATACAGGCATAGCAACGGTCAGGAATCATTGCCTTGGTGTCGGCGAGCTTGCCGTCCGGGCCCCACATCTGTCCGGACGAGCGGATCGCAGCTGGCATCGACGCATCGATGATCACATTGCTGGGCACGTGCAGGTTCGTGATGCCGCGATCGGAATCGACCATCGCAAGCGGCGGATGAATTGCGTAGACAGCCTGGATATCGGCTTCGATTTCAGCTTGTTTTTCCTTCGGCAGATTCCCGATCTTCGCGTAGACGTCGCCGATACCGTTGTCTGGATCGATACCTAGCTCAGCAAACGTTGCGCCATGCTTGTCGAAGACGTCCTTATAGTAGACGCTCACAGCGTGACCGAACATGATCGGATCGGACACCTTCATCATTGTCGCCTTCAGGTGCAATGACAGCAGCACACCCTCTTGTTTCGCCGCCGCCGTCTCGCGATCGAAAAACTCCCGCAGCTTTCGGCAGCTCATGACGGCCGCATCGATGACCTCACCTTCGAGCACACTCGTAGATTCCTTGAGCACGGTCGTTTTGCCATCCGCGCCGGCCAGCGCAATCTTGACGTTGCCGGGTTTGGATATCACAGCCGCGCGCTCGCTACCGTAGAAGTCGCCGTCGCTCATATGGGCGACGTGCGACTTGGAGCTCGAGCTCCAGGCACCCATCGAATGCGGATTTTTCTTGGCATACTGCTTCACCGGGCCGGCAACCCGGCGATCGGAGTTGCCCTCGCGCAAGACCGGATTGACGGCGCTGCCGAGCGTCTTTGCATATCGGGCCTTGATGCTCTTCTCCGCGTCGTTCTGCGGCTCTTCCGGATAGTCGGGCAGGTCGTAGCCTTGGGATTTGAGCTCCTTGATCGCGGCCTGGAGCTGCGGGATCGACGCGCTGATGTTCGGCAACTTGATGATATTGGCTTCAGGTTGCTTGACGAGCTCGCCGAGCTCGGCAAGATCGTCCGACTGACGCTGCTGCTCCGTGAGCTTTTCCGGAAATGCAGCGATAATCCTGCCGGCGAGCGAGATATCGCGCAGCTCGACGACGATGCCGGCCGGCTCGGTAAATGTTCGTATGATCGGCAGGAACGAGTAAGTCGCCAAGGCCGGCGCTTCGTCGGTATGGGTATAAATGATTTTTGCTGTGCTCATGCATTTTCCTTACATCACGGTCGAAAGCAGCGCTGAAAGCGCAAGCCAACGACCTATCTAAGCCGGCGCAGAGACCGGCCGCTCATTAGTTCAACAGTGGGCAACGCGGCGCGCGATGGGATACCCCCGAGTGTTGCGGCGCTCAACGTCAGTCGCAGCCGGCGATTATAGTCGAGTCGGCATCAAAGCGCCTGCCGGGAAAGCACCGTTGGGCCACTTGCAGGCAGCCGGCAAAAGGTCGCGGCAGAAAGGGCGTTTCACGGGGACTAGCGACGGCCCCTGTCACCGCGGCGGCGTGCCTCGAGCGTCATGCCGTCGGCGGGGCGCGTCAGGGTTCGCATCTGAATTTTCTTCCCGCCTGCGAACCGTGCCACCTGACCCTCGATCACGATCTCGTCACCAGGGCCGAGGTCGTATGCGACGCCGGCTCCGGCGTCGCGGCGCCGCCCCCCGCGCCACTCGATGGTCCATGGCTCGGCCTCGCCGGCCGCGTTGACGATCTCAACTCGCAGGGTCGGATGCGGGTTGCGGAACACCTCGCTCGTCGCAGTTGCCTCAACGACCACTTCTTCCCCACCGTCATAGACCGCCCGCCATGAGTGATGGGCCTGCGCAGTCAGCGGCAGCACCGCAATAGACATTAAGATTAACGTGCGTCGATCGTTGTACATCGGTCGTCTCTGATAGCCGCAGAGGGTGCTGGTCGAGCAATGGGCCAGCCGCCGCATGTGAGCCGCTCGTCCATGCCACTAGTTTCCAGCGCGTGCCTGCCTCGTATAGCGCAGCACGCGCAGGCCCGAGGTGCCATCGGACAGATACAGGTGCCCGCCGGGCCCGAAGATCACGTCATATGTGTCAGAGCCTGCATACCGCGGGTCCTCGGTGCCGAGTTCCTTGTCGACCCGATAGTTGTAATGGCCTGCGCTGACCGGGCTCTCCGGATCCGAGATGTCGATGACCTGCAGGCCGTTGCCGTACCAGGCCATGAAGTAAAGGTCCGTGCCCAGCGGATTGCCCAGGTGCGATGATGGCCCGCGCCGCGGGAACCGGGCCGCATCAGCAGCGCGCAGCGGCTGCTCGGAATCGCAAGCGGCATTCTCCGGCGTCAGGTAGTGACTCAGGATGCGCGGCCGCGCGGCGTCTGCGACGTCGACGATACGCACGTGCCCATAAGGACAGGTGAAGTACTCGTCCGAGACCATGAGCAGATCCGTGCCCGGCACGCGCTTGGCTGCGTGCGTGTTGCCGCAGGCGGAGGTCTCGCTGCCCGCCGCGGCGCGGCACGCTTCGATGTCCGGGTTCGCCGCGTCGAACCCTGGATCCAGGTAGCGCAGCCGCGATATCAGGCGCGGCCGGCTCTTGTCGCTCACGTCGAGGATGACAAGCCCGGCCTGGTGATAGGACAGATAGGCGATGTCGTCCTCGACGGTCGCGTAGTGCATCCCGACATGGCGGAACAGCTTTCCGTTCGCACTTGGCTTTATCGGGTTGCTGAAGCTCGCCTGCTGAACCCAGTTGCGCCGCGCGTCTTCCTCAGGCGTCTTTTGCCCGGGCAACCACCACTTGCTAGCCTCCCGCGGATTGGCAGGGTCGCTCACGTCGAGAACAACGAGGATCTTGCCGATGAAGCCCTCGTACTCGCTGCCGAGATAGAGGTAATCGCCACTGAAATTGAAATGGTGCACGCCGCGTGCGTCTGCGTAGACGCCCGTCGTCGCGTCGGGCGGCGAAACCGGCGCTTCCCAATAAGATAGGAACCGCGGATGGGCGCGGTCGGAAATGTCGTAAAACTTAACGCCATGGTAGCTCGCCTGGCGAGTCGTTCCACCACGATAGCGTTCCTGGTTCACGCCGAGAAATTCGCCGGCGCCCTTCTGTACGTAATGACTATGCGTGTTCCAGCCCGGATCCCAGCAGGCAGGGGCCGCTTGACCTGATGCGATCGCGGGGTCATCCCAGTTCACGCGGCAAGGTACTCGAGCCGGCAGATTCGGAAAAGCATAGTCGTCCGACCAGACGATGTGATCGGCGGGCGGCGACGGGGAGTTGACCGTGTCATAGGTGTGCACGCTGGCGATGCGCACAGGCGCGGCCGGATCGGCAACGTCCACGACGGTGAAGCACCGATCCGACGTCTCATCCTCAGGTGTCAATGGGCTCGGATCGTAGCACCCCGAATACAGATGCTTCCCATCCGTATTGGGCCAGGGCGAGAGCTTCGAGAACGCCCCGAGGTCCGTCGCCCCGGTCGCCGTGACGCCCGTCCCGGTGCGCTCGATGTTCCGGGCGCTCTCGGTAGGGCCGGACACGGCCGACGACGCCAGAAGCAAACCGACGAGACCGAAAACTATCGGCCCGACATCGGCGCGCGGCAATGGACTGTGATTCATCGAAGCCTCCCGAGGTCGAGGTATTTCCAGGATCGTCAGTATCCCGTTCGAAGGCCTCAATCGAGTATGCCGGGCGTGCCCCGGAAGTCAACCAACTGCACGGACGGCCATGGGCCCGGCGTGTGGACCTCAGCCACCAATTGACAATTTCTGGCCAACCCGCCAAGTTAGCAATGCAACGAACAACAGGCGCAGCTCTACGCGGCCCTCAAGGCCAACGGCGCCGCACAACGAGGGGGAAAATCCTAATGAGAATGCACGCATTCGTCGCGCCGTCACGAGCCCGTGGGTGGGTTCTTTCAGGAGTGGCAGCGCTGGCCGCAACGTTCACCGCGAGCACGCAAGCACAGGTCATTCCGGGTCAAGCGGTTGACGCCAACGGGGCGCCGCAATATAGGGTCGACCCGTTTTGGCCGGGACCGCTGCCGAATCGCTGGAGCATGCAGCAGGTCACGGGACTGTACGTCGACCACCTCGACCACATCTGGTTCGTAAACCGCGGCAACCTGGCTGAAGGCGATGAGATCGGAGGCGGCGACAACCCGCCGCGTATCGAGTGCTGCGTGCGCGGCCCCGAGATCATTGAACTCGACCAGGAGGGCAACGTGCACAACGCCTGGGGCGGCCCGGGCTATCACCCGAAGTGGCCAGTCAACCTACAGACCGTAATCGCTGACCGCGAAGGCTTCGTCTGGGTCGGCGGCATGGCGCCACAGGACAGTATTCTCAAGTTCACGCGCGACGGCGAGCTCGTCTGGGATTTCGACCACCGCCCGCCCGAGGGCGTGACGCTCGAGGAAGACAACACCCAGACCGATATGCTTATGACCAAGGGTCGTTTCCAGCTCGATCAGGACGCGCGTGAGATCTACATAATCAATTGGAAGCGCGTGCTCGTATATGACGCGGACACGGGCGCGTTCAAGCGCGGCTGGGGCGGCCACGGTATGCCGCTGAGCGAGATCCCCAACGGCCCGATCCCCGGCTATACCTTCACGGGCGCACCGCCGCCGCCCGTGGACAGCTTCGTGCCGGATCTGCATTTTCTGGAGATTTCCACAGACAGTCTGGTCTATGTCGGCGAGCGCGGCCAGGACCGGATCCAGGTCTTCCAGAAGGACGGCACCTGGGTGGAGGATTTCTATGTTGCTGCGCACACGCCCGGCCGCGGCGAGGGCTGCGGGGGCTTGCGCAACACCGCAGCACCCCCCTGCGGATCGATGTACAAGATGATCATCTCGAAGGATCCGGAGCAGAAGTATCTGTTCGTCGCCGATGGCACCAACAATAAGGTCTGGATCGTCGAGCGCGCGAGCGGTAAGACCTTGGGCTCGTTCGGCCGCAACGGTCGCTATGCCGGCGAACTGCACTGGATCAATGCGATCGGCATCGATACCGACGGCAACGTCTACACCGGTGAAGTCGAGCAGGCCAAGCGGATCCAGAAGTTCCTGCCCGTGATGACGGGGCGCTAGTCCACCGAGGCGAGTTTTGAATACGAAGAGCGGGCCAACATATTGGGCCCGCTCTTTGTTATTTGAGGTTCCGGCTAAAGGTTCCGTGATTGCAGTCGATACAATAGGAAACGGCGAATCACACGCCTGTCGAGGCAAGCATCCACGCTTTGCGAATTTCCTGAATAGCCGGCCACGTGGCTGGTGTTCGGTAGTCGACTGATGGACCTCGAGGCGCTCGTAGACAAACCGGCGGATATCAAACTGCGGCAGCTAACTACGGCCGGAGTGAAAGCTCCGCACGTGATGCGGCTCACATTAACTCACGCACGGCGTCAGTATATTTTGCTAGGTGTATCCGCCTGATACTTCAATCTCGTATTGCACCAGCGATAAACAATGAGCAATCGACCCATACCGGACAAGCTCTCTGCAACTATTGCAAGCACCGAGACGCTCAAGCTCCTTGAGCTGGCGACTATCGACGTGTTCTATACGCCCGTAGAAGAACGGTTCGAGCGCATTACACGAACTGCCAGGCGACTTTTCAGCGTCCCAGTCGCAGCCGTGACAATCTTGAATCACGAGAAACAGTGGTTTAAATCGGTCGCTGGGTGGGCGATCTCCGAGCTTCCGATTGAGAAAAGCTTATGCGCTTGGACGGTCAAGGATGATCGGATGGTAATTATTTCCGATACTCGAGACGACCCTAGAGTCGCCGAACACCCCCTCGTGCTAGGCAAGCCTCACTTCAGATTTTATGCCGGATCTCCGTTGCACGATAAGACCGGCAAGGCCGTGGGCACGTTCTGCGTGTTCGATACGAACCCACGAGAGTTCGGTTCTGATGACATGCGGTCCCTGCAGGATATGACCGATATGGCTCAGCAGGAGCTCCTCGCAGATCAAAAGAACCTTGCGCAAGCTGAGATCATATCGAAACTCGGAGTTGCGCGTCGGCAAGCAATG
>JAHEEM010000098.1:0-649 GCA_024640695.1 Rhodospirillaceae bacterium | reverse complement strand
TGTTTGATCCACTGACTCGAGTCTGGAATCTGCGCGGAGCCACGCCCTTCCTGAGAACGGAACTCATCAAGGCAGAAGAATCAAACTCCGATCTTTCAATCTGCACAATAGACGTCGACAAATTCAAGCAGATAAACGACAACTTCGGCCATCAGGCGGGCGATCAGGTGCTCCGCAGGCTGGCCTCCAGTCTGATTCGGTCTATACGCACGGGGGATATCGTGGTCCGACACGGAGGTGATGAGTTTATGCTCATTCTTCCCGGCTGCGATCGGAAGATGGCGCAGCAAATCGCGGACAGGGCAAGGCTTATCGTTTCGGAGTCACCTATTCGCACCAGTGACGGAATCATCTCGACCACGATCAGCATCGGTTGCACAAGCCGACGCGCCAGCGAAAACATTTCGCCCGAGGAATTGATCGAACGGGCAGATAAGGCTCTCCGAAATGCCAAAGCGGCCGGGCGCGACCGAGTTTTTGTAGCAGGCTAGATAAGGTCAGACAGTACGGACTCTTCTGCTCTTAGTGACAACATGCAGACCAGCGGGAATCGCCCTGGTAGGCCACTAGAATTACCAGCTCCCGAGCCTGAAATTCAACGGGCTCTGCGCGCGGACCCAGCCGTTTCTAGAGCCTGCGCTGCCACCAG
>JAHEEM010000313.1 GCA_024640695.1 Rhodospirillaceae bacterium | reverse complement strand
TGGACGTCAGCTATGATTGGCGCTTTCTGCCACCTGGCGAGCGCCTTTCCGTGCACATGGAAAACGCCAAGGATCAGCGCAAGATTTTCGACGCGACCCTGGATCTCGGTCGAACGGAGATCTCCGGCCCAGCGCTCGCGAGAATACTCATAACTTACCCTCTGATGACGTTCAAAGTTATCGCAGGTATCTACTGGGAAGCCCTCAGACTTTGGCTAAAGCGCGTTCCAGTGTACGATCATCCAGAAAACGTAGCGACCGCACACGAAAAGAAAACATGAAAGCCGTTAGCCTCACTGATCCGCGCCACCTGAGCGGCATCCCGAAACCCACGTTTCTTGATCGATTCGCGCGCAACCTCGTGCTTCGCCAACTCGAGCGACTCGAGCGCGGCTGTCTGAGATTGCGTGAAGGAAATAGTGAGGCCAGTTTTGGAGAGGGCGTCTCGGATGAATCCCTGTGGGCAGACATCGAGATCCTCGACTCATCCGCCTATGGCGATGTTGCCTTTGGCGGCACAATCGGATCCGGCGAAGCTTATATGCGCGGAACCTGGCGCTCTGACGAGCTCGTCAAAGTCATGCGCTTGCTGCTGCGTAATCGCAAGGTCTTCGAGGACTTAGACAAGGGCCCGGCGCGTCTGACCCGACCGTTTCAGAACCTCTTCCACCGACTCAACCGTAATACGCGCGTTGGCGCCCGTCGCAATGTATCAGCGCATTACGATCTCGGTAACGAGTTCTTTGCGCTCTGGCTCGACGAGTCGATGATGTATTCGTCAGCGATATTCGAGCATGACTCCGACTGTCTTGCCGACGCCCAGAGGCACCGTCTCGATGTGATCTGCAATAAGTTGGATCTAGGCCCGAACGACCATGTCGTCGAGATCGGCACGGGCTGGGGCGGGTTTGCGCTGCATGCGGCGAAAAGCCGCGGCTGTCGTGTGACGACAACGACAATTTCTGAGCAGCAGTACGAGCTTGCAAAAAGGCGCGTACAGGACGCCGGCCTCTCGAACCAAATCGACGTATTGCTCGAAGACTACCGGGATCTGACTGGCCACTACGACAAGCTGGTGTCTATAGAGATGATCGAGGCAATCGGTAGCGAGCATTACGACACCTATTTCGAGAAGTGTAACCAATTGCTCAAACCAGGTGGCCGTATGCTGATTCAGGCCATTACGACTTTCGACCGGCAGCACGAGCTGCTGAAGAAGGAAGTCGACTTCATTCAGCGGTATATTTTCCCCGGCGGCTGCCTCCCGTCTATCACTGCCATGGCAAGCGCAATTGGACGAGCAGGCGAGCTGCTGATCATTGGCCTCGAGGACATTGGGCGGCATTACGCCCTGACGCTAAGCCACTGGCGCCGAAATTTCCTTGCGCAGATCGATAAAGTTCGCATGCTCGGATATCCGGACGAATTTATCCGAATGTGGGAGTTCTATCTTGCCTACTGCGAGGCTGGCTTTGCCGAACGGGCCATCAGCGACGTACTGCTAACTGCAGAAAAGCCGGCCTGACGAATAACGATGTCGGCCTGATCTCAGGCTCGTCAGGACAGCAATCCGGCCCGGTAAAAGTCACGGCAGCAACTTGTGACTTCTCGTCGCGACGGGAGTATGCTGCGCGGCTTCATTTCACCTCTTTACTGTGCGAGAGAATTATGATGATCAAACTATTGACGAGACTGGCTGCGCTAACCCCAGTATTCGCTGTCTCCGTAGCCGCGGCACAGCAGCAGACGGACAGACCTCTATCCTACGACTTCGCCTACGCAAGCCTCGCGGTTACGGAGTTGGACTCCGGGGGGCTAGAGGGCGGGGGCTCTTTTACTGTCGCTCCAAACTTTCATGTCTTCGCTGCTTACCAGGATTGGGAGCTTAACGACAATGTCGACCGCTCGATTCTGCAGGTCGGCGCGGGCTATCACTGGGATATCGCCAATAACCTCGATCTGGTCGTTGCGCTTGCCTTCGCTGACAGTGAGCTCGATACGCCCGGACCGGGCAAGATAGACGACGATGGGCTGATCTTGAGTGCCGGGCTGCGCGGCTGGCTTACGAACGCGGTTGAGCTGTCGGGCATGATCTCGCTGGACGACTCTTTGGGCTCGGACTCGGATACCGTGCTGGAGCTCGGGGGCGACTATCATCTGAATAGCCAGTTCTCGCTCGGTGGGCGCGTGCGTATCGACGAGGATGAGACGACCTTATTTGTCGGCGGACGCTTCCACTTCGGACGAACTAACCAGCGTTGACAGTAGCTAGAGGCGGGCGTATTTCCGATCAGCGTAGCTGCGCAGCCACCTCGTCGTGATGACTGCGCTCGGCGAGCTCGTAAGCACGTAGTCGCTGGCTATTGATCAACCGCTTGCTGGCGCCCGCATCGAGTAGCGGCTGCACTGCCCCTAATCGGCCGAACTCCGCGGCAGTGTGCAATGCTGAGTTACCGCGTTCGTTGCGGGCATCGATGTCGCTTCCCGCGGCGATGAGCTGGTCGACAGCCCCCAGCTTGTTCGCCGCTACGGCGATGATCAGCGGGGTATTCCCGGTCGAAGTGCGGGCATCGACGACAGCGCCGCTCTCCACCAGAAGGCGAATCATGTCGGCATGACCGGACTGCGCTGCGATATGCAGTGGAGTCATGCCAAGTGCATCTGCCACGTTGACATCAGCGCCTCGGCGCAGCAGCGCTCTCGCTGTAGACAGCGCGCCGGTCTCCGCCGCATACCACATTGCGGTACGCTTCTGCGCATCCGCAACACGGATATTCGTCTGGGCCCCAAGCAATACATCCAAGGCGGAGTCTACGCCTCGTCTAATAGCCAGGATCAAAGCCGTCGTACCATCTGCGGCCTGAGCATTCGGCGCCGCACCAGCCGCCAGCAGATGCTCGATTGCCAGGCCATCGCCGCCGATGACCGCGTGCATCAGTACCGTTTCACCGTCGGCCGTAATCAGCCCCGGATCGGCTCTACCGGCAAGCAGCGCTGCGACCGCAGCAGCATGTCCACCCCGCGCCGCCCACACCAAAGGGCTATATCCGTTTTTCGCTACAGCGTTTACTGACGCGCCCGCGCGCAACAGCTCTGCCACGACTTCGGTATGGCCGCGCATCGCCGCCCGGCTCAACGCGGTATGTCCGTCGGTGTCCGCCCAGTCGAGGTCACCGCGACGCAACAGCGTCTTCACCCCGCCGAGATCGCCGCGCCAGGCCGCACTCATGAGATTCGACCAGCCGGGCAGAG
>JAHEEM010000097.1 GCA_024640695.1 Rhodospirillaceae bacterium | reverse complement strand
GAACACGAGATCGACACCGGGAATCGCGGCGGCGGCCGCAGCCAGCGCTCGGGTCTGCCCGTGGCAAGCGAGCGCGACGCGTCTGAGCCCCGCCGGGCCGAGCAGACTCATATAGATAGTCGCCGCAGTGACCATGAGCCCCTGGTTCGTGCAGATATTAGAAGTTGCCCGGGAACGGCGAATGTGCTGCTCACGAGCCTGCAGAGTCAGGGTAAACCCAGGCTGATCGTCTAAATCGATCGTGCGCCCCACAAGACGCCCCGGCAGCTGACGGACGTGGGCCTCACGGCAGGCTAAAAAACCAAAGTAAGGACCACCGGAGCTCAGCGGCACCCCGAGGGGCTGGCCTTCACCACACGCGATCGGCACACCCACCCGGCCCCATTCGCCCGGGGGCTTGAGCAGTGCCAGGGCAATGGGATTGACGATGCCGATTCCGAAAACACCATTGGCCTCGGCCCAGTCGGCGAGCGCATCGACGTCCTCGAGCACGCCGAATACGTTCGGTTGCGGGATTACGAACGCCGCGATGTCCTGGCCTGCGTGGCGCTCGAGGGCACGCTGATCCAGCCTGCCGGTGACGGGATCGACGGGCACGCTCGTTAGCCGAATTCCCTGGCTCGCCGTGATGGCCTGCGCAGTGGCCGTATAAAGCGGGTGCACAGTCGCCGGCAGCAGCACATGCTTAGATTTCGAACGGCGGTTGGCTCTGACCGCCATGAGAATCGCCTCTGCAAGCGCCGAAGCGCCGTCATAAAGGGATGCATTGGAAACATCCAGCCCCGTCAGGCTCGCCAGCATGGTCTGATACTCGTAGATGACCTGCAAGGTGCCCTGACTTGCCTCCGCCTGATACGGCGTGTATGCGGTGTAGAACTCGCCGCGCGTCGCAAGCTCCCATACAGCTGCCGGAATATGGTGCTCGTACGCGCCGGCGCCGAGAAAGCTGAGCTCCATCTGGTCCTGTACCGACCGCGTCTGCATGAGTCGACGGATTTCTTGCTCGGAAAGCGCCGCCGGCAACGCCGCGAGCTCGACTTGCCGAAGCTGGCCCGGAATCTCGTCGAACAAGTCGTCGATCCTCGCCACACCGATTGTCGTCAACATCTGCTCAGTGTCTTCCGGCGTGTGGGGAATAAATGGCATCGCTGCGCTCCTCGCGGCTCAGTCGTCAAGCTCGGCCAGGAGCTGCTCGTAATCATCGCTCGTGAGCAGCTCCTCGAGCTCGATCGCGAACTCCGGGCGCATTGCGAACAGCCATCCATCACCATAAGGATCGGTGTTCACGAGCTCGGGCGAGTCCGCGAGTGCCGCATTGGTGGCGGTGACCTGCCCGGAAAACGGGCTATACACATCCGATGCCGCCTTGACGGATTCCACGACCGCGCAAGTATCGCCCGCGGCGAGCTCTGCATCGTCCTGCGGAAGCTCGACGAAAACCAGATCGCCGAGTGCCGTTTGCGCATGATCCGTTATGCCGATGAGCCAGCTGCCGTCGTCCTGTTCGCGGACCCATTCGTGGTCCTTCGTGTATCTAAGCTCGCTTGGAATCTCGCTCATGCTCTTGGTCTCCTCGGGGGTCATCAATCGAGTGAAATCTTTATCTTGCCGTTACGAACAAACGGCGGCTTGACGATTCTCGCCGGCTGCTGCCGACCGCGGATGATGACGTTGCAGCTACCCTTCGCGCCGGCAGGTACCCGCGCCAGCGCGATCGAGTGGCCAAGCGTCGGCGAGAATGTCCCGCTCCTCACATGCCCGCGTCCCGCATTCGTCACCACCTCGCAACCCGTTCGCAGCACGCCGCGGCCCGGCAGCAACAGACCGGCCTGGACCATCGACACACCTGCCTCGCGCTGCCGCTCGAGCGCCTCCCGGCCGACGAACGCCCGGTCCGACGCGAAATCCACGGTCCAGGCGAGACCGCACTCGAGCGGAGTGTCCGATTCATCCATGTCCTGTCCATAGAGGTTCAGTCCGGCCTCCAGCCGCAGCGTGTCGCGAGCACCGAGGCCGCAAGCGGCAACTCCTTGCGCGGCAAGCGCCCGCCACACGCCCAAGGCCTTCGAGGCCGGCAACATGATCTCGACGCCGTCCTCACCCGTGTAGCCCGTACGTGCGATAAACCAGTCCTCGCTGCGCATGGCCGTGAACGGCCTCAGCATGGCCAAGGCCGCGCCGCCTGGCGCAAGTCGCGCGACCTCCGGCAGCGCAGCCGGTCCCTGCACGGCCAACATCGCCAGCCCGTCGCGCTCAGTCACCGCGATATCAGACCGCTCCGCCTGCTCAATCAGCCACGCAAGATCCTTTGCGCGTGTTGCCGCATTGACGACGAGCCTAAACTCCTCTTCGCCAATCCGGTAAGCAATCAAATCGTCGATTACGCCGCCATCGTGGCGCAGCATGCAGCTATATAAGGCTTTGTATCGACCCGCGCCGCCGCCCGCCAGCTTTGCAACATCGTTGGCCAGCAGACGTCTGAGGTAGGCCTCCGCAGCAGTTCCGCAGACGTCGACGATCGTCATGTGCGAAACATCGAACATTCCGGCGTGGCGACGCACGCAATGATGCTCCTCCAGCTGCGAGCCATAGGCGATAGGCATACGCCAACCGCTGAAATCGGCCATGCGGGCGCCCATATCGAGATGGGCCTGATAGAGACAGGTGCGCTTGCTCTCGATCATCGTACCTCACCAAAGAAAACGGCGAGCCATTGTGCTCGCCGCTCCTCTGTCCTGATACCTGAGAGATTAAGCGCCGAGTGAGCGCCGATCACCTTCGGTGGATCCCGCGCAAGGATCGCTCTCCAGAGTCAATCAGACCTTGCCGTCCTTCTGCCTGAGCGTTTCCGAGCGGGGTTTCGCCTTCGGCGCTCCGTTCGAAACGGAGTCTCTCCGGCAAATCTTGCGATTGCGTAGCGATGATAGCCAAGTCGAACGGGGTTCTCCACCCAAACGCAACGACTGCGACGGTCTCAGGCAAGCTGCCGACGCGCGGCCTCGGGCAGCTCTCCAACGAGACCGAGCGCCTCGCGCATGAGCGCGCGCTTGGCGGCGGGCAAGGCATCGACGAGACTCATCCCCGCGGCGCGGACGGGCGCGAGCAAGGGACCACTGCGCGTGAACACCCGATGCAACGCATCCATTGTCAGCAGCGACTTGATATTTCGCCCCTTCTGTCTGCGCTCATACCGCCTCAGCACGCGCAGATCGCCGGGATCTTCGCCGCGCCCTACTGCTGCGCGTAAAACCTCGGCCAGCACGGCTGCGTCTAGCAGCCCGAGATTCATGCCCTGGCCAGCCAGCGGATGAATCGTATGCGCGGCATCGCCAATGAGAGCGACGCGCGCGCTGCAATACTGCCGAGCATGCATGGCGCGCAACGGAAAACGCACCCGCTCGCTGACAGAGCTGATCATGCCCAGCGCGCCGTCAGTTGCGCTTTGGAGCGCCGCCATGAACTCCGCCTCGCTCGCCGTCGACAGCATTCGAGCTTGCTCTGTGCCCGTGGACCAGACCACGGAACTGCGTCCGTCGGTCAGCGGCAGCAATGCTACCGGCCCGGTATCTAAAAAACGCTGCCAGGCCGTATCGGCATGCGCACACTCCGTGGCGACGTGCGCGACAACTGCTTCCTGGCCGTATGGCACGCCGACGACGGGCAACTCCAACAGCGAGCGCACAGTCGAAGCGCCTCCGTCAGCAGCAATAACAATGTCTGCGGTGAGCGTCTCGCCCGCAGTAGTCGTGATTTCGGCGCCGCCGGGCTCCGCGCGCACTGTGGCAAGCTCGACACCGAATCGTAGATCCAGATTCTCGCGGCCAGCGAGCACCTCGAGCAAGCATGAGCGAATCAATCGATCCTCGACGATATGGCCGAGGTCTGGCTCGCCGATCTCGGCGCAATCAAATGTCAGCTTGCCAACCGCGGCCCTGAAGTCACCTTCCCAAACAACCATGCGCCGGTATGGGCTCGCACGGCGTGCGGCGATACCGTCCCAGGCGCCGGCAGATCTCAGAATATTCTGGGACGCACGTGACAACGCAAAGACCCGCAGGTCGATGTCGTCACGGGCCCACTGCGGCGCCGGCCTGGGCTCGAGCAGACGGACCGACCACTGCTGGGCAGCCGACCCTTCTAACAGTAACGCGGCAATCGCAAGCCCGACCGGCCCACCGCCGATGATCAACACCGACCGAGTCTGTTCGCCGCCGCGCCGCGTCACGATGATGCGCGCGGAGGTAGTAGCGGCAGGCCTCGGGCGAGTCGCGACAACCGACCCGACAAGCCCATAGTGTGTCTCGCAAGCGCGGCTTTTGCCCCCGGGATGAGATCGAATGCCATCAGGCCGAGTCCGCGCGACACTTCAACCGGCGCAGATGCGTAGCCGAAAAATTTAATCAGGCCGTGCGTGAACGCCGCGACACGATCCTGATCTTTATGTCGCCAGACTCGATATCGCTCGAGCGGCTCGGCGGCACCTGGATCAGCGTCGGAACCCGACTCAAGAATCGAGTCACTCAGAACCTCGGCAAGTATCGCGACGTCGCGCAGCGCGAGGTTAAACCCTTGACCGGCCACCGGATGCAGGTTGACCGCAGCGCTGCCTATCAGCGCCGTTCGGGGCGCCACGACCGATGCGCTTCGCAGCCGCAGCAACGGATACGCACTACGGCGGCCGACCTCCGCGAATCGCCCGAGGCGATAACCGAAGCTAGCCTGCAGTGCGCGCGTGAACTCGCGGTCATCAAGCTGCATAACATGCTCAGCCTCGGGCCGCGGCAGCGTCCATACGGCGGCGACGCGGTTGCCAGTCAACGGCAGCATTGCTACGGGGCCGTCGGTCGTGAATCGCTCGAATGCGCGGCCCGCGTGCGGCACTTCGGGCAGGCAATTCAATATAACGGCATGCTGCGCGTAGTCGTCTGCGATCACTGTGATACCGAGTTCGTCGCGCACCTGGGAGCTTGCGCCGTCGGCTGCGACGGCAAGCCGAGCCCGAATCATCGTCTCGCTGCCCTGTGACTCGACGCGAGCCACAACCTCGTCCGGTCCGGCGGTCAGCGACTCAAGCCTAGCGGGCGCGATCGAGGTAAAACGCTGCGCTCGACCGAGCGCATCCCAGAGCGCCGCGCCGAGAATCCGGTTTTCGAGCAGATAGCCGAGCGCCGGCACGCCTTCTTCTGCTGCGAGGATTCGCGACACGCCGAACCGGCCGCGCTCGGAGATATGAATGCTACGTATCGGCGTTACCGACGCTGCGACGCTGTCCCAAATGCCCAGTGTGGACAGAATGCGCTGACTGCCATTGGCGAGTGCCGTCGCGCGGGCGTCGAAGCTCGGCTGCTCCAAACGCCGCGGATCTCGCGCCTCAACCAGCGCTACGCTTAGTGGCGTTTGCGCAAGCGCATAAGCCAAGGCAGAACCCGCGAGCCCGCCGCCGATGATCACGACATCACAGACGAGCTCCGTGGCTCTCAAGCAGGCAGCTCCGTGAGACGCTCGATGTCTTCGGCCGCCAACGGCAGGTCCGCTGACAGCACCTCGGGGCCATGGCGACCGATGTGCACATCGTCCTCGAGGCGGATACCAATGCCGCGCCATCGCTTTGCGGCGCCCTTGCTGTCGGCAGCTATGTAGATCCCGGGCTCGATCGTGGTGACCATGCCTGGCTCGAGCATGCGCCACGCATCGGCAACTTTGTAATCGCCGACATCATGCACATCCATGCCGAGCCAGTGGCCGGTTTTGTGCATGAAGAACGGTCTATACGCCTCCGCCTTGATCAAGCTCGGCAAGCGACCCTTCAGGATGCCGAGATCCCGGAGCCCGCGGGTGACAACCTTTACCGCGGCGTCGTGCGGATCGTTCCAGTGATTGCCCGGTTGCGCCTGCGCGACCGCCGCCTGGTTCGCCTCGTGCACGATGTTATAGATCTCGCGCTGCGGCTCTGTAAACCGGCCGTTAACCGGAAACGTTCGCGTAATATCGGATGCGTAGAGCTCGTACTCGCAGCCAGCATCGATAAGCACAAGATCGCCATCCTTCAGCACCGCACGATTGGTACGGTAATGCAGCACGCAGGCGTTAACGCCGCTGGCCACTATCGGCTCGTAGGAGCATCTTGCGCCGTGGCGGGCGAACTCATGCACAAACTCCGCCTCGAGCTGATATTCGTGCAGTCCGGGCTTGCAAATGCTCATCGCCCGCTTATGCGCTGCGACAGCAATCCGGGCAGCGCGCTTCATCGTGCTGAGCTCGCCCCGGCTCTTGAACAAACGCATCTCGTGGAGGATGTGATCGAGGTCGATAAGCTCGTTCGGCGCATGTCCGCGCTGACGGCGGGCGTGGAGGCCCTGCATCCAGCCCAGCAGTCGGTGGTCGAACTCCGCAGAGATACCCATGGAGTAATAGACCCGCTCGCTGCTCTCCAGCAAGCCAGGCAGGATGTCTTCGATATCGCCGATCGGGAATGCGTCGTTCGCTCCGTAACGCTCGACGAGGCCCTCTGGACCGGTGCGGTAGCCGTCCCAGAGTTCCTTGAGCGGGTCACGCTCGCGACAGAACATGACGAACTCGCCCTGCGCCCGCCCCGGGATGAGCACGGCCACGGCCTCCGGTTCGTCAAAGCCCGTTAGGTAGAAGAAGTCGCTGTCGGGCCGATAGCTATATAAAGTATCCCGACTGCGGGTCCGCTCGGGCGCCGCCGGCAATACAGCGATGCCGTCCCGGCCCATGAGCTCCATGAAATGCCGCCGCCGTCGCGCGAATTCTTGGGTCTGCATAAAATTGATCTCAATGCCTCGACTGCGGCTCGAGCGCCGCCAGATCTGTCTTCCGCTGCCCGTGCAGCTCCTCGAATATCAACTGAACGCTCACGCGCACATACTCGACCAGAGCAGCCAGCTCGAACCCGGCCCGATCGGCTTCATTGAGATCATCCGAATCCAGCCCCGCGCGACTGATCTCGACGAAGTCGCTTACGATTTCCGCGGTTTGTGCGCGGCTGCCGCTCGGATCGTCCTCGAAGGCTGCGTCCTCGAGTGAGTAACCACCAAGCCCGAGCCCGGTAACGAAGCCTTGGCACCAGAGCGCCAGCCCCGCCACGCGCTCTGCCAGGACGCCCTCTTCATCAGGCAACAGCGGATAAAAAATGAGGCTTGGGCCATTGAGGTCGCGCCAGGTTTCGGCCTCGGCATCGTGCAGCTGCTCGGCAGCCGCTACCGCATCGCCCAAGCGCGGCACTTGATCCGCGCCGCTCTCTCGGATCCAGATTGAGACCGCACCCGGGCCGCGGGCGCAGAGCAGCCCGCAGATACCTCCGTGCAATTCGGCGGCATCGACGCCGAGTTCGAGCGTCGCGATCGCCGCGGTCACCTTCTCCAAGTCCAGAGACGACTCCGTCACCGCGATGCCTTCCTGTTACCTAAACTCGTCAATGCTAACACTGGGCCCTAGCTTATTGACCCCTCGAGGGCCGCGGCTCTATAGTCTTGTGCCATGAGCACCGATGAAACGAATAGACGATTTGACCATGAGCTGCAGAGGGTCGAGAAGCGGCTCGATGAGCTCGTCGTGATTTGCAA
Organism: Rhodospirillaceae bacterium; assembly: GCA_024640695.1. Classification (GTDB taxonomy): domain Bacteria; phylum Pseudomonadota; class Gammaproteobacteria; order Steroidobacterales; family Rariloculaceae; genus JAHEEM01. Next base: position 3,836 of record JAHEEM010000097.1, on the reverse strand, counting down.
GCAGCTCCAGGAGGAAAACCGGTCCCTGAAACAGCGCCAGGATTCGCTGATTGAAGATCGAGCGACCCTGCTGCAGAAGAACGAGCAGGTTCGTGGCCGCGTGGAGGCAATGATTAACAGACTCAAAGCGATGGAGCAGGCCCAATGAGCGAGACCTTCGCACACGTCAGCATCAAGATTCTCGGCAAGGAGTATCAGGTGGCTTGCCCGATCGAGGAAAAGGCCGCGCTGCTGGCTTCCGCCGAGCTTCTTAATAAGAAGATGCAGGACATCCGCAACAGCGGCAAAGTCTTGGGATTAGACCGCGTCGCCGTCATGGCAGCGCTGAATATGGCTAATGAACTCATCAAGCGGACGGATGAGGATCGGCAGCTGAAGGACATCGTCGATCTAAGGATCAGGGCGATGCGGGAACGTCTGGACTCAGCGCTCGGTCCCGGCCAGCAGCTGAGTCTGTAACTGTCAGTCTTTGACGTTCCCTGCCGTGTTCGATGCAGAATGGATAGTCTTTCGACCCTAACTATTAACCTTGGGGTTGTGCTCTGTCGGTGGTGTTGCGCAGATCCGGTCTAGCCGGGAAGCCTGCAGCCACCACGGCTTACCCCACTTTTTGCTCCGGTTCGAGAGCAACCATCTGCGACGGCACAGGCGGGGAGCGTCATCTCTCCCGCAACAACGCTCCAGCCGCAACTTGCCTGTGGGTCTATGGCCGCCTGCTCAGTGGCGGGCCGGGCGATGGACGCTGCGTCGGGACAAGGCGCGAGGCGAAGGCATAGCGGTGGCGACAACGACCGATGCAGCACCTGCGCGCCAGACGCGGTCAGACGCGGTCAGACGCGGCCAACTCTGCTATAACACGACACTAGTCTGCATGGCGATGAGCATCACGAAGAACGCTGCCTCGCGCAACGATGCCCGACGGACCCTGCGAGAACGCCGCCGCGCACTCGCCCCGTGCGAGCGCCGGGTGGCTCAGAAAAGAATCACCCGCGAGTTACTGCGCTTGGGCGCTTATCGCCGCGCCCATCGAGTGGCCGTCTATTTCGCCATCGACGGCGAGGTAGATCTGAGCTTGGTTGTCAGGGATGCTCGCGCCCGCCACAAGTCCGTGTATGCACCAGTGCTCACCGGCGAGCGCCTGGGCTTCGTCGAGCTGCGCCTGAACACGCCGCTGACCCGCAACCGCTACGGCATCCTCGAGCCGCGCAGCGGTCGCCAGATTGACCCTCGCAAGCTCGACATCGTGCTGACGCCGCTCGTCGCCTTCAATTGTCGCGGTACGCGGCTCGGCATGGGAAAAGGATACTATGACCGCAGCTTCGGGTTTCTAACGCGACGCATGCGCTGGGTACGGCCAAAACTCGTCGGCGTTGGCTTCGCCTTTCAGGCGGTGCAGTCTATCGTCGCGCAGCCTTGGGACGTGCGCCTGTGGGCCGCAGTCACTGACGCTGGCGCACACACCTTCGAGACGGAGCTCGAATAATGAACTATTGGCTTTTGAAGTCCGAACCATCAACTTTCAGCTTCACGGACCTAAAGACGAGCCCAAAACGCCAGACGCATTGGGACGGCGTGCGCAACTATCAAGCGCGGAATTTCATCCGCGATGGTATGCGCAAGGGCGATCTGGCCTTTTTTTATCATTCCAGCTGCGCCGATCCCGCGATAGCCGGCATCGTTCGAATCGTCTCCGCAGCCTATCCCGATCACACGGCTTTCGACGCCAGCGACAAACACTACGACGCATCGAGCGAGCCTGCGAATCCACGCTGGTATATGGTCGACGTGCGCTACGAGCGAGCGTTCGAGCGAGCCTTAACCCTCCGCGAACTCAAGCAATACAAGGCTACGCAGCTAGCCGAGCTCGCGTTATTGCGGCGCGGCAACAGATTGTCGGTCATGCCAATAGATGCGAAGCAGTGGAACTTCATCATCGAATTAGCGCGACAACATTCGCAGGACTGAGCACAGAAATCAGCGTGCGATGACGCAACATTTAATCGTAATTGTGCGTCGAGTCACATTGGATACATCAATTCGCGCAGAAAGAAATGCGCAAAAAAGCTTAACTTGCTGGAAATTTGAATCTTTTTATATATACTCAACGCCGGTTAACCCCGACACGGAGACTATCCATGGCTAAGAAACCTGCAAGTAAGAAGCGAAAGACGACAACGCGAAAGGCCACTAAGAAAAAGGCCACTCGCAAGAAAGCTGCTAAGAAAAAAGTAGCTCGCAAGAAGACTGCTAAAAAGAAAACTGCTAAGAAAAAAGCTAAGAAAAAGGCTAAGAAAAAAACTGCCAAGAAAAAAGCTAAGAAGAAAACTGCTAAGAAACGCGCTAGCAAGAAAAAAGTTAGTAAGAAAAAAGTTAGTAAGAAAAAGTAGATTCTTCAATGTCTTATGCGAGCCACGAGGCTTTGCCATAAACAGAGTGCCCGCTTCATGCGGGCACTTTTTTTTATGAGTGATTTAAGGTGACACAAGACGAAAAGAAGCGTCGCGCTGCACAAGCGGCGCTACCCTACGTTAAAGACGGTATGACCCTCGGGGTGGGCACGGGGAGCACGGTCGACTACTTCATCGAAGGCTTGGAAGCCCGGGCGCGCGGGCTCAGAGCCGTCGCGTCGAGCTCGAACGCTTCGACAGAAAAGCTCAAGGCGAGGGGGATTGAGGTGTCGGATCTGAACTCGATCGGTGACCTGGATCTGTATGTAGACGGAGCCGACGAGGCGAACCGACATCTCTACCTGATCAAGGGCGGCGGAGGCGCGCTGACCCGTGAGAAGGTGCTTGCCGGTGCAGCTAGACGTTTTATCTGCATCGCAGACGACACCAAGCTAGTAGGGGTCCTCGGGACCTTTCCGCTGCCGATCGAAGTGATACCGCTGGCGCGGTCCTTCGTTGCACGACAGCTGGTTAAGGCCGGCGGCCAACCAGTCTGGCGCGAAGGTTTCGTCACTGACAACGGCAACCAGATCATCGACGTCCATAATCTCGCGATTACGAGCCCGCCGGAGCTCGAAGCCAAACTCAACCAGATCCCTGGGATAGTCACGGTCGGACTTTTTGCGCAACGGCCGGCCGACCTGCTGCTGATCTGCGGCGAGGACGGAATCACGACTATCGGTTGAAAAGCCCGCCTTCTCGAGAACACAGAAGAGCGTTTCATGACGCTTCTTCGATGGCGCGCTGCAGCAAGCTTAGGAACCCGGTCTACCATCTTGCGACATCTAGGTCGCCTGTCTGCGTCCACTCAAGCGTCGAATAACAATCTCTGCGCTGATTGCGGATTTGGGCCGACATTCTGGAATAGCGCTGCCGCGCCGTCATCAGAACGCGCGGGCACAATATCAGCAATGGCTCGCGCGATGTGCCCGTTGCTGCCATCGAACGGTTGCATCGTGACAAACCACAAGCGCGCCAAGCCCGCCTTCAACAATGAGTCGATTTTTTCCGGCCTCTCGATCGATTGCAGAAAACTCGCCAGCTTATCGGCAAGGCGTGCAGCAGGCGGAACCTCACAACGGACGACCTCGCACCCCATCGGCCCCGAGACAATCTGCGCAGAACCATTACTATCATCGCGCCAGCAACCGACGCTTATCAACGGCATGCTGCTTCGAACTGTCGGAATCGATGCCGCATGCCAGGAGAACAACCGCTCCTCATTCAGCGGCTCGTCGTATTTGCTGGTTGCAGCGAGCAGCATCCCGACGACGCCATCGATATTGCGGTCGGACGGGACGAGGCCCCGATATCCATGCCAAGTCGGCTGGCGAAAGACGAACGGATCGAGTCAGGCGCTAGTTGTTCGCTCTGGATGTCGCTCGAGCT
>JAHEEM010000312.1 GCA_024640695.1 Rhodospirillaceae bacterium | reverse complement strand
ACGATCAGAGTATCTGACTCAGGAGGGGTTCGTGTCGGGTGACAGTGCTGCGGTTGCTAATAGAGGCCTCGCGGGCCTCAAGATTCTCGTCATCGACGATAGCAAAACTATTCGAAGAACTGCAGAGACGCTGCTAGCGAAAGAAGGATGCGAGGTCTATACGGCCGTTGACGGCTTCGACGCCCTTTCGAAAATCGCTGATCACCATCCCGACATCATTTTTGTCGATATCATGATGCCGCGGCTCGACGGCTATCAGACGTGCGCGCTGATCAAGCACAATCAGGTGTTCAAGCAGACTCCCGTTATTATGCTATCGAGCAAGGACGGACTGTTCGACAGGGCAAGAGGGCGGCTGGTTGGCTCGGAGCAGTATTTGACCAAGCCCTTTACCAAGGACGAGCTGCTCGGCGCCATTCAGAGCCATACGGGCAGATAGGTCGGGGCAGGATAGGATCCGATGGCGCTCGTAATGATTGTGGATGATTCGCCTACCGAGGTGCATGTCATGAAGACTGCTCTCGAGAAGCATGGTTTCGAGACGGTTGCCGCAGCCGATGGTTCGGAGTGCCTGGAGCTCGCTAAGCGGGTCCGCCCGGACCTTATTCTCATGGATGTCGTTATGCCTGGCATCAACGGATTCCAGGCGACTCGGACGCTGGCCCGGGACCCGCATACGCAAGGCATACCGATCGTCATGATCTCAACGAAGAGTCAGGAGACCGACAAAATCTGGGGGTTGCGTCAGGGCGCCGTGGACTTCCTCGTCAAGCCGGTCTCGGCGAATGCGTTGGTCGCCAAGGCGCAGGAAGTGCTGTCTCGAGCCGAGCATTGACAGCAATGAATCTGACAGAGCTACACGATCGGCCCTACGAGCTGCTCCTCGCATTGGAAGAGCGCGCACGCGCTGCAGCTGTGCGTCGCGAAGGCGAGCAAGCGGATAGCGGCGGCGAGTGGATCGGCGTCGGCTTCAGGCTGGGTACGGACCATTTCGTGGCTGATCGAGCTGACGTCAAGGAAGTGCTGTCGGTACCGGAGCTCATGACGCGCGTTCCGGGGGCCAAGTCCTGGTTACGCGGAATCGCCAACGTTCGCGGTCAGCTCATCACCATCGTCGATCTCAAGGCGTTTCTCGGGGGTGGGATCTCGATGCCGGATCGCCGATCTCGCGTGCTCGTTGCTTCGAGTCGTGACGTGCCGACCGGCCTGCTCGTCGACGAGGTGCTCGGTTTCCGGCGCTTCAACGCCTCCGACTATCGCAGTGATGCAATAGCGCCGATGATCCGCTGCGAAGGTTATATCGAGGGCAGCTACCGGCGCAGCGCTGAGGCCTGGCCTTACTTCCGCCTACCGAAATTACTCGCAGACGAGCAGTTCCTGAGCGCTGCCGATGCCGCCGAGGCGGTGGCAAGCTGATGCCCGTCGATTTGTGGCCGAAGGTGCTGGCTGGTCTTGCTGTCTTATTGACAGCCGTGCTGCTCAGTCTCGCGTATCTCGCCTGGACGGGCGGGTCAGGACCACAGACGGCAGACCCCGGTCGATTTATCGCAGAGACTCAGCACCTGCGCGCCCAGAGCCGTGCCGCGATCGCCGGCGATGCGCAGGCACTCGATGCGCTTGCGGCGAGCCGGGCGGAACTCACGCGGCTCAGGCAAGCGCTCGGGGAAGCGGCAGCGCCCGGTTCGCGGCTCGGAGAGCTCGTGGGCGGCGCCGAGGCGACAGCCATCGAATCGAGTCTTGCGGCCATTCTGGGGTCGCGGAACCAATTCGAGTTGGCAGCGAGTGCGCGCGAGCAGCTTCGGGTGTTGGCGCCCGAGCTCCTGGTGGCGACGGGAAATCTCGCAAGCGCCCTGTCAGCCGAGGATCTAGCCGCAAATCAGCGTTACCTGGACCGGTTCGAGCTGACGGTCCAGCGACTTCGCCAGAGCCTCGATCTTCTCGCCGCGGGCGGCCCGACGGCTGAGTTAGGTCAGGTGCTGCGTGAAAGCGAGCAGTACCTGGGCGATATTTTCGCCGGGCTTTCGGGCGAGGGCTCGACGCTGGACATGGTGGCGGTCACGAATGCGGCATCTGCGGGGGCGGTGGAAAGCGCGGCCGAAGTATTCGACAACGTTCGATCCAGAATTGGCACGATCGTAGCCGTCGCAGATAGCTTATTGGCTGCCCGAGTTGCTGCCGATACGCTCGACAGCTCGGCTGAGACGCTGTTCGAAAGCTACCGGGACTTCGGTCAGGGCGGTGCGGTTGGCGCCAGTACGGGTAGTGGCGCTCTGGCAACTGCACTCGTGGCGGCCGCCGGCCTGCTCTTGCTGTTCATGGGCTTCGCCTTCGTGCGTTCGCGCAACGACCGTCTAGCGGGTGCCGATGTCGCTATGCAGAACGAGCGCAACCAGCAGGCGATTCTACGCCTGCTCGATGAACTATCGAGCCTTGCCGATGGCGATCTCACCGTCCAGGCAACGGTGACCGAGGACATTACCGGTGCTATTGCCGATTCCATCAATTATGCGATCGAGGCTCTGCGGGAGCTCGTAATGACCGTCAAGGAATCTTCATTGCTTGTCGATGCTGCCGCAAAACAGACGGAGGCTGCATCACAGCATCTCGTTCGCGCGGCGGAGACGCAGGTCAAGCAGGCGGCCGGCGCATCGGAGTCGATTGCCCACGTCGTCATGTCCATCGAGGAGGTTTCGGGTAACGCCGAGCGTAGCTCCGATGTCGCCCGGCATGCCGTTGACGTTGCCCACAAGGGCGGTGAGGCCGTGCGCCGGACGATCGACGGCATGAACACGATCCGCGAGCAGATTCAGGACACATCCAAGCGCATCAAGCGGCTCGGCGAGAGCTCGCAAGAAATCGGCGATATCGTCGAGCTGATCGAGGAAATCGCCGAGCAGACGAACATTCTTGCGCTCAACGCGTCTATCGAGGCTTCGCGCGCTGGCGAGTCGAGCCGTGGTTTCGCCGTCGTAGCGGATGAGGTGCAGAAGCTCGCCGAGCGCTCCAGTACCGCTGCGCGACAGATCGAAGTCATCGTGAGCACGATTCAGTCCGATACTAACGAGGCCGTCGTATCGATGGAGCGCAGCACGACCGATGTTGTCGGTGGCGCGTTGCTCGCCGAGAACGCCGGAGCGGCGCTCGTCGAGATCGAGCAGGTCTCTCACCAGATCGCAAGCCTCGTGCAGAACATCTCGAGCTCCACGAAGGCGCAGACGCAGGCTGCGGCCGACATTACCGAGAGCATGCGCATCCTCAGGGAGATCAGCTCGAAGACGACCGA
>JAHEEM010000008.1:29676-40310 GCA_024640695.1 Rhodospirillaceae bacterium | reverse complement strand
CGTCGATGTGAGCACCGCCGAGGGTGCGGTCGAGGAGTGGAAGATTGAGAGCACGTCGAGAAATCGGCTCCTTCGAATCGGTTGGACCGAGGACTCCGTCAAAGTCGGCCAGACGATCACAGCGACGGGCTTTCCGGCATGGAAGGGTAATGGTGTCGACAGCGAGGAGATCGTGGTCGAGGACACCGGGCTCGTTTGGGGGCGCCGATGAACGTCGCGGTGGAGACGGGGCTTGTTGTCTAATCGCGGTCTCCGCGGACCCGCGCCGTCGGTGACTCCGGCGTTCGCCAGCATCTGCGCGGCGTTAACGTTCGGCGGCCTCTCAATTGCGCCGCCACTCCTTGCGCACCACAGCGACGCCGGGCTGGATATGCAGAAGACCATCATGCTCGATGGCACGGTCAAGCAGTTCTACTTCCGAAACCCACATGTCTATTTCACGCTGGCAGCGGCTGACGCCAATGGCCAGCTCGTGGAATGGTCCGTGCAGATGGGTTCAGCCGCGGCGAGCGCCCGCCAAGGTTGGAGCCGCGACACGCTGGTGCCCGGTGACCATGTCCTCGTGGCGGCGCATCCGGCGACGAACGGCCGCCCTTATGCGATTCTGAGCTCGCTCGAGAAGGAGGGCGGACTCAGGCTTGGCGAAGCAGAGCCCGAGCCCGAAGGCACGCTCAGCGCGGCCTCGATCGAAGGTCGATGGCTGCAGAAGTTGTCCGAGGCGCCGCGCTATCCGGGCGGCATCGACGGCTATTTCCGGGCCACGCTCGAGCCGACCCCGAAGGGCCGGCAGGCTCAGGCAGCGTTCGACGCGCTCTCGGCGGAGAACCCGGAAGCCCGGTGTATCGGCCGACCGACGCCTGCCATGATTCACTCGAGCACGCGCTACCCGATCGAAATTTCGATAGACGAGGCTGCCGCAATCGTGACCATTCGCAGCCAATACTGGGATGAACGGCGCACGGTGTACATGGACGGTCGCCCGCATCCCGGCGGCGAAGAACGCTTTCCATCCGGTCATTCCATCGGCTGGTGGGAGGACGATGTGTTGGTCGTCGATACGCGCAATTTTTCCGACCACCGCTCGCCATATCAGATTGGACTTCCGTCGGGTGCACAGAAGCACGTCGTCGAGCGCTACCGGCTTACCGCGGGGGGTACCCGCCTTACTATCGACTTCATGCTCGAGGATCCCGAGTACCTCGTCGAGGCTATGAACGATGCTCGAGAGCTCGTCTATGTGCCCGAGATTGAGATGACGCAGTTCAACTGCGATCCCGAGGCGACGCGTGCGTTCATGCGTGTCGTGGACTAGCGACGCTGGCTCAAACCGAAGGCTGAATGAGTGCCGGCTGGCCGGCGGGACCCTGTCCTCTAAGCGGCTGCTGCCGCCTCGCTCACGGCACCGAGTTCTTCCAGAAGCTGTTGCGTAGCCGCCATCCGCTCGCCGGGAGACTCGAGGTGCCATGTAAACCGCAGCTTGTAGGGCCCGTCGAGCCGATAGCTGCCGGGGTCCTTATTGATGAGATTGATGAGCCTGAGCGGCTCGATAGTCGCGTGCTCGCTGAACCTTAGCGAACCGCCGCGATCGCCGGCCTGTATCTTTATGGTGCCGATGCTGAGCGCAAGCAGCTTCAGGCCTGCGAGCTCGAATAGCGTCCGGGTCTGCGGCGGCAGCAGCCCGAAGCGGTCGATGAGCTCGACCTGCAGCTCGCGGAGCGCGGCGGGGGAGTTGGCGCTCGCGATGCGCTTGTAGTGGACCAAGCGCATGTGCACGTCGGGCATGTAATCGGTCGGTATCAAGGCCGGCAGGCCGAGCTCGATTTCCGGGCCGTGCTCGAGCGGGTCCTCGAGCTGCGGCTCCTCGCCGCGGCGCAGCGAGTCGACCGCGCGCGCGAGCAGCTCATTGTAGAGCGTAAAGCCGATGGCCTGGATCTGGCCGCTCTGCTCCTCGCCGAGCAGCTCACCGGCGCCGCGAATCTCGAGATCGTGGCTCGCCAGCGTGAAGCCGCTGCCGAGGTGCTCGAGCGCCTCGATGGCCTCCAGACGCTTGACGGCATCGACGGTCAGTGCCCGTAGCGGCGGCGCAATGAGATAGGCATAGGCCTGGTGATGCGAACGCCCCACGCGCCCGCGCAGCTGATGAAGCTGCGCCAAGCCGAGCTTGTCGGCGCGATTGATGATGATCGTGTTGGCCGTTGGAATGTCGATGCCGCTCTCGATGATCGTGCTGCAGACGAGCACGCTGAAACGGCGATGGTAAAAGTCCAGCATAACGGCTTCGAGATCCTGCTCCGACATCTGCCCGTGCGCGACTCTGAGCTCGGCTTCGGGCAGCAGCTCCGCGAGCTTTGCCGTGACAGCATCGATGTCCTGCACGCGGTTATGCACGAAGTACACTTGGCCGCCGCGCCGAATTTCGCGCAACACTGCCTCACGTATCGACTGCGGCCGCCACTCCCCGACGAAGGTCTTTACCGCGAGGCGGTCCTGTGGTGGTGTCGTGATTAGCGATAGATCTCTGAGTCCGCCCAAGGCCAGATTCAGCGTGCGTGGAATTGGTGTCGCGGTCATCGTCAGGACGTCGACATTGGCGCGCAGGCGTTTGAGCCGTTCCTTGTCGCGGACGCCAAAACGGTGCTCCTCATCGATGATCGCTAGTCCAAGGTTCTTGAATCGGACATCGGCACCCAGAAGCTTGTGGGTTCCGATCACGATATCCACCGTGCCTGCCGTCAGGCCGTCGAGTACTGCCTTGCTGGCTTTGCCGCTGCGGAAGCGCGAAAGAATCTCGACATTGACTGGCCAGTCAGCGAACCGATCGAGAAAAGTGCGATGGTGCTGCTGTGCGAGCAATGTGGTTGGCACGAGCAGGGCGACTTGGTATCCGGCCATCACTGCGACAAACGCGGCTCTCAGGGCGACCTCGGTCTTGCCGAAGCCGACGTCGCCGCATATGACCCGGTCTGTGGGACGAACGCTGGCAAGGTCGGCGAGCACGTCGTGAACGGCGGCAAGCTGGTCTGCGGTCTCCTGAAACGGGAACTCCATCGCAAAGCGCTCATACGCATCCGCCGGCCATTCGTACGAATTGCCTCGTCGGGCCGCGCGCTTTGCGTAGACATCCAGTAGCTCCGCTGCGACGTCACGGGCGCGCTCAGCAGCTTTTCGCTTGGCCTTGAGCCACTGGTCCGAGCCGAGCCGGTGGAGTGGTGCATTGTCGGGCGCTGCTCCCGTGTAGCGCGTGACGAGGTGCAGGCTATGGACCGGCACGTACAGCTTAGCTGCATCGGCATATTCGAGGGTTAAGAACTCGGTCGTCATGCCGTCGATATCGAGCGTCGATAGGCCTTGATAGCGGCCGATACCGTACTCCTCGTGCACCACCGGCGCGCCGATGCGTAGATCCGTGAGCTCGCGAATAATCGATTCGGGGTCACGCGCCGTGCGACGCCGACGGCGTTGTCGGGGCTTCTCAAGCCCAAGCCGTTCTGCCGTCACAATGCTGAGCTGCGCCTGTGGCAGAAGCAGCCCGTCCTCGAGCTCGCCGACTGCGATTCCTAGCGGGGCGTCGCTGTCGAGAAAGCCTTGCCAGTCCGAGATCACTGTTGCAGAGGTCCCTCGGCCCGCGAGCAGCTCCTTGACTGTTTCCTGCCTGCCGCGCGAGGAGGCGACGATCAGCGTTCTGTGGCCGCGCTCTGCATCCAGCCAGCGCGCGATCGTGTCGGTCTGCGAGTGATCTCCGGCGCCGAGGGGATGTCCTGTACCGGCGTTGAAACTTGCCCTTGAATCGACGGTCTCCAGTTCTTGTGCGTGTATGCGGAGGGTCGGTCGCAGGTCGAGCTGTGCGATCAGCTCGCTCGGCTCCCAGAATGCATCTCGAGGCTTGAGTATTGGCCGCTCGACGTCGCCGCAGAGCTGCTCGTAGCGTTCCTCGACGAGCTGCCACGCTTCTGCAAGGGCTGCTCGGCTGTCGCCGAGCAGCACGCATAGGCTGTTGGCCGGCAGATAATCGAACAGCGACGCGGTTGCATCGAAAAACAGCGCTAAGAAGTACTCGATTCCGGCAGGCAGCTGCGCATCGGAGATCTCGCGGTAGATGGACGATCGCTGAGGATCGCCGGGAACCGCCAGGCGAAACCGCTGCCTGAATTCTCGGATGGCGTCGGCATCGAAAGGAAACTCGCGCGCGGGCAGTAGACGCAGCTCATCGAGTTGCCCAGTCGTGCGCTGTGTTTCCGGGTTGAACAGGCGCAGCGCCTCGATTTCCTCATCGAAAAGGTCGATGCGAACCGGCGCTGCCGCGCCCGGCGCGAAGACGTCCAGCAACGAGCCACGCACCGCAAACTCCCCCGGCTCGATTACCTGCTCGACGTGCAGGTAGCCGTGGGTAACCAGAGCGTCTCGCAGCCGTTGGGTATCGAGCTGCTGACCCACCTTCAGTAGGAGCGAGCGCGACTCGACGAAGCCTAGCGGCGGCAGCCGGTTGAGTAGTGCCTGGGAGTTGACGACAACGATGCCGGCGTCCTCTCGTGCTAGCGCATGCAGCGTTGCGAGGCGGTCAGCCAAAAGGTCCTGCGGCGCCGAGAACGCATCGTAGGGTAAAGTCTCGTAATCGCAGAACCGCTGCGCGGGTGTGTCCGGGGCGAAGAACCGCAGTTCTCTGACTATCTGATCCGCGCGGTTTGCAGTATCGGCCAGCACGAACACTGGCGAGCCCGTGTGCCGGCGAGCGGCTTCGGCAATGGCGAGACTCTGCGCGGCTCCATAGACCTGCCCCCAGACAATCGTCGGTTGGCTCGAGTCCGGTAGCGGCAGGTCGAGAAGATGTTGCTGTGTTCCCATGGTAATGCGGCGCTCGTTAGAGCGCGCGCATTATCCCACAGGCGGCGATCGGAACTCGGCGCTAGCGTCGTGCGCGTTTACGGGCCCGGTTGATGGGGTCGCCACGGACGGCAGTGCCGCCGCCGGCGATATCAGCGCACCGGGACGGTGTGGATAACGTGCTGGTGCTCGAAATAGACGACGAAGCCCGGGTACTCCCAGCGCGCAATCGGCGGCACGCCGACCGCCGCGTGTCGGTTCGTGGGCATTCCGAACATTGTTTCGACGCGCTCCATGCTGGTACCCCGTGAGGGCCGCTGGGTGGCGGTCGCGCGTTCGGCTTGAATGCCCTCGAGCAGCAGCACGTCGGCCATTGCGACGGGTGCGCCGATCATCAGACAGCAGATAATGATGGTCCTAAGCATGGGATCCCTTCCTTGCAGACATATTCCGAATATAGCACCGGGTCACGTTCGTAGGAACACGGCCGCGCCGAACCTGCGCCTTGCGTCACAATTCTGGCGGACCCCGCCGCAGCCAGGCCCTAACCTCGTAAAATATTGTTATTTAACGGCTTGTTGCTGGTCTCCCGGCTGCCGGCGAGGTGCTACAGTGGATCGGGAGGCGAAGAGGAGCCACGGCCATTGAGGCGCTTGGCTTAGCCGGCGCTGGTCCACAACCGCCCCGGCTGTGCTTTAATGCGGGGCCATGTTCAGGCCCCTCGAGTGCTTCATCGCGGCGCGCTACGTGCGGTCGCGCCGCCGTCGCGGCTTCATCTCTTTCATCAGCCTGGCATCGATGCTCGGTATCGCTGTGGGCGTGGCGGCATTGATCGTGATTCTTTCGGTAATGAACGGCTTCGAGACGGAGCTCAGGGCGCGGCTTCTGAGCATGGCCGCACATGCGAGTCTCTCCAGCCCGCGCGTAGGTCTCCAGGACTGGTCTGTGCTCGCAGAGCGGCTGAGCGACGAGCCGAACGTTGCGGGAATATCGCCTTTCGTCAACGTCGAGGCCATGCTCGGATCCGGTGCGCGTCTCCGGCCGGCGCTGATACGGGGGGTTCTCCCCGAGGAAGAGGATGGCGTCTCAGATGTCGCTGACTATATCCAGGTCGGCCGGCTCGATGATCTGATGCCGGGTACGCGGCGCGTGATCCTCGGTCGCGTGCTTGCACTGAGCCTGGGGCTAGACGTGGGCTCCCGTGTGAGTGTCCTCGTGCCCGAGGCCACCGATCGCGGCATAACGCCACGCTTGCGAAGCTTCGAGGTCGTCGGCATATTCGAGGCCGGCATCACGGATCACGACGCAAGCCTCGCGCTGACGCATATGACCGATGCGAGCGAGCTTGCGGGCCTTGGTGGCCGCGCGGAGGGCATTGGCATCCGGTTGCGAGATCCACTTGCCGTCGCTGCTATTGCAGCTGACGCCGCTGATCTCGGTGACGCAGCGCTGGTCTACTCCGACTGGACGATCGAGAACCAGAGTTTCTTCCGCGCGATCCACATCGAGAAGACGATGATGACGCTGATCCTGCTGCTGATCGTCGCGGTTGCAGCATTCAATATAGTCGCCTCGCTTGTCATGCTCGTCACGGATAAAGAGAAAGACATCGCGATTCTGCGCACTTACGGCCTGGAGCCGCACCGTATCGCGAGAATCTTCATGATTCAGGGAACCGCGATAGGCGTCATCGGAACTTTGACGGGGCTGGTGTTCGGGCTCCTGTTAGCCTTCAACGTCGATATCATTGTGCCGTGGCTCGAGGCCACGTTTAATTTTCAGATCATGCCCGGCGATGTTTACTACGTGACCGAGATCCCTTCGGAGGTGCAATGGACCGACGTCACGGTTATCCCCATGCTCGCCCTCGTCGTTGCCGCGCTGGCAACGATCTACCCGGCGCGCCGCGCCGCGGCTGTCGCGCCCGCCGAGGCGCTGCGCTACGATTAGTATGAACCGACTTCTACCGAGTGCTCTTGCGTGCCCGCCTTACGTGGCCGCACGGCGGTCGAGTCACGAGGCGCGGGGCTGAGCATGCACCAGCCATACGAGCTGTTCACCGCGCTGCGCTACCTGCGCGCCCGCAGCAAGAACGGTTTTATCTCTTTTATCTCGCTGGTTTCGATGATAGGCATTGGCCTGGCCGTTGCTGTACTAATAGTCGTTCTGTCGGTGATGAACGGTTTCGAGCACGAGTTGCAGCAACGGATACTTGGCATAGTCTCGCATGCGACGCTGACGGGCTATCAGGCGCCGCTCGATGACTGGCGGGCGACGCGCGAGCGAGTCCTCGAGAATTCCGCGGTAACCGGGGCGGCACCATTCGTCGAAGGTCAAGGTATGGTCGTGTTCGGAGAGAGCGTTGCCGGAATTACCGTGCGAGGAATAGAGCCGGCGCTCGAGCGAGAGGTATCGAGCATCGGCATGATGTTGCGTGAGGGTGATCTCGATTCCCTTGCCAGCGGCAGCTATCGCATGGCAGTCGGAATCAGCCTCGCCAGAGAACTCGACGTCGGCGTCGGAGACTCTGTTATCCTGATCATCGCCCAAGGGCGAGTGACGCCGGCGGGGATCGTGCCGCGGATGCGCAGGTTCGAGATTGGGGCTGTCTTCGAAGCCGGCATGTACGAATATGATCGCGGTCTCGCATACGTCAACATCGAAGACGCCGAACGCCTGTTCCGAACCGATGGAAAAGCAACTGGCCTTCGCATGACGGTGGATGACATCATCTCGGCTGGCAGCATCGCCAGAACACTTGCGATCGATCTCGGTGGCGGCTTTTATATCGACGATTGGACTCGTCAGCACAGTAACTTCTTTCGATCGATACAATTGACGAAATCGATTATGTTCGTGATTCTTTCTATGGTCATCGGCGTTGCCGTGTTTAATATCGTGTCCACCCTCGTGATGGTCGTTCGAGACAAGCGCGGAGACATCGCCATTCTCCGGACTTTCGGCGCCACGAGCCGCAGCATCGCCGCGATGTTTGCGATGCAGGGCACGCTCATCGGGCTTCTCGGTACGGCATTCGGCCTGGCGCTCGGGCTCGTTATCGCCAACGAGCTCGGTGCGATCGTCGCGTTTCTGGAGTCAGCATCCGGTATCGACCTGCTGGCTGCTGACGTGTATTTCATTAGTGACTTGCCGACCGAGGTTCGCGCGGGTGAAGTCCTGCGTATTTGTCTATTGGCCTTGTTTCTGGCCTGTGCCGCCACGTTGTATCCGGCCCTGAGCGCATCACGGCAGCATCCCGCAGAAGCCTTGCGTCATGAGTGAGGCACCTGCGCTCGAGGTTCGCGGTTTGCGAAAGACTTTTGTCGAAGCGAGTCGGCAACTGACGGTGCTCGATGGGGTCGAGCTGACCGTGGGGCGCGGAGATCGGCTCGCGATCGTCGGCGCCTCCGGCTCCGGCAAGACGACGCTGCTACAGCTGCTTGGCGGGCTGGACGAGCCGACGGCGGGCGAGGTCTGGGTCGCGGGATCATGCATGTCCGCTCTGGGGGACGCGCAGCGCGGCCTGCTGCGCAATCGCGCACTCGGTTTCGTCTACCAATTCCATCATCTGTTGCCCGAGTTCACGGCGCTGGAGAACGTGGCGATGCCGTTGCTGGTGCGGGGCGTTGCCGGTGCCGAGGCGGCGGCCCAGGCAGAAGCATTGCTGGGCCGCGTCGGTCTCGGCGAACGCCTGACTCATCGACCAGCGCAGCTGTCAGGCGGCGAGCGCCAGCGCACGGCCGTAGCGCGTGCGCTCGTCACGCAGCCAGCGGTGGTTCTTGCGGACGAGCCAACGGGCAACCTCGATCGACCGACCGGCGCCAAGGTTTTCGATCTCATGCTCGAGCTCAATGAGATGCTCGGGACCAGCCTAGTGGTTGTCACGCACGACCCGGAGCTGGCAGGACGCATGGATAGCGTCCAGGAGCTCAGGGACGGGCGCTTGTTTCCGCAAGACTGAGCGATCCGGGACGGCGCCAGCCTCGACGGGGCTGATCGGCCTCGCTGCGGCGTGGCTCGCGGGCACTCTCGTTACGCTCTGGCTCGTGCCACCGGGGTCGCCCGTGTTGGCCATCATGGGGCTCGGGGCGGCAGCAGCAACGATCGGCTGCGTCCGCCGTTGTGCCTGGCCGTTCTGGCTCATCGCGGCGGCCGTATGGGGTTGGCTCAAGGTCGATGCGCAGCTCGAGGATCAGTTGCTCGGGACGCTCGCGGGGGTGGATCTGCCCGTCAGCGGTTGGGTCGACGATTTTCCGAGGCGCTCGGATGGGCAAGTCGGGTTCTCCCTCACGGTGATCGGCGCGGCCACTGATCCGGCGCTGCCTTCGCGCCTGAGATTGACGTGGTACGACCCGCCGCTGGAAGTCAGCGCTGGCATGAGCCTCGACCTGACCGTCCGCCTCAAGACGCCACACGGATTGGCCAACCCTGGATCTTTCGATTACGAGCGATGGCTGTTCGTCGAAGGCTATGGTGCGACCGGTTACGTCCGCTCCGGGCAGGTCGCGGGTGCGGTCATTGAATCGCCCGCACGCGCCTGGCTCGAGTTCCGGGCAGCAGTCGCGGAGCGAATTCAAGCCGCCGTGGACTCGCGCAATGCAAAGGCCCTGTTGATTGCACTCGCGATCGGAGAGCGGTTCGCCTTCGAAGACGAGCACTGGACGATCCTTCGGCGGACCGGTACGAGTCATCTCATGGCGATCTCCGGCTTGCATGTCGGAATTGTCAGCGCGCTGCTGTTCTTCTTGATGCGCCGTCTATGGTTGCGCGGTCCGGCGGCAATGGCCATCTATGATCTCGAAGCAGCGGCCGTGGCGAGCTTCGTAGGTGCTACTGCCTACGCCGCCATCGCGGGATTCTCGGTGCCGACACAACGCGCACTGATCATGCTTGCCGTCGCTCTTGTTGCCATAGTGTCGCGCCGAGTCACGACGACGTCCGCGGGCTTGAGCGCGGCGTTGCTGTTCGTTTTGGTCTGGGATCCGTTCGCTCCGCTGAGCGTGTCGTTTTGGCTCTCGTTCGCGGCTGTCGCGATCCTATGGCAGATCGGCTCGCAGCGCAGTGTGCGCGTACGTGCAATGCCGGCGGGGGCCCAGGCCGTGCTCGTGGCTGTGCGCACACAATGGGGCATGACCTTCGGACTACTGCCTATCGTAGTGCTGTCTTTCAACGAAACTTCTATCTTGTCACCGCTCGTCAATTTGCTTGCGATCCCGGTATTCGCGTTCTTGCTTGTGCCGCTGACGCTTGCGGCGACGCTCGGCCTTGGTGTCGAGCCGGTCGGCTCGACGCTGTTCGCATGGGCCGGTGTGCTCGCAGACTGGATCTATCAGGCGCTCGATGCGTGTGCCGCGATCGGCTGGAGCGCCCACCAGCTTCCAGAGCTTGCCCTGGAGTCATTGCTGCTGTTATTCGCCGGCAGCGCGTGTGCGCTGCCGGCGCACGCGCTGCCGGCACGCTATCTCGGGTGGATTGCGATGCTGGCGGCGCTTGCGGCGCCACCGCCCCGGCCGGCGCCGGGGGGCTACGCCGCGACGGTGTTTGACGTCGGCCACGGTCTTGCCATTCTCATCCAGACTCATGAGCACGCCATGCTCTACGACGCCGGCGCACGGTACCGCTCGGGTTTCGACTCGGGACGCGAAATCATTTTGCCTGCGATGCAGCGCATGGGCGTGAGCCAGCTGGATACAATTTTGATCAGTCATGCCGATAACGATCACGCGGGCGGGTTGCAGTCAGTGCGCGCAGCTTTCCCGGCGGCAGCTCTGCTTGCGGGTCCGGATCTCGAACATGCCGATGCCACGCGGTGT
>JAHEEM010000008.1:15327-29666 GCA_024640695.1 Rhodospirillaceae bacterium | reverse complement strand
TGCATCCACCCGAAGGGTTCTGGATCGAGGGGAACGAAAGCTCCTGTGTCCTCAGGGTCAGCTCGGCTGGCGGCGCAATCCTTCTGACCGGCGACGTCGAACGCCGCGGAGAGCAGTCGTTGCTGACGGCGGAGGCCGATCTGATCGCCGATATCGTCGTCGTGCCACATCACGGCAGCGCGACCTCTTCGTCGGTCGAGTTCGTGCACAGCGTAGGACCCCGCTACGCAATCGTCTCGGCCGCTCACGCCAATCGATGGGGATTTCCAAGACCCGACGTCGTTAGCCGCTGGCAGCGCGTCGGAGCGGATGTTCTCGTGACCAGTGAGGCTGGCGCGATCAGCATTAGCGTCGAGCCGAATCGTGGTCTGCGCATGCATACTATAAGGCCGCGATGGCGGCGCCCATGGCATTTCGACAGCCCTCGATAAGCTTGTCATTTCCTGGTTAATCGGGAGCTAGCGCGCTATAGTTCGGCGCAGCTTTACGGGGAATTACGGGTTCTTCATGTGGGAGATTGTGCAGGCCGGCGGTTGGCTCATGCTGCCGATTATTGCGTGCTCCGTAGTGGCGGCCGCAATCATTCTCGAAAGGCTTTGGACGCTGCAACCAAGCCGCGTCCTTCCAAAAGACCTCACGGCTGAGGTTTGGAAGTGGGTCAAGAACGAGCAACTCGACCCGCGACACATCCAAGCACTGCATCAAGGTTCACCGCTAGGCCAGATGCTTGCTGCCGGCCTCATCAACAGCGCCGCGAGCCGCGAGCGCGTTAAAGAGAGCATAGAGGACACGGGGCGGCACGTCGTGCACGAGCTCGAACGCTATCTGAATTCGTTAGGTACTATCGCAGCCATTTCGCCGCTGCTGGGCTTGCTGGGCACCGTGATCGGCATGGTAAAGGTCTTCGCCGCGATAACGGCAAGCGGCGTCGGTAATCCGGGAATTCTCGCGGGCGGAATCTCCGAAGCGCTGATTACGACGGCGGCGGGTCTGACCGTCGCAATTCCAGCGCTGATCGCTTACCGGTATCTTCGAGGGCGCGTCGACAGCCTTGTCGTGCGAATGGAAAAAGAGGCGATGAAATTCTTAGAGGCCTTGTCTCAGCACAAGAGCGCAGATATCACCGGAAATGAATCTTCAGAGCCGATTAAGAGAAGAGCCTGAAATCAATCTGACGTCGCTGATTGACGTCGTCTTGCTTTTGCTCGTGTTTTTCATGGTCTCCACGAGCTTCGTCAAGGAGACCGAAATCAGCCTGCGTCTTCCGCAGGCGGACGCGCAGTCTGAGGCGGTCCTAGAGGTTGAAAATCTCGAGATAGTCATCACCCAAACAGGTAGCTATCTGGTCAACGGGCGGGCGCTCGTCAACAATGAGCGCAGTACCCTCAGAACTGCGATCGAACAGACGATCGGCGCGTCGCGAGACTTACCCGTGTTCATTAGGGCGGACGCCCAGGCAACCCATCAAGCGGTCGTTACCGCTATGGACGTCGTCGGTCAACTTGGCTTCGTGCAGATCAGCATTGCTACTGTGACGCCACCGGAGGCCTGAGCTTCATGGCAGCCTATTTAGATAGTCGGGTCGCCACCGTCTATCGCCGCCTGTTCACGTACGTGACGCCACACTGGCGCGTGATTCTTGGCGCCATCGTCTCAATGGTCTTTTACTCTGCGGCCAATGGCTACGTGCCGTTTCTGCTGCGCGATATCATCAACACGCTCGATGAAGC
This sequence comes from Rhodospirillaceae bacterium, assembly GCA_024640695.1. Classification (GTDB taxonomy): domain Bacteria; phylum Pseudomonadota; class Gammaproteobacteria; order Steroidobacterales; family Rariloculaceae; genus JAHEEM01. The sequence goes on along the minus strand of JAHEEM010000008.1, from coordinate 27,936 downwards.
GGGGCGTGGTGGGGGAAGCTCGGTTCCGGCACTGGTTCTGGTGGCTTTTGCGGTTCGTGGAATCACCGATTTCGTTGCCGTTTACGGGCTGGGCTGGCTCGGGCGGCGCGTCATTCGCGACATGCGTGAGGAGGTATTCCTCAAATATACGCAGCTGCCCGCGCGATTTTCCGATCGGAGCTCGACCGGCAACCTCATTTCCAAGCTTACCTACAACACGGAGCAGGTCGCTGAGGCAATATCGAGCGTCGTCATCGTGCTTGTCAGAGATTCGCTAACGATGATCGCCCTCGTGGGCGTGATGATCTACTTCAGTCCGACCCTGACTGCGCTCGTCGGTATTACGGCCCCGGTGGTCGTGATGGTTGTGTCGATCATGAGCAGGGCATTCAGGCGGTATTCGACGCGAATTCAGGACTCGATGGGAGATGCGACCCGGGTTGCTGATCAGGCGCTGACGGGCCACCGCATCGTAAAAATATTCGAAGGTCAGGCCTACGAGCAGGCGCAGTTCCGGGAGATCAACCAGAATAATTACAGAGTCAATCTCAGAATCGTGGCGACTCGCGCGATCGGTGATGCGCTGACTCAGTATACCCTTGCGATCGCCTTCTCCGCGATTGTATGGGTCGCGTTTTCGGACTGGCTGACGGAGGATATCGATGCGGCTACGTTTATGGCGTTCATCGGCGCGATGGGCGTGTTGATGGCGCCGCTCAAGCGCGTCGTGAATATCAATTCGGCGCTGCAAAAGGGCATCGCGGCGGGGGAGAGCCTGTTCGAGATTCTTGATGAGCCTGCAGAGGAGGATACTGGAACGATCGCTATAGATCGGGCCTGCGGCGACGTCGAGTTTCGCGGCGTCTCATTCGGTTATGAGCAGGGCGAGAATGACATACTGCGAGATGTTTCCTTCGCCGCGCCTGCCGGCACGACAGCGGCCATCGTCGGACGGTCGGGCAGCGGCAAGACGACCTTGGTAAGCCTCTTGCCTCGTTTCTACGACAGCCGACGGGGTTCGGTGATGTTGGATGGTCGTGATGTGCGCGACTATCGTCTGAAGGATTTGCGGCGGCAAATCGCACTCGTGAGCCAGGACGTCGTCCTCTTCGACGACTCGATTGCGAACAACATTGCCTATGGCGGGCTGGCCGGGGCAAGTCGAGCCGATATCGAGCGTGCGGCGGAGGCTGCTTATGTCACGGAATTTGCGCGGGCTCTGCCGGACGGGCTGGACGCGCAGGTTGGCGAGCGCGGTGTGTTGTTATCTGGTGGTCAACGGCAGCGCATAGCGATTGCGCGTGCCTTGCTCAAGGATGCGCCGGTTCTGGTGCTCGATGAGGCAACCTCTGCGCTCGATTCCGAGTCCGAGCGGCGCATCCAGGAAGCCCTGAACAATCTCATGCAGGGCCGGACCACGCTCGTTATCGCGCATCGGTTGTCGACTGTAGAGAGCGCCGATTGCATCGTGGTGCTCAAGGACGGCGTGATCGTGGAGCGCGGCCGCCATGAGGAGCTTTTAGCACTGAACGGATGCTATAGCGGCCTATACCACATGCAATTTGCCGAATAGGGATATCAGCCGATGCAGCTAGCTCTGACCCGTCGTCTCGAGGCGGTCTGGTATACCCATGACCATCCGATGCGGTGGGTCTTGCTGCCGCTGGAGGGTCTGTACCGGCTGGCGTTCGCCGCCGCACGTTTAAGGTACCGCCTCGGTCTCAAGCGGGCCGAGACCTTGCCTGTTCCCGTCATCGTCGTCGGTAACATCTCGGTTGGCGGCACCGGCAAGACGCCTTGTGTGATCTGGCTCGTAAACGAGCTTCAAGCTCGAGGCTACAGAGTCGGCTGCATCAGTCGCGGCTACGGCGGCAATGCCGAAACCTGGCCGCAGCGAGTCAGCGGTGATAGTGATCCTGCTGAGGTGGGTGACGAGCCTGTGCTCATTGCCGCAGCGACCGGATGCCCGGTTGCGGTTGGACCGGACCGGGTGCAAGCGGCTCATGCCTTGCTCGCCGATGGTCGTTTTGATGTGTTAATCGCCGATGACGGTCTGCAACACCATGCGCTCGCGCGAACGTTTGAGATTGCCGTGGTCGACGGCGAGCGCGGGCTCGGTAACCGCGCATGTCTGCCTGCCGGCCCTCTGCGTGAGTCGCCGCGGCGGCTTAACTCCGTAGATGCCGTCGTCGTCAACGGCGGCGGCTGGGGCGAGGGCTCGGTATTCCGGGCCGAGCTCGTTCCCGAGAGAGTGGTCCAAGTTGCCGGCGATGGACAGCGCACGCTCGAGGATTTTCGCGACACAGTCGTCCACGCCGTCGCTGGAATCGGGCACCCCGACCGGTTCTTTGAGATGCTCAAGGCACGGCAAGTTCGGATCATTCCGCATGCGCTCACCGATCATGCGCCAATCAGGCGGAGCCAGTTGGATTTCGGTGATGGTCATCCGATACTTATGACTGCGAAGGACGCCGTCAAGTGCCGCGCGTTTGCTGATGACCGGTATTGGAGCGTGCTCGTGCGGCTACAGTTCAAGGATGGTGACGGTGATCGACTGCTAAGGTGCGTGCTCAGGGACCTATGACTTCTACCGACTTCATCGTCGTGATTCCGGCGCGCTTTGGCTCGTCCCGTCTGCCGGGCAAGCCGCTCGCTGATATCCACGGCCGTCCCATGATTGCCTGGGTATACGAGCGCGCGGTCTGGAGCGGCGCGACCGAGACGATCGTTGCCACCGACGACGCGCGCATCGCGAAGGCGTGTGAAGACTTCGGGGCGCCAGCAGTGCTCACGCGCTGCGATCACAGCAGCGGCACCGATCGGATTGCGGAGATTGCCGAGCGCTTCGGGTGGGACGATGATCAGATCGTCGTCAACGTGCAAGGCGACGAGCCGCTGATTCCACCGGCGTTGATTGCCCAGACTGCAGCTTTAGCAGCGCGTGACTCAGACGCCGCAATCGCGACGCTCGTGACGCCTATTCGCTCGGCTCAAGAGCGGCAGAATCCCAACTTTGCCAAGGTCGTCTTCGATCGAGACAACCGAGCGTTATACTTTAGCCGAGCCCCGATTCCGTGGCCGCGTGATGGTGGGACGCCCGCAAGCTACCGGCATATCGGCCTTTATGCTTACCGGGCGGCAGCGCTTCGGGCGTTGGCGGCGGCAGGGCCGTGCGAGCTCGAGCAGATTGAAAAGCTCGAGCAGCTTCGTGCGCTATGGCTCGGTCTCGGGATAGCGGTCGCGGTTGCGGCCGAGGCACCGCCCGCCGGCGTGGATACCGAGGAAGATCTACAGGCGGTGCGTGAGCTGCTGGCGCGCGAATCTTAAAGCCAAGCCCGGAGAGCTGTGAGAAAATTCATCGACAGATTGCGTAGCGGCCTGAATGAGCGAACCGAGCCTGCTGACCCGGACGTCGAAGTGCGCGATCCGGATCATCGAATTCTGTTCGTCTGCATGGGCAACATCTGCCGCTCGCCGACAGCGGAGGGGGTTTTTCGTCACGTCGCCGCGCTCGAGGCGCCGGAGCTGCTGCTGCACGTTGACTCGGCCGGCACCCACGCCTACCACCTCGATGAGCCGCCAGACCCGCGCGCGCAACGCGCCGCCGAGCGGCGTGGAATCAGTCTCGCCAGCCTGCGCGCGCGCCGAGTCGTCGAGGAGGACTTCTCTCGATTCGACCTGATTCTTGCAATGGATCGCCTCAACGTCGCGGTGCTGCAGGAACACTGCCCCGTCGAGCACCACTCCCGCATCAAGCTCTTTCTCGACTATGCGCCGCAGCTCGGCCGTCAAGAAGTCCCTGACCCATACTATGGCGGAAGTAAGGGCTTCGAGCTCGTGCTCGATCTCGCTGAGGACGCATCGCGCGGGCTCGTCGCCGAGCTGCGCGCGGGCGCCACAAGCTGACGTCAGAGCGTCGGCACGTCGGAAGGCCGCTCGCGCGCGCTGCCGGGATCATCGGGTCCGGTCTTAGTCGCTGTTTCCCTTTGTACAGCCGGTCCCTGTCGGGCGGGCTCGGTGGCAGCGCCGGACGACACCGAGGATTCTCGCGGCCGGGGTGGTGCTGCATCGGATGCGGTTGGGCGTTGCGCGGGCTCGGCATGCGGCGCCGGCGCCGGCTGCGGATGCGCAGCGGGGCCGGGGGAGGCTTCGGGTCGCGGCTGCGTGGTCGCAACCCTAGGCGGTTCCGATGACGTCGGCCGCGGCTCGATCGGTGGCTGAGGCACCGGCCGCGGCGCAGATTCTGCTGCAGTCGGACTCGCGTTCTCGCGCGCGGGTTGCGCTACCGGCAGCGGTTGCATCTTACTGCTTTCCGGCGGAGGAGACGTCGTTACTGGCGGTGTCGGTTCATCTCGGCGGGGCGGCGCCGTCTGCGCCGGTTGCGGGCCGGAGCCGTTCGTCGGCGCATTCGACGCCGACTCGGAATCGACTCGCGACTGCGATTCGGTTTTCGGAGGTCTGCCTTGTTTGTCTGCCCCTGCGCCGCCGGAGCGCGCTTCGCTGTTGCCGCCACGCCCCCCGCGCCGCCGCGAACGTCGCCCGCCGCGAGAGCTGCTGCCGCTCGAGCTGCCGGCCCCCGAGCCGCTGGCCTCTGAGCCGCTGGAGCCTGAGCCGCTGGCGCTCGGATCTGTGCCACCTTCGCGAGGGGCTCGTGGGCCTTTCTTGCCGCCGGATCGTGAACGTCCCCCTTGTCCCTGGCCGGGCTTGCGGTCTCGATTACCGCTGTTGCGATCCGATGCTTGGCTACGGCGCCTGCCGCCGCGATTCCCGTCGGCCTTCGAGCGGGACCTTGGGGAGCGAGGCGCGCGCTGCTCGACTACCGGCTCACGGGTCGGCGTGAGCCAGCCGAACAAGCGCCGCCAAAGTGACGGCGACGCGGCGCTCGGGGGGGGCTCTGCAGCTCGCGGAGCTGGAGCAGGCGTCGGTGGCACCACGCCTGCTACTGCGGGCGGCTCGGCAACGGGCGCGGCCTTGCCTGGTTGCTCGAAGGGTGCGCCGGGGTCTGCCTTGGGCTCCACCATGCGGTAGCTGCTGGCGCGATTCTCCGGCAGCTCGATCTCATCGTCGCGCACCCGTTTGATCGTGTAGTTTGGTGTCTCGAGATCAGGGTTCGCCACGAGCACCACGCTTACGTGGTTGCCGTCTTGAATTGCCTGTACCCAATCACGCTTCTCATTGAGTATGAAGTTACAGACGTCCACTGGAAGCTGCGATACGACTCTCGCAGTGCGATCCTTGCGCGCTTCTTCACCGACGAGCCTCAATACTGCAAGCGCCAGCGACTCCACGCTACGAACGTTGCCGAGGCCATTGCAGCGCGGACAGATGGATTGCGTCGCTTCACCGAGAGACGGCCGCAGGCGTTGGCGCGACATCTCGAGCAAACCGAACTTGGAGATCCGTCCGATTTGGATACGTGCGCGATCTTGCTGCACTGCGTCGCGCAGCCTGTTTTCTACCTCGCGCTGGTTACGCTGCGGACCCATATCGATGAAGTCGATGACGATCAAGCCGCCGACGTCACGGATACGCAGTTGGCGGGCAATTTCGTCGGCAGCCTCGAGGTTGGTGTTAAACGCCGTCGCCTCGATGTCCTCACCTTTTGTTGCGCGTGCGGAGTTGATGTCGATAGATGTCAGCGCCTCCGTGGGGTCGATGACGATACTGCCGCCGGCCGGCAGCGTGACGGTGTGCGAATAGGCGGATTCGATCTGGCTTTCTATCTGAAAGCGCGTGAACAGCGGTACCGTCTCGTCTTCGTACAGCTTGAGTTTGCGCAGATTATGCGGCATCACCCGCTCCATGAAGTCGCGGGCTTGATCGTAAATATCTTGATCGTCGACGAGAATCTCACCGATGTCGTTCGACAGATGATCGCGCACGGCTCTGACGATGGCGTTACCTTCTTGATAAATCAGGAACGGCGCCGGGCGGGTCACGACCACGGCTTTGATCGCTTCCCAGACGCTCATGAGGTAGTCCAGGTCCCAACGCAGTTCTTCGGGGCTGCGGCCCACTCCTGCGGTGCGCACGATGCAGCCCATGCCCTCGGGAGGTTCGATGCCCTCGAGGGTCTCGCGAATGACGTCGCGGTCCTCGCCCGTGATGCGGCGGGATACGCCTCCGGCACGCGGGTTGTTCGGCATGAGCACGAGAAAGCGGCCGGCGAGGCTAACGAAGGTTGTCAGCGCCGCACCCTTGTTGCCGCGCTCCTCCTTGTCGACCTGGACGACGATGTCCTGGCCTTCTTTGAGCACGTCCTTGATATTGACCCGGCTGCCTTCCTCCGGCTCGCGGATGAAGTACTCGCTGGAGACTTCCTTTAGGGGAAGGAATCCGTGACGCTGGGCGCCAAATTCTACGAAGGCAGCTTCGAGGCTCGGCTCGATTCGGGTAATACGGCCCTTGTAGATATTTGCTTTACGCTGCTCTCGTGACGGTATCTCGATATCAAGGTCGAACAGTCGCTGGCCATCGACCATGGCGACGCGCAACTCTTCTTGCTGAGTTGCGTTTACTAGCATTCGTTTCATATTTTCTAAATCCCTGGGCGGCGCGGCTCGATGTCGTCGCGGCCGACGCGATCTGCGAGGCGGAACAGCAGGGCGTATGTTTATAGGCTGGCTGTATCATGAATCTCGCTCTGGAGCCCTCGCGGTTGGCTGAAAGCCCTGTCTGTGGCAAAGCGCTGCGGCAGCAGTCTGCTCGCGACGAGCGTGCCCGGGGGGCATTCCGTCGGTCTGCAGGCTTCTACCTTGCGTTGCGCTCACCTGAGGGCCTCTCAACCTACTGCAAGTCTCCCTCCCGTACCGAATGGTTGTCCTCAGTATCTGAGGTGCGGCTCGGGCGAGTGACCGCCTGGTCAGGATCGCGGCGACCCGCAGTGTTGGGCCCGCCGACTTGAAAACCTTAATTGATAGCCTGAGTGTTTGGCTATCCCGTCTGTGACCGGTGGTTTGTGTCGGAACGAATCCCGCGCAATCAACCCGGTCGGCGTACTATATCATAGGCGGGTAAAGGCTCAATTCATTGCAACGTCTAACTTCCAAGTCGGCCAGTCCGGCCGCCTACACGACTGAAGTCGATCTCGAATCTGCCGGTCAGCGTGTCGATAATTTCTTGTTGAGGGTGCTCAAAGGGGTACCCCGCGCGCATGTCTATCAGCTGATTCGCTCGGGCCAGGTGCGCGTCAATCGCGGAAGGGTACGTGCGAGTTACCGGCTGAAGGCGGGCGATCTGATCCGGGTGCCTCCGGTCAATCAGCGGCCTCGGACCAAGCCGGCGATAGCCGAGACGGGATTGCAATGGCTCGAGCAGCGGATCCTCTATGAGGATGGCCGCATTCTCGTTCTCGATAAGCCGGCCGGCATGGCGGTTCACGGTGGCAGCGGGATCCAACTCGGTTGCATCGAGGCGCTTCGGACATTGCGTCCTAGACAGCCGGACATGGATCTCGTGCATAGGCTCGATCGCGGGACGTCCGGCTGCCTGCTGGTTGCCAAGCGCAGAAGCGCGTTGAGGGCGCTGCACGGAGTGCTTCGCGAGGGCGGGATGGAAAAACGCTACCTTGCCTTGCTGCGCGGTTCCTGGCAGCACGGTCGGCTCTCGTTAAGTGTGCCGTTGGCCAAGGAACGGCGCGGCGACGGCAAGCGCGTGCATGTGGCAGCAGGTGGCAAGCGGGCCCAGAGCGATTTCCGCGTGATCGAGACCTACGGGCGGCTTGCGACGCTCATGGAAGTCACGATCCCGACTGGCCGCACACACCAGATCCGCGTTCACTCCGCGCACGTCGGCCATCCAATCGCCGGAGATCCGCGCTATGGAGATTCCGAGTTCAACGAGTACATGCGCGGACTCGATCTCAGGCGCATGTTTCTACATGCACACGCGTTGGGATTCACCTGGCCCGACAGCGGTGAGGTATTCATGGTCAGTTCGCAGATCCCTGATGATCTGCGCTCGGTGCAGGAGCGGCTCCAAGCTGAGGCCGCAATCTAGGCCACTCGGTGGTGCCACAGCGCGATCTCGGGAGATTGCAGCCTTTGGTCAGATAATAGGATCGAACTACTGCGAGTGGTCTTGCTCGCGTTCCCGAGTTTGCAGACGCAGCGGATCCAGGCCGATCTCGCACAAGACGCGGTTTACCCAGATCAGAGGCAGCCCGACCAGAGCGGTCGGATCGCGCGAGTTTATGAACTCGAACAGGGTAATTCCCAAGCCTTCGGCCTTGAAGCCGCCGGCGCAGTCGAAGGGCTGCTCGAGGTCGACGTAACGACTCAGTTCCGCCGGGTTTCTGCGCAAGAAGCGGACTTCGGTGGTATCCAGGTCGTGCCAGGCGGCGCCCGAGCTCGTCTCGATAATCGTGGTGGCCGTATAGAAAAAGACGCTATGCCCTTGGCAGGCAGTCAGTTGCTCGATCGCTGTCGAGCGGTTACCGGGCTTGCGCAGCAGCGTATTCCCCAGTGCCGCAGTCTGGTCGGCGGCGATAATCACCGCGGGCGGGCTGGCGTGCATCTGCGCAGCGCGCTCGGCTTTCTGTCTAGCAAGCCGCTGCGCCAGGGAGACCGCGGCTTCATTATCGGCCGCCGACTCATCAACCCCGGGCGATAGAGTCTCAAAGCGCAGACCTAGGCGCGCCAGCAGGTCGCTGCGGTACCGAGAGGTGGAGGCGAGAATCAGGCGCTGCATGTGACACCACTGCGGGATAGTCGTAACTTCCCGTTTTGACACAAGAAACCGTTGAACCTATCATAGGTCGATTATGCCCGGCTCACTGCAAGCTTGGTACAGCCTTCGGGACCTGGAAGCACTTGCCGACCGCGAAACTGTATTGAGCGGGGAAGTCGAGCTTGCGGAGCTTAACCGGCTGAGTCCGTTGGTGCACGTCGATGAAGGCCGTCGCGTCGCGATGCTATTGAGTTTTAGTCGGACGCCCGAGGCCCGGGTTCTGATGGGCCTGTCTTTCCAGGTGACTGTGAGCCTGGTTTGTCAGCGATGTCTGGACGCGGTCGAGTATCCGTTGGACGAGACGGTCGAATGGCTGGTCGCAGAGTCGGAGTTGCCGGCTGCGTCCGTTTCGAACCAGCTTGAGTTGCTCGAGCTGGGAAACGATAGGCTGCGCCCGGCGGACCTTTTGGAAGATGAGTTGATAGTGTCTTTGCCGCTGGTGCCGCGCCACGCGAGTATTGATGCGTGCGGAACCTTAGCCCAGAATCTGAAGCGGGTCCTGAGTACTCAGGACAGTTAGCCGATGAGTGGGGCGCTCGAAGTTAAGTTAGGAGAATAGAACAATGGCTGTTCAAAAATCGCGCAAGTCGCCGTCCAGACGCGGCATGCGTCGAGCGCATGATGCTCTAACAGGACCTACGGTATCGGCAGATCCCGTTACCGGCGAGATGCATCGTCGCCACCACATCACTGCCGAAGGCTTCTATCGCGGCCGCAAGGTTCTGGATATTCCCGAGCCCAAAGAAACCGAGGAGTAGGGTACCGAGCGTCGGGCGCCTTACTGCGGCCTTTCCAATTTCGTTCGATTAGATGACTCGCAAGGTCACTATCGCCCTTGATGTTATGGGCGGCGACCACGGGCCAGCGGCGGTCGTTCCCGCTGCCTTGGCGACGCTCGAGCGTGACGAATCGGTGAGCTTCATGCTCGTAGGTCTGCGCGAGATCCTGGAGCAAGCGCGCCGGGACAGCAAGGATTCCTACGGAAGTCGATTGAAGTATGTCGTCGCGACCGAGGTGGTCGGGATGGACGATCTTCCCGCAGACGCGCTCCGCCATAAGAAGAATTCCTCGCTGCGCGTCATCATCGAGCAGGTCAAGACCCGTGCCGCCGATGCCTGTGTGAGCTCAGGAAATACCGGTGCTCTAATGGCGACAGCACGATATGTGCTTAAGACTTTACCGGGAATAGACAGACCGGCGATTATTTCCGCAGTGCCTACGCTCAAGGGCAGATCGTTCATGTTGGATCTCGGCGCTAACGTTGGTTGCACCGCAGAACATTTGCTGCAATTTGCGCTTATGGGCTCTGTGGTCGCTGAGGATATTCTCGACATCAAACGCGCGTCGGTCGGTTTGCTGAATATCGGGCAGGAAGCCATCAAGGGCAATGACGTTGTTCGTGAGGCTGGTGAGTTGCTCAGCCGCAGCGGGCTGAACTACGTCGGCTTCATCGAAGGTGACGCGGTATTCAGCGGCAAGGCGAATGTCGTGGTAAGCGACGGTTTCGTGGGTAACGTTGCGCTCAAGACCATGGAGGGCGTCGCGAGCCTGATTGCTTCGTATCTTCGTCAGGAGTTTAGTAAGAGCGGACTACGAAAGCTGCAAGGGCTTGCGGCGAGTCCGGCGTTAAACGCTTTGCGGCATCGTCTCGATGCTCGCCGTTATAATGGTGCAAGCCTGGTCGGTCTGAACGGCGTCGTCATCAAGAGCCATGGTGGCGCGGACAAGCTTGCGTTTGAGACAGCGATCAATACTGCGATCGTGGAGGCGCGGAAAGGCGTCCCGGTACAAATTGGAAAACTAATCGAGGATCAGCCGCCAGAATGTATTCGCGCATAATAGGAACAGGCAGATATCTACCGAAGCGGGTTCTGACTAACTTCGAGCTCGAGAAGATGGTCGATACGTCCGATGAGTGGATTAAAACGAGGACGGGAATCTCCGAACGGCATATCGCAGCCGACGATGAGACTACCAGTGATCTGGCTTTTCATGCCGCGAAGCAGGCGATCGCAACCGCCGAAATCGCTGCAGAGACGATAGACATGATCATCGTCGGTACGACGACGCCCGACCTGGTATTCCCGAACGTCGCTTGTCTCGTGCAGGAACGTCTCGGTATTGCCGGCTGCCCTGCATTCAGCGTCGAAACAGCGTGCAGCGGATTCATCTACGCCCTGACGATCGCGGATCAGTTTGTTCGTACAGGATTTGCGCGCCGGCCGCTGGTGATCGGCGCGGAGACAATGTCACGAATCATCGATTGGACTGACCGGGAGACCTGCGTGCTGTTCGGCGACGGCGCCGGCGCAGTGATACTCGATGCTGCTGAGCAGCCCGGCATCATCTACTCGAGCCTGGGGGCCGATGGTCGATATCGCAAGCTGCTCGAGGCCGATAGCGGTATTTCCAAAGCGCCCGGCCAGGGCGAGAAAACCGCGTTACGAATGAAGGGAAATGAGGTCTTCAAAGTGGCGGTTCGGACGTTGGAAAGCATGGTCGACGACGTCATCGAGAAGAATGATCTGGCGCAGGGTGAGATCGACTGGTTTGTGCCGCACCAAGCGAACCTGCGCATTATCGCCGCGACAGCCAAACGGCTGAATATCCCGATGGAGCGCGTCGTGCTGACCGTGGCCGAGCACGGCAATACGTCCGCAGCCTCGGTACCGATGGCGCTGGATACGGCAATCCGGGACGGTCGTATCCAACGCGGCGATTTGCTGCTCCTGGAAGCTTTTGGTGGCGGCTTCACCTGGGGAGCCAGCCTGATTCGCTACTGAGGTTGACCGCGAGGGGGTTGGCGCAGAGCCCGGCTACGTGCGGGTGTCGGCTCGAGCGCGAGACGACGAGCGATTTGGAGTCCCAGGGGAGCGGTGCTCGAGGGCTCCCGCGAGCCTGACCGCTTTGGCCGCCCGGTTTAGCCTCCCGCGTGGCGGTGTGGGTCGTGCGACTGGCTGCAAAGTTTGGCGCCAGTCGACATTTCTAACTGCCGCACAAAGCGTATACTATCCGTTATCATGCGTAAATTACCTCGATTTTTTCTCACCCTCGGATTCGCCACCGCAGCGGCGATGGGCGCCGAGCTGCCGCTGAGCGCGGACAGCCAGATTGTTGGCGAGCCGACAAAGATAATCTCCAGCTACGAGGATACCTTTGTTTCGCTCGCGCGAAAGTACAACCTCGGATTCGAAGAGCTGGTGCGAGCCAACCCCGAGGTAGATCCCTGGTTGCCCGGTGAGGGGACCGAGGTCGTTCTGCCGACTCAATTCGTGCTGCCGAATGCCCCACGTAAGGGCATCGTTATCAACCTGCCAGAGCTCAGGCTGTATTACTATCCTGATGGAGACGAGGGTCGAGTCATTACCCACACGATCAGCATTGGCCGTATGGACTGGGGCACTCCGCTTGGTGTGACATCGATCCAGAGTAAAGCAAGCAATCCATCATGGTATCCGCCGCAGTCCATTCGTGATGAGCATGAGGCCGACAATCGCCCACTGCCGCGCGTGGTACCACCCGGCCCAGATAATCCCCTCGGCGCGCACGCCCTGCGGTTGACCTTGCCGGGCTATCTGATTCACGGCACCAACAAACCATCGGGTGTCGGCATGCGTGTCACTCACGGCTGCATTCGAATGTTCCCTGAGGATATCGAAGCGATGTTTAATGATATCCCGGTTGGAACGCCCGTACGTATCGTCGATCAACCGATCAAGCTCGGCCGTAACGGCTCCTCGTTCTATGTTGAGGCGCATCCGCCCTTGACGGATACGGATAAGGCGCCGGATGAGGGATGGAGTTTGACCGAGCTCACGCGCGCCTTCGTGGCCGTCGTGGAAGAAGGACAGGGCGTGGGATTCAACTGGGAGCTCGCCGAGC
>JAHEEM010000008.1:0-15317 GCA_024640695.1 Rhodospirillaceae bacterium | reverse complement strand
CATCGCGGCGACTTCGCGAGGTATTCCCGAAGCGCTCTAGATTCCAGAGACGCTGTAGATTCTGCTCCGCCTGGGGCGGCCAACCAGTCTTCGCTCTCCCGCGGATTTTCGCGATACGCGCCGTGTTCGGTATTCCTGCCGTGCCGGCACCTGTCTGCCGCGCGTGATCCGCTTCGGTTGTTTACATAGAGCCTTGGTTCAGAGCGGTAGTCCTAGCGCCTCTCTGGGTAATTTGCATGACGAGCTTGCCGCCATGCCAGCCTTTGGTTCGTTTCTGTAGGAAATATCGAAGGCAAAAAAAACACCGCTGGCGGCGGACCGCCAGCGGTGTTCGTAAGTATTCTAGAGCGTGTGCTACTTGCGTTGAGCAGCCTCGAACATGCGATCGACTCGCTCATTAGTTGCGTCGCAGCAGGCTTGTGCTGCATTGGCAGCAGAGAGAGCCTGGTTGGCAGTGCTCTGCGCACCCGACGCTGCCTGCTGAGCTGCGCTGGCTTGACGTTGGGCGTCGGCCGCTGCGCTCTGCGCGCTTTCGGCAATACCACGTACTGCATCGAGCTCTTCTTGGGTGACTTGGGCGGCGCATCCGACCGTTAATACGAGAACGGCGCAGAGAGCGCTTAGCTGAAGTTTCCTGGTCATTGAGTTTCCCCTGACTGACTGAGTGACAAAAACCGCTGCAATTATTTCCTAAAGCGCTGGACACTTCAATGAAGAAAGTAATTTTAGCACTCCTGCTTCGGCCCTGTTCACAGGATATTCGCAGTCATGCGTAGTGTGCGAGGCGGTACCGGAGAAGTGTCGGTTAGGAGCGACAGATCGTATCTCGGCAGACTCGCCTGAACATTTATCCCACGAGGTAGCCGAGTTCGAATTTAATGCTTGATCTCGATATATGACTGTATATAGTATCAGTAACTGTTTTTAAATACAGGTATCTGGATCATGCAAGATCTAACGCCAAGACAGAAGCAAATTCTAATTCTAATTCAAAGGGTTATCAGAGAAACTGGAATGCCGCCTACACGTGCCGAGATCGCACGGGCAATAGGATTCCGCTCCGTCAACGCAGCTGAGGAGCATTTACGGGCTTTGGAGCGCAAAGGCGCCATCGAGCTGTTACCGGGCACATCCCGCGGCATTCGGCTCAAGGACGCCTTGCGGGAGCAGCTTGGGCTGCCCTTGGTCGGCAGAGTTGCAGCAGGTAATCCGATTCTTGCCGAGGAGCATATCGAGGGTCATTACGAGATCGACCCAACGCTTTTTGCCTCGATTCCGCATTTTTTGCTCCGTGTCCACGGTATGAGTATGCGCGACGCAGGCATTCTCGATGGCGATTTGGTGGCCGTTCATCGTTCGCCGGATGTCCGTAACCGACAAATTGTCGTCGCTCGTCTGGAGGATGAGGTTACGGTCAAGCGTTACCGGCAGGAGGGCCACAAGGTTTGGTTGCTGCCCGATAATCCTGAGTTTGATCCAATCCAGGTCGATCTGCGCGAGCAGGCGCTGACCATAGAAGGTGTCGTCGTCGGTGTCGTGCGAGGTGCCATGTAGGCATTAAAAGAAACCAAGTTAACTTTTCGTGCGGGATCGCTGTGGATATAAAAACATTGATCGAGCATCCCCATGTTTGGCGGGGCTTCAATGATCGTGCTGCTCGCGGTGCTCATCCGACCGGTTTCGATGACCTCGATGCGCATTTACCCGGAGGGGGCTGGCCTGCCGCAGCTTTGACGGAAGTGATTTTGGAGCGTCATGGTGTCGGGGAGCTGAGCCTGTTGATGCCTGCGATGGCGCGTCTGTGTGAGCCGAGCATCTCCGAACAGGCTAGAGGTTGGATATTCTGGGTTTCGCCGCCTTTCATTCCTTATGCGCCGGCATTGAGTCGGCACGGTATCGACCTGAATCGGCTGTTGCTAGTGCATACACCGGCAACGCAATGTGCAAGTCTCTGGGCTATGGAGCAGGCTTTGCGCGCCAGATCTTGTGCAGCTGTATTGGCTTGGGTGCGAGTGGCCGATGATACGGCATTACGACGCTTGCAACTGGCTGCTGAGCAGGCGCGTTGCTGGACCGTGCTTTTTCGTCCCGACGCAGCGTTGCAGCAGAGATCGCCAGCAGCGCTGAGATTGAAGCTTACGAAAACTGAAGCGGTAACCCGGGTCGAGATATTGAAATGCCGGGGCGCGCGTCCCGGCGTCGTGCATATCCGTCACGATGATATGGAGAATGACGGGGTTCGGAGATAGGTTCCAGACTCCCATGCCCCGCGCTCTCCAAACGCTGGCTCTTTTTCCTGGTGGGCCGTCATCACGGCAACCCGAGTCGTGTGCTCGTGATTTTCAAAAGAATAAATTATGGATCGCCGCATATTTTCCGAGGCTCGCATTGGAGTCCCTGGTAAGCGTAAGTACCGATAGGGCGACCGTAGTCACGGATCTCTGCAACGGTTATACACGCGTCATCGCTGCAAATGACAAAGCCGTTGCCTTGGGAATCAAGCCCGATCTCAAATTGAGCGCCGCGTTTGCATTGAGTGACTCGCTCGAGGTCATCAAGCGTTGTGCCCAGACCGAGCGAGCGAAGCTTGAAACCTTGGCCGGGGAGGCGAGGCAATTTACATCCGTCGTGAGCTTAGAGCCGCCAGCCGCATTGCTACTGGATGTCGGCGGTAGTCTCAAATTGTTTGGTGGGATCGAGGCAATCAAGAGTGCGTTAGCAGCGTTATTGCAGCAAGAATGCGTTACAGCGTATTTATGTGCCGCGCCCACGGCACTGGCGGCACTATGGCTGGCGCGCTTTAGACAGAAGGATGTTTTGTCCCATGAGGAATTGGCGGGGCGCTTGAGCAGCTTGCCAATAGCGGCAGCAGGATGGCCGGAGAAAATTCAGGTATTGCTCAAGGGCATGGGGATACGTACTTTTGGTGATTGCATGCGCCTGCCGCGCGATGGATTTGCGCGTCGGATCGGGCGTCAATATCTGCAAGAGCTCGATAAATCCCGAGGTAGCTACGATCTGCGGCCGGACTTCGAGCCTGCTCTAGAGCTTGCCGCTCATTCGGAGCTCGCCGATGAAACCGTCAGTACGGTGATACTGGCGAATCTAGGTAAGAAGCTCATTCAGCGTCTCGTCGAAGATTTGCGCAGGCACCAGGTGCGGACACAGGGCTTTACATGCGTTTTCCGTCATTTGGATTGCACCGTGACGGTAGAGCGTATCCAGTTTGCTGAGCCGACTCAGGATGAAGGTCGGTTCATAAGCTTGTTTGTAGATCGATTGGAGCAAATCCGTTTGGCTGCTCCTGTGGTCGCGCTGAGTGTGAAAGCAGGGCTCGCTGAGCCCGCTATTGCCAGCCATGGCGTCTTGTTCGGTAATCCTGATGGGGATGATTCGGGATCCGAGGGGAGCAGCCTGATCGAACGTTTACAGGTACGTTTTGGCATGGAGAGCCTCTACAGCATGGATCTCGTCGACGAGCATCGGCCGGAAGCGGCTTGGGCCAAGTCGAGGCAGTTTTTGCAGCATGAGCGGCGGCCGCCATTGACTGCTGGGCTCGCGCCACAGCGACCCTTATGGTTGCTGCCGACGCCGCGGCGGTTACCGATCACGGCCGATAATTTGCCTTGTTATAAGGGTCGTGAGCCTTTGTGTATCAAACATGGGCCAGAGCGTATAGAGAGTGGATGGTGGGATGGTGGTGGAGTCGGCAGGGACTACTACATTGCAGCGAGCGCTCATGGCGAGAGGTTATGGATATTTCAGGATCATTGCTCAAGCCGAGATTGGTATCTGCATGGATTCTTTGCTTAGGGTTATTTTTTCTCCATGCGATACGCAGAGCTGCATTGTCTGAGCAACTTCACCTTTCTGCGCGGCGCGTCGCATCCTGAGGAACAAGTAAAGCAGGCTGCGTGCCTCGGCTACACGGCGTTGGCATTGACCGACGAGTGTTCGCTGGCGGGTATCGTGCGCGGTCATGCCGCGGCCAGAGAGCTGCCGCTGCAATATATCGTCGGCACTGAACTCAGGCTCGAGGAGGGCATTGATGTCGTCGTGCTCGCTTCTGACCGAGAATCCTATGGGGCGCTGGCAGCATTGATCAGTCACGCCCGGCGCGCAGCGCCCAAGGGTCGCTATAAGCTGAATCAGAATGATTTCGAGCAATATCTCGACGCTACGGATAGCCCAATTTTATGGTTACCCGGAAAGCAGCCGGCTCTGGCGCATGGTAAATGGCTCAGGGACAGTTTTTCTGGAAGAGTCTGGCTGGCCGTAGAGCTTTTCTTGGGCGGCTGTGACCGGCGCTTGCTCGAGCTCTGGAGGGAGATGGCGCGGCAACTCGATCTGCCGATGGTCGCGAGCGGCAACGTGCATATGCATAGCCATGAGCGTCGTCGTATACAAGATGCGCTCACCGCCATCAGGCTTGGAGTGCCGTTGGAAAGGGCGGGCACCAGCTTATACCCGAACGGGGAACGCTTTCTGAGGCCGTTGCCAGAGCTCGCGCGTATCTATCCCGCCGAGTTGCTCCGAGAAACGCTGGTCGTAGCAGAGCGAATAGATTTCTCTCTCGATGAGCTTAGGTATGAATATCCCCACGAGCTCGTTCCGCACGGTGCAACGCCGGCAAGTCATTTGCGCGCTCTCGTTGCGGAAGGGAAGCGTTGGCGATGGCCGCAGGGTGTGCCGCAGCGTGTCGAGGCTCTGGTGGAGCATGAGCTGGAGCTCATCGCGGAGTTACGGTACGAGGCCTATTTTTTGACGGTCCACGATATTGTCCAGTTTGCGCGTTCGCAGAACATCCTGTGTCAGGGACGTGGATCTGCGGCGAATTCTGCGGTTTGTTATTGCTTGGGGATTACTGAGGTCGATCCGTCACGAATGGAGATGCTCGTCGAGCGATTCATATCTAAGGAACGCGATGAGCCACCGGATATCGACGTGGATTTCGAGCACGACCGGCGCGAGGAAATTATTCAGTATATCTACCGTAAATATTCGCGTGAACGCGCTGCGCTTGCGGCGACGGTGATTCGCTACAGGGCTCGGAGCGCGATACGTGATCTCGGCAAGGCGTTGGGGATAGAAGAAGCTCGAATCGCATCGCTGGCCCGATCGATACAGTGGTGGGATGGCTGGAAAGTGGACCCGGATCGGCTCGCAGAGGTAGGGCTCGATCCGAGTAACTCGAAGATTCGCGGATTGTTGGAGCTTGCGACCACGCTGATCGGATTCCCGCGGCACTTATCTCAGCATGTTGGTGGGTTTGTGATTTCTCAGGGGCCGCTTACTCGGCTTGTGCCCATAGAGAACGCCGCTATGCCTGAGCGTAGCGTCATCCAATGGGATAAGGACGATTTGGAGGAGCTCGGCCTCTTGAAGGTCGATGTGCTCGGTCTCGGCATGCTCAGTGTGATTCGGCGCGGGCTCGAGCTCATGCAGAGTTTTTATGGCAAGAGCCTGACCATGAGCAGTCTGCCGGCTGAAGATCCAGCCGTTTACGATATGGTCTGCAGGGCGGACACGGTGGGGGTGTTCCAGATCGAGTCGCGTGCGCAAATGGCAATGCTGCCTCGCCTCAGGCCGCGTTGCTATTACGATCTCGTGATCGAGGTAGCCATCATCCGTCCGGGTCCTATACAGGGAGACATGGTTCATCCCTACCTCAGGCGCCGCAGCGGTGAAGAGACTGTCACCTACCCGAGCGACGAAGTTGAACAGGTTCTAAAGCGAACCCTAGGCGTGCCTATTTTTCAGGAGCAGGTGATGAAGCTTGCGGTCGTGGCAGCTGGCTTCTCGCCTGGAGAGGCCGATCAGCTGCGCCGGGCAATGGCGGCCTGGCGGCGCCGCGGCGGGCTGGGGCTATTCGAGCGGCGACTCATAGAGGGCATGCGCGAACGCGGGTATGCCGATGAGTTTGCGGAACGTATTTTTAATCAGATCAAAGGGTTTGGAGAGTACGGATTTCCAGAATCGCACGCAGCCAGCTTTGCGTTGCTCGTCTATGTCTCGGCTTGGTTCAAGTGTCACGAGCCCGCGGTATTTTGTTGCGCCTTATTAAATAGTCAGCCCATGGGTTTCTATGCTCCGGCGCAGCTCATTCGGTCGGCTCGAGAGCATGGTGTCGAGGTTAGGAGGGTCGATATAAACCATAGCGGCTGGGATTCGACGCTCGAGCGTGCCAGGGACGGCCGGCCGGCTGTCCGCTTGGGGCTGCGGATGATTAAAGGTCTATCCAAGGCAGGTGTCGCGCGGCTTCTGGCTGCTCGTGGCCTTGCCGGTGGTTTTGCGGATATTCAAGGCATGGCCGAGCAGGCTCGGCTCGATGGCCGGGATCTCAATGCGCTCGCTGTGGGTGGGGCGCTCAAATCGCTCGCGAGAAATAGACATGAAGCCGCTTGGAGTGTGGCTGGAATTCAAAAGCCGACGACTTTGCTGAGCCAGACGCGGATCGCCGAGGGTTTGCCTCTATTGAGGGCTCCGACCGAAGGCGAGGATATCGCCGCTGATTACCGTCACACAGGCTTGAGTCTCGGCCGCCATCCAATAGCCTTACTGAGGCCTCGCTTCGATTCCATGGGATTGATGGCGATTTGTGATGTCACTGAGCGTAAGTCCGGGGAGGTCGTCCGTGCGGCCGGATTGGTAATAACCCGTCAGCGGCCATCGAGTGCCGCCGGGGTTGTTTTTGTCACGATCGAGGACGAGACGGGCTACCTAAATCTTATCGTATGGGAGCGCGTATCGGCATGTCAGCGAGCCGAGTTGCTGGGCTCTAAATTGCTAGGATTCGAGGGCAAGGTGCAGAAGGAAGGCGAAGTGCTCCATGTCATCGTCGAGCGCCTGCATGACTACAGCGCTCTGCTGGGCTCCTTGCAAGCCCGCTCTAGGGATTTCTGCTAGAAACCGCGTTTTCGTCAGTGGGGCGCCGATTCAGAGATACAGCGCGTCTCTATGCGGAGCGGGATCAATTTTAGAACGCAGACGTAGCGCGGCCATCTAGATGCTGGTTAGATGACGTAATCGTCGAAATCTTCGGTCTCACGCCTAGCGCGCCGGCTTTCCATGAGTTCCTCGAGCCGATGACGGGCTCCAACCGTGTGCTTCCCGCAGGCCCCTAAGGGGTCTGCCTCGAGCGCTTGAAGCAGCTGCTCGATATTGATCTCGACAGATGGGTCGCCGACGTTATCGGTAATAGGTTCATTATCGCCCGTGGCCGTGTCTTCTTCTAACGGCTCATCTTCGACGATATCGGTCTCATGGACTGACTGAACTGACATGATCGGACTCCAAGCTAAGCGAACCTAAACATTTTTCAGTAACAGTGAATGCAGCCTGCGACCAGTCATAATCTGACCGGTCAATTTCGCGTTTATAAACCCAAGGCGATACCTTGGCAACATCTTTTTCCGTTAGCTGTGACTCATCGCACATCGCCGAAAATTGACCCGACCTCTAGGTGGTTCTCATCGCGCATTAAATTTTGGCGCGACGATTGGCTCGGGCAGTGCGGTATCGCGGGTCTACGCGATCAACTGGTTGAGCTGGAAGATCGGTAGCAGAATTGCCATGACGATAGCCAGGACTATCAAGCCCATGAAGATAATGAGAGCCGGCTCTAGCACCGATAGCATCGTGCTAAGCAAGCTGTCCATCTCATTCTCCTGATGGCCCGCAGCACGCTCGAGCATGCTGTCGAGTTCACCTGAGGCCTCGCCGCTTGAGATGAGGTGAATGCTCATCGGCGGAAACAGTTTCGAACGGCTCATTGCTGTGCCGATCGCGCCGCCCTCGCGGACCCGAACGGTCGCTTCTTCGACAGCGTCGCGCATCGGCACGTTGGTGACCACGGAAGCGCTGATGCCGAGCGCTTCGAGCACGGGAACGCCGCTAGAGCTCAAAATGCTCAGCGTTCGCGTGAATCTTGCCGTGTTCAAGCCTCGCGTGACCCGGCCGATCAGCGGTAGCCGGAGCAGCCAGCGATGGACCGCGCGCCGCGGACCCTCCTGGCGCAATACTCGGCTTATTGCGAATATCCCCAGGGCCAGAGCCATGAGCAACAGCCACCACCAGTTCTGCAGGAATGCGGACAGGGCAATCAACGCACGCGTTAGGATAGGGAGTGTCTGTCCCGTCGACTCGAATACGCCGACGACCTTCGGGACTACATAGACGAGCATCAGCGTGATGATCGTAATCGCAAGACAGGTCAGGACGATCGGGTAAATCAGCGCATGACTGATCTTCTGGCGCAGCGAATGGCGGGCCTCGGTGTAATCGGCGAGTCGTTCGAGCACTGTATCGAGTCTGCCGGCCTGCTCCCCGGCGGCGATGGTGGCGCGATAGACGATGGGGAATGTGCTCGGGAATTCTTCGAGCCCGGCAGCCAGGGTATGTCCTTCCAGGACTTTAGCGCGTACCCCCAGCAGCGTGCTCTTCATCCTGGCCTTCTCGCTCTGCTCGGCAACCGCCTGTAAGGCCTCCTCCAGCGGTAGCCCGGCGCGAGCCAGAGTCGCGAGCTGACGCGTCATGAGCGCAAGGTCCAGTGCTGAAAGGCCCTTGCCTAGTGCGAAACGCTCGCGTCTTAGCTCTCGCTTGCCCTCGATCTCGGTGACCTCGACCGGGATCAGATTGCGTTCGCGCAGCAGGCCGCGAACCTGGCGCGGGGTGTCGCCCTCCATGACGCCTTTGTGCTCTTTGCCGAGCGGATCGACGGCGACGTACTGATAGGCACCCATGAGACTCTAGTTCCGCAAGCCGGGCGGTGTTGATGCCGGCCGGGCTAGTCGCCCCGCGTGACCCTAACGACTTCTTCCATGGTAGTCACCCCCTCGAGCACCTTTCTCATACCGTCCTGCCGGATACTGGGCCCATGCTTGCGCGCGTAACTTTCAAGCTCATGCTCACCGGCACCGTCATGGATCATCGTGCGCATTTGCTCATCGATCGAGATGAGCTCGTAGATGCCTGTGCGTCCTTCATAACCGCGCTCATCTTCGGCAGCGCGGTAGATCTGCGGCGGGTTGCTGGGGTCCACGCCGAGCAGCCGACATTCATATTCGCTCGCCGTATAAGGCACGCGCGTTTCGGGGTTAAGCATGCGCACGAGGCGTTGCGCCAAGACGCCGATGATGCTCGAAGATAGCAGGAAGGGCTCAACGCCCATGTCGCGCAGCCGGGTGACGGCACCGACGGCTGTATTCGTATGCAGAGTCGACAAAACGAGGTGACCCGTAAGGCTTGCCTGCACGGCGATTTCGGCGGTTTCGAGGTCGCGGATCTCGCCGACCATAACGACATCGGGATCCTGGCGTAGGATTGCGCGGAGGCCTCTCGCGAACGTCATGTCGACCTTGGTGTTCACCTGTGTCTGACCGATACCATCGAGGTGATACTCGACCGGATCTTCGACCGTAAGGATATTGCGCGTGAGGTCGTTGATTCGCTCGAGCGCGGCATAGAGCGTAGTCGTTTTCCCGGAGCCCGTAGGGCCTGTCACGAGCAAGATACCGTGCGGCTTGTGCACGAGATCGTCCATCAGGTTCTGGTCACGCTCGGACATGCCCAGGCCGGCTAGATCGAGCCTGCCGGCTTGCTTGTCGAGAAGACGAAGGACCACTCGCTCGCCGTGGCCCGACGGAATCGTCGATACGCGCACATCTACTGCGCGTCCGGCGATGCGAAGCGAGATCCTGCCGTCCTGCGGTAGCCGCTTCTCGGCGATATCGAGCTTCGCCATGACCTTGATGCGTGAGACGACCAATGGCGCTAGCGCGCGGCGTGACTGCAGGACCTCTTGCAAGATACCGTCAATCCGGAATCGCACTGCCAAGCGGTTCTCGTAAGGCTCCACGTGAATGTCCGAGGCGTTCTTTTTGACCGCCTCGGTCAGCACGGCGTTGATTAGGCGGATGATCGGTGCCTCGTCGTCGCTCTCTAGCAGATCCGAGGGTTCCGGAAGTGCCTGCGCGACCTCGAGCAGATCGGTCTCCTCGTCTAGCCCCTCCATCACGGTCATGGCCGCGCCGCTCTCGTAACTCAGCTGCAGCCGGGCGTCGAAGGCCTCGCGATCGACTTTCGAGAATTTGACTGGGCCGCCAAGGTAGCGGCGCACCTCCGCGAGGCTTGCCGCGGCGGCGCCATGGCGATAAATCACTTCCGTGCAGTCATCCAGCTGCTTCTGGATCAACACGCCATGACGTTTCGCAAAAGCGAAGGGCAGCCGCTTGGCCTCCACACGACCGAGGGTCGGCTCGAGCTTAGCGGCCATCGCTCGCCTCGCTCGGCGTGCCCTGCAATTCTGGGGTCGTCGGCGGGACGCTAAGCTCCGGCAGCAGCGGCCGCTCGGCATCGCGCATGAGCTGCACCGGATCGTCGGCCTGTTGCAGCTGCAGATCCCGTATGTAGTTGTACTTGGTATTGGTCTCGAAGCTCGCTTGGATGTTGTCGCGCAGGATTGTCGGCCGGATAAAGACCATGAGATTGGTTTTGACTCGATCGGTCGAGCGCGCACGGAACAGCCAGCCGAGGCCCGGGATCTTGCCGAGAAACGGCACGCGCTGCTCGCTTTCGGTCAGCTGGTCGTCGATAAGCCCGCCGAGCACGAGGATCTGCTGATCCTCGACGAACACCGAGGTGGAGATGTTGCGCTTGTTCGTCACGAGGTCGACGGCTCCCGAGGCGCCAGCGCTGATGCTCGACTGCTCCTGTTCGATGATGAGCTTTACGCCGCTTCCCTCGTTGATTTGCGGCGTAATCGCAAGCCGGGTGCCAACCTCCTGGCGCTGTATGGTCTGGAACGGGTTGACGGCGCCGGCGACGTTGCCTGTATTCGAGTACGAGCCTGTAAGGAAGGGGACCTCCTGGCCGACGCGAATCTCGGCCTCGGTATTGTCCAGGGTCACGATCGACGGCGTGGCGATGATGTTGGTCGTCGCGTCACCAGCCAGAGCCGTCAGCAAAGCGGCCCAGCTCGTGCCAGCGTCGCGAATCTGGCCGATGGCGAAGTTGATCCCGTCGGGAAGCAAGGAAGGATCCGCGGTGCCGCCCGCGCTCGCAGTTGCAAGCTGCGCGATCCCGGGGACGGTCGAGCCGAAGTTCGTGAGGCCGATGCCGTCGTTGGACTCCGCACCCTGCAGTGCCCAGGTGATGCCGAGCTGGCCTGCGCGACCCTCGCTGACCTCGACGATGATCGCGTCGACCTTGACCTGGGCGCGCGGAATGTCGAGCTTGTCGATCACGGCCGTCATGTCCTGCAGCACCCGTGCAGGGGCATTGATGATCAGAGAATTTGTTCCCGCGTCGGCCCAGATCGTCACACCAGCGGCCGCAGCGCCCTCGGCGCCGGTGGCCGCTGCACCGAACTGCGTCTGCAGGCTCATGGCGAGCTCTTCGGATTCGGCGTAGTTGAGGTAACGCACACGCGTATCGCCGCCATTCTCGCTTGGCGTATCCAGGTGCGCGATCAGCGCGCGGTAGCGCAAGCGGTTGTCGATCGAGCCGCTGATGAGCACGCTGTTGGTGCGATCGTCGGCCGCAATCTGCGCCGCCGGCGCGCCTCCGGCCGCAGCGGCGGCTTGGTTGAGTGTCGTGACCATGCGGACGATCTCGCTGGATGAGGCATTCTCGAGGCGGATGACCTCGATGTCCTCCTGACCCGCCTGATCCATCCGCGCGACGATGCTGAGCATGCGCTGAATGTTGCCCGCGCGATCGGCCATGATCAGCATGTTGGACGTCTGATGGGCGGCGAGATGCGCGGTCTGGGGCATTAGCGGACGCAGTATCGGCACGAGCTGGGCCGCGCCGATGTTTTTCAGGACCACCGTCTGCGTTACGAACTGATCGCCGTCTCCGCCCCCGGGGCCGGTCGGTAAGGCACGCGCGTTGGCTTCCTGCACGATCTTGACGACGGAGCCTGAGTCGATCGCGGCAAATCCGTGCACCTGCAGCGTCGCTAGGAAGGCCTCGTAGAACGCATCGGCAGACATCGGAGAGAATGACAGCAGGGTGACGCGCGCGTTGACTCGCGGATCGACGAGGAAGTTGCGGCCTGTAACCTCACCGACCGCCTCGATGACCTGGCGGATGTCCGCTTCGCGATAGTTCGGCATGATCTGCTGGGCTCCCTGCTGGGCGCTGGCGGGCGATATGCCGCAGCAGGCGAACGCCAGGCTCAGGGTCAGGATCTCGAGAAAGCGTCGATACATGAAGGTTCTCTTTGCGCGCGTCGGTCCTTGGGGTGCGGGCGTATTAGACCTCATTGGCGGCCCTCGGAGAGTTGCTGTAGTTGGGTCGTGTCGATTACGAGGACCTCGGGAGTTCCGTTCCTGAGGACGGTTACGTTCGCCATCGTTGCTTCGCCCAGCGACTGAAAGACCTGCGCGCCGCTGCTCGGGTCGGTCAGCGCCATGCCATTGATATCGGTGACGACGTCGTTCGGCTGCAGCCCGAGAGCATCGAAAAGGGCCCTATCCTGTGCCGGGTTGATGCGAAAGCCGACCATTTGTCCCTGATCGATAAAAGGCGCGATGCGGAGCACCTCGGTGATCCGCGCAGCGTTGTCGCTGATGACATCTCGCAGCGAGTTATCGGGCTGCGGAGCCGTCGGCATCTGCTGCATCATGCGCGGTGCGGTGCTCGCCGACAACTCCTTCGGAAGGCGCAGTGTCTCCAGGCGTCCCGCGCGGTTGAGAATGACGCGGTCTGCGTAGACTTTGTGCAGCATCGCCCCGCCGGTATTATCGATCGCGTCGCCAACGTAATAGGTTTTCGCCTCGCCGCGGCTCGCGGCGATAATGGCCCAGCCGTTATCTTGGTCGCCGCTAAATAGCACGCCGCTGAGCTGCAGGCTCAAGCTCGTGTCCGGCGCGTCGACCACGGTTTCGACGACGGGGGCAGGGGTAGCATTGGCCTCGCCGAAGAGGTGGGCATCAATGACGGGCGCGAGGTCGAGGCCACGCCGCTGGCTAGCAGCGACACCTACCGACGGCGGCGCCAGGGTCGGCGGGGCCGCGTCTAGCGGAGCGCTCGGAATCATGAGCCAAGTCAGCTTGGCGGCCTGATAGGCGATTCCGATAGCCAGAGCGGCGCTCGCAGCATGGGGCAGTATCCGATTGCTGGCGCCGAGCCATTGGCCGATCGGCCGCTCCTTCCATCGGAGTAGAAGTTTTGGGAAATCCATGGTCGGGTTGATAATCCCGGGCGCCTGCATGCCTAAGAACTCATCATAGGGACGCCCGACGCATCGGACAAGTGAATGTGGAGGGTCTGGAAAGCCCGGGATCTCAATGTTTCAGCCGTTTGAGGCCGCCAGGTCCTTGCGGGCGCTGGGGTCTTTATGCTGCGGCGCCCTGGCTCCAGCGGCCCGGCGGGGGCAGCGTTCGACATAAGCTTCGTGGGATCCGCGCTCAGCGCTTGCGCGGTCGCCCGTGCCCGTTCGGCCCCTTGGGGCCGGAGTCGCTTTAAATTCCACTTGGACGCCCATACTATCAAGACATGTCAGATGAGTCTTATGAAGACGGTGGGGGTGCGGGTCAGGGCTATGCCGTCGAGGAAGCGCGCCCGCGGCTGAAGCGGCCGCCGTTGTATCGTGTCGTCTTATTAAATGATGACTACACGCCAATGGAATTTGTGGTCCAAGTATTACAGAGCATCTTCGGGTTGGATCGATCGACCGCGACACGCATCATGCTCGAGGTGCATACTAAGGGTAAGGGCGTTTGTGGAGTTTTTACATATGAAATCGCTGAGACTAAGGTTGCACAGGTTGTAGGACTTGCCGAGCAACATCAGCACCCACTGCTTTGCACAATGGAAGAGACCTGACTGATGCTGTCCGCCGAACTCGAATATGCATTAAACGAAGCGTTTCAGCGTGCTCGCGATGCGCAGCATGAGTTCATTACGGTTGAGCATCTGCTGCTCGCCTTGCTGGACACGCCCGAGGTGCTCGACATATTGAAGGCCTGCGGGCTGGAAATTGACCAACTGCGCCGGGAGCTTGGTGAGTTCATCGCCGAATCTACACCGCGGCTCAATGCGGCGGCCGAGGATGTCGATGTGCAGCCGACGCTGGGGTTTCAGCGCGTGCTGCAGCGGGCGGTGTTTCACGTACAGTCGACGGGAAGAAAAGAGGTCACGCCCGCGAACGTCTTGGTTGCAATCTTCAGCGAGAAGCAGTCACAAGCTGTCTATCTACTGGAGCTGCAAGACGTCGCTCGGCTGGATGTCGTCAATTTCATTTCTCATGGTGTGTCGAAGATTCACGGTGGCCGCGCGCCCGAACGCGAGGCCGCGGACGGCGTCGAGGAAAGCACAGCCAGTGTCGAGCCAAGTTCCCTGGAACGATTCACGACGAACCTGAACGCGATGGCAAAGCAGGGGCGCATCGACCCACTGATTGGCCGCACAGCCGAGATCGAGCGCACGGTCCAGATTCTCTGTCGCAGGCGCAAGAACAACCCGCTGTTCGTCGGCGAGGCCGGCGTTGGCAAGACGGCACTGGCTGAAGGGCTCGCGCGGCTGATCGTCGAGAAAAAGGTCCCGGAAGTTCTCTGGGAAAGCACGATCTATGCCTTGGACATGGGTAGTCTGATTGCCGGCACCAAGTATCGCGGCGACTTCGAGAAGCGCCTCAAGGGAGTCGTCGGCGAGCTCAAGAAGCAGCCGGGCGCGATTCTTTTTATCGACGAGATCCACACGGTGATTGGTGCGGGGGCCGCATCCGGCGGAGTAATGGACGCCTCGAATCTGATCAAGCCAGTTCTCGCGAATGGCGAGCTGCGTTGCATCGGTTCGACGACCTACACGGAATACCGCGGAATTTTTGAGAAGGACCACGCTCTGGCGCGGCGCTTCCAGAAGATCGACATCATCGAGCCGACGGTCGAGGAGACCGTAGCGATCCTGCGTGGCCTCAAGAGCCGTTTCGAGGAGCACCACAACGTCACGTACGACGACGCCGCCTTGCGAGCGGCGGCGGAGCTTTCCAGTAAGCATATAAACGACCGCCATCTCCCCGATAAGGCAATCGACGTCATCGATGAGGCGGGGGCTTTTCAGCACCTGCTGCCCGAGGATCAGCGCGGCGGTCGGATCGACGTCGAGCTCATCCAGCAGATCGTGGCGAAGATCGCGCGTATTCCGCCAAAGAACGTGTCCGCCTCCGATCGCGATGTGCTGCGCTCGTTGGAGCGTGATCTCAAGCTGGTGATCTTCGGGCAGGACAGGGCGATCGAGGCGCTTGCTGCGTCGATCAAGATGGCTCGGTCTGGTTTGGGTGATGAGCGCCGGCCGGTTGGAAGTTTTCTGTT